>DASXAW010000064.1:0-54778 GCA_036406535.1 Gaiella sp.
CGTCGCCGGCCCGTCGCTCGTGCGTACCGGCGCGGCGGCGCAATCCACCCCTTCGAGGGCGCGCTGAGCCCCGACGGCGTAACCGCGTCGGCGCGTGCGCTCGAGCTCGTCGGGTTCGAGCCCGCTGCCGGCGTCGCCGACCCGCTCCGCGAGCAGCACGGTGCCCGGCGGCGTCAGCCGCGCGCCGACGGGCTGCTCCGGTGCGGCCACACCGTGGGGCGGGCGTTGACTGGCGACGTACAGCACACGACCGCGCTCCCATGCCGTGACGTGGACCGTCTCGCCGAAGTGGGCCGCCAGCCGGCGCGCGGTGGGCACGATCGCCTCGCGGAACCCGCTCGTGGCCAGTTTCGTCCGCGCGAGCCCCACCGTTCGCCAGCCGAGCCGGTAGCGCCCGCAAGGCAGCCGCTCCGTCAGCCCGACGCGGGTCAGCTCTCGCAGCAGCGCGTGCGCGGTGGACTTGGCGATCCCCAGCTCGTCTGCCACCTCGGTCGGCCCCCAATCCGGCCGCTCGACCGAGAAGAGATCGAGTACCAACGCCGCCTTGTGCACGCTTGCCGGCATCGAAAAAGACTAGCGAGGAGGTCGTGGGCCGCGGGCCACGCGCTCCCTCGGCACCGGCCCGGTCACCATGCCCGGATGATCTCTCCGGTGCGCCAGCCCTCGATGCTTCGCTGAAAGGCGGACGCGATCTCCACCATCGGAACGGGGGCCCGGCCCGGATTGAAGGGCCCGAACTGCTCGTAGCTGTCCTGCGCCATTCCCGGGCTGACGGCGTTGATCCGGACGCGCCGCTCGAGGCTGAGGGCGGCGGCACGCACGAAGCCCTCGACGCCGCCGTTTGCAACGGCGAAGCTGGTCGCCTCGGGGATCGGATCGTCGACGATGTAGCCGGAGATGAGCGTGAACGAGCCGCCCTCGGAGATCAGCGATCTACCGAGGAGGACGAGGCGCAACTGCCCGAGGAGCTTGCTGTGAACGCCGAGCGCGACCTCTTCCTCGGTCATGGTCGCGAACGGGCCGAAGTGCGCCTCGCCGGCCGCGCACGCGAGCGCGTCGAAGCTCCCGATCCGGTCGTACATGGACAGCACGGAATCGCGCGAGCTGATGTCCACCTGCACGTCGCCGGACTGTCTTCCGGCCACGACCACGTCATGTCGAGCCGAGAGGAGCTCGACCACGGCCCTGCCGATGGTTCCGGCACCTCCAACCACGATGATGCGCACGAGACTGCCCTCCTGTGGACGCTGTCGTCCCGCAACAGTGCCGCGCCGCATCACCCACGACCAGCGACGTTCGCCATAGCCGAACGCCGCCAGGCGAGCATTCGAACGAAGTGCCCCCGGCAAGAATCGAACTTGCGCACGCGGTTTAGGAAACCGCTGCTCTATCCACTGAGCTACGGGGGCCGACGGGGCTAGTTTGCAGGACTCCGCCGGGCCGAGTCCCGAGACCTACGGCTCGGGGGCGATGCCGCGCCAGATGGTCTCGAGCAGGTCCTCCGCGTAGCGCTCGCCGATCGGCGGCAGGCCGACGCGGAGAACGCGCACGAACGGTGGAGCGGCGAGCAGGTCTGCGATCTGCTCGACATCGGCGTCGCGTCGCAGGGCTCCCGCTTCGACGGCTCGGCGGAGGACCCCCACGAGCGCCTCGTAGCGCGGGCGGACGACGCGTTCGGCGTACATCCGGGCGAAGGCGGGGTTCGCCTGGAGCTCGCCGAGCACGGCCGGGAGGATCCTGCCGTAGAGCGGGTCGCCGAAGACACGGACGAAGTCGCGGATCCACTCGAGGAGGAGGGCATGGACGTCGTCGCCGTCGTGGAGGTCGATGTGGACGACCAGCTTCTCGAGGGCGTCCGCGATGAGCTCGTCCTTCGACGACCAGCGGCGGTAGATCGTGTTCCGGCCGACGCCGGCGCGCGCTGCGATCGCCTCGATCGTCGCCGCCTGGAAGCCGCGCTCCGCGAGGAGTTCGAGGGCCGCGTCGAGGATGTCCGTGCTCGCCGATGCCCGGCGTGGCCGGCCACGCGCCGGAGCCTCGGCCTCTCGGGTACGTACCGCCATTTGCGGAACGTACCAGTCTCGGAATACAATGGGGGTATTACGGAAACGTTGGGTCTCGTAACGCATCGCGAGGAGAGCAGGTGTGATGTACGCGAGGGCAGTCGACGACGCAGCTGAGCGCCTCCGCACGCTGCGACAGGAAGAGTGCGGAGACCTCGGTCTCGCAGCCCTCGCGCTCGGGCTCGCGGTCGTCGTCACCCAGGTCCACCCGGAGCTCGCGCTACCGCTCTTCCTCGGCGGCCTCGCCGTCGGCGCGCTCGGCCTGCGAGCCGTCGTGCTCCGCTGGGAGCTCGTCGAGAGGCTCGCCGGGGAGCGCGACGCGCTCGTGATCCCCGAGGTGCTGGCGTATGCCAGCCGGGAGGCGACGATGGAACGGCGCCGGACCTTCGCGGCGATGCTCCGCCGGGACCTACGCGAAGAGGGGCGCCTGGCCGATGGACGGCTGATCGCGGTGGCGGACGAGCTCGAGGCGCTCGCAGCCGAGCTCGAGGACGATGCGCTCGCGCTCGATCCCGTCGCTGCCGTCGCGTGCGTCAGGCTGTTGAGCGACGTCCCGCAGAGCCCGCTCCTCAACCCGGGGACGCCGGTTGCAGAGCTGCGCTCGCGCATCCGCCAGATCCGCTCCGGGTTCGAGCCCGACGTCGTCGAACGGCACGCAGCCCGAGTCAGGCGCCCGACGCGCCGCGCCCGGTCGTGACGCGTGGTTCCGCCCGGCCGACACGGGCCGTGCCGTCGGTTCCTCCGCTCAGCTGCGCCCGGCGCCATGGCACGACGACCTCGCGGATGACGATGTCGACGATCGCGGCCGCCGGAACCGCGACGAAGGCTCCCGCGGCGCCACCGAGGCTCGCGCCCACGAGGACGGCGACGAAGACGAGCAGGGGGTGGATGTCCAGCTGGTCGCCCTCCACCACCGGCGAGATCAGGTAGCCCTTCAGGTTCTCGATCACCACGGAGGCGATGAGCGTCAGGACGAAGGCGCGGGGGCTGTCGAGCGCCGCGATCGCGAGGAGCGGGATGCGCGCGAGCCACGGCCCTGCCCGCGGGATCAGCTCGCCGAACGCGACCACTATCGCGAGCGGCACGGCGAAGGGGACGCCGATGACGAGCAGCGCGAGATACATGAGGACGCCGACGATCGCCATCACGATCGCCTTGGCCCTGAGGTAGACGCCGATGCGCGCCCAGGTCCGATCGAGGATCGAAGCCACCTCGTCGCGGCGGGCGGGCTGGACGAGCGAGAGGACGAAGCCGCGGATCCGCTCGCGGCTCGTCACGAGGAGGAGCGAGATCACGAACACGCTGAGCAGGTCGAGGAACAGCGAGAACAGGTCGGCCGGGAGCGCAGCCGCCCGGTCGCCGGCGCGGTCGAGAATCGCGTTGCCGAGGCGGGAGACCTGCTCGTCGAAGGGGGGCAGGGCCGGGAAGTCGGCACGGAGGTTCCCGTACGCCTCGCGGATCCCGCGATAGCGGTCGGCGTACTCGGGTGCGCGGTCGGCGAAATCCGCGACCTGGCCGAGCAGCGGCGGCACGACGAGCCAGCCGATGCCGACGAGCACCGCAAACACCAGCACGTAGATCAGCACCGCCGCGAGGCCGCGCGGAACGCGAAGCCGATCGTGGAGCCACTCGCTCGGACCGGTCAGCGCCGCGGCGAAGAGGATGCTGATGAACAGGATCAGCAGGACGTGCCGCAGCATGTACAGGACGAGAATCGCGACGATCGTGAACACCGCGAAGAGCAGGCCGACGTAGATCGGCATCGCGTGTCCGACGACCGAGTCGCGCCGTGCGGCCGGAGCTGCCATGGAGAAGTGCTTACCCGTCGCACGCCCCACGGAAAACGGCCTTCGCGGTCGCCCGCGACCGGGTTATGATCGCCCGCGTGTCAGAGGTCGTCGACGAGCTCCGTGCGGTGAAGCTGTTCGCCGGGCTGAGCCAGCGTCAGCTGCGCCAGCTGGCGCGCCTCGTCAAGGAGCGGTCCTACCGTCCGGGGGTCACGATCGTCGAAGAGGGGACGATGAGCGGCGTCGGCTTCTTCATCGTCGCCGAAGGCGAGGGATCCGTGAGCGTCGACGGCCAGGAGGTCGCGCGAATCGGGCCGGGTGGCCACTTCGGCGAGCTCGCGCTGATCAACGAGGACGCCCGCACCGCCTCCGTGACGGCGGTCACGCGGCTTCGCTGCCACGTGATCGCGTTCTGGGACTTCCGGAAGTTCGCCCGCGACAACCCGGACGTCGCCTGGCGGCTCCTCCAGCACGTCGCGGCCCTTCTCGTCGCCGAGCGCACGCGGAACGTGCGCGCGGCGCTCGCGCTCGCCTGAGCTGCGTCGCCCGCCGAGAAGCGTTTCCCGAGGCGCCCGAACGGTGTCGGACGCCCCGGGAGTCCCCTCTCAGACCAGGCGGCTCCGGTGTCCGCGACCGCCGATCGCGGAGACGATCCAGAGGATCAGGAGCGCGCCCACGACCGCTGCCACCCACGTGCTGAGGTCGAAGAACTCGTCGATCGGGTCGCCGAGCCCGAGGAGCGCGGCGATCAGCCCGCCGAGGAGCGCGCCGCCGATGCCGAGCAGCGTGGTCAGGACGATCCCGAGGCTCTGCGCGCCCGGGAAGATCGCCTTCGCGAGCATCCCCGCGAGCAGACCGAGCACGATCCAGCCGATGATCCCCATCTCGTTCCCTTCGTCCCTGCCGCCGTCGTCCGCTCAGGCGCCCGCGTGCGCCGGCTCCGAATGACCGCGGCGCGCCAACAAGGCGATCGCCGCGATCCCGCCGGCGGCTGCAAGGCCGAGACCCGCGATGAGGCCGCGACGGCGCTTTCGACCGGAGACGGATTCGACCTTGTGCTCGAGTCGTCGCCGCGCCACGCGGTACACGATCCAACCCAGGAGTGCGTTTCTCTTCGTGAAGATGTGCATGCGCCCGGTGTACCCGGTGGTCGCCGAGGGGAAACGACTGCGCCGCCCGAGCGCGCGGCCGTGGTTGACTGGGCCGGGTGACGCGCTCCGGGCTCGAGCAGCGACGGGCCCGCGAGGGGCAGCTCGCGATCGCGCTCGCCGCGGTCGCCTGGTCGACGGCCGGGCTCGCGCAAAGGCAGCTCGACGCGACACCCGTGACGCAGGTGGCGGGCCGCGCCGCGTTCGCCGCGCTCGCGCTGTTCGCCCTCGTCCTCGCGACGGAGCGCTCGCGGACGATCCGCTCCTTCGCGGCGATGGGCCGCTGGGGGATCGCGATGACCGTCTTCCTCGGCCTCTCGTCGGGAGTCTTCCTGCTCTCGCTGAACTACACCTCGGTCGCGAACGTCCTCTTCATGCAGGCGGCGGCGCCGATGATGGCGGCGCTGCTCGGCTGGCTGTTCCTGCGCGAGCGGATCGACGGCCGCACGTGGGCCTCGCTCCTGCTCGCGGGTGCCGGCGTCGTCCTCATGGCGGCGGGCTCGGTCGAGGCTGGTGCGGCGGCGATCGTCCTGCCGCTCCTGATGACCGCCTCGTTCGCCGCGGTGATCGTCATCGCGCGGCACCGGCGCGAGGTCTCGATGATGCCCGCGACGTGCGCCTCGCAGGTGCTCGTCGTCGCCGCGTGCCTCCCGTTCGCCGATCTCGGCTCCGTCGCCGGCGACGACTGGGTCGTCCTCGCCGCGCTCGGGGTCGGCCAGATGGGCGTCGGGCTCGCGCTGCTGACCGTCGGCGCGCGGCTGATCCCGCCCGCGCAGGTCGCGGTGATCTCGCTGCTCGAGATCGTGCTCGGCCCGCTCTGGGTGTGGCTCGCCTACGACGAGCGTCCCGGCGCCGCGACGGTGGCGGGCGGCGCGGTCGTCGTCGCCGCAGTCGTCGTGCAGGCATGGCGGCCCGGGCCGCCGGAACGCGTCCCCCGGGCGCCCGTGCCCGAGTCAGTGCCCGAGGCCCACGTCTGACGGCCTGAGGATCTTCCCGGGATTCATGATCCCGTGCGGGTCGAAGACGTCCTTGATTCCGCGCATCAGCGGGATCAGGTCGGGGTGCTCGCGCTCCAGCGCCTCGCGCTTGCCGAGGCCGATGCCGTGCTCGCCGGTGCAGGTCCCGCCGCGTGCGAGCGCGTCCGTGATCAGCACGTCCGCCAGCTCGTCCGCGGCCGCGAGCTCGACCGGGTCGTCCGGATCGACGTGGAGGGCGACGTGGACGTTGCCGTCGCCGGCGTGTCCGACGATCCCCGCGACGAGGCCGCGCCGATCGACCTCCGCGCGGGCGAGCGCGACCGCCCCTGCGAGCTCGGAGAGGGGCACGCACACGTCCGTCGCGCGCGGAAGCTTTCCGGGGGCGGCGGCCGCCGCGGCGTAGGCGGCGGCGTGGCGGGCGGCCCAGAGCCGGGCCCGCGCCGTCGGATCGCGCTCGGCCACGATCTCCTCTGCGCCCTCGCCGTCGGCGACCGAGCGCACGAGCTCGAGGTCGGAGGCGACCGACTGCTCGGTCCCGCCGGCCTCGACGAACAGCGTCGGCACGGACGGCAGAGCGGTGCCCTCGTGCGCGTTGATCGCCATGACGGTCCAGCCGTCGAGCAGCTCGACGCGGGTGACGCCCGCGCCCGCCGCGACGATCCCGACCGCGGCGCGCGCAGCGGAGGCGACGTCGGGGAACGCGATCCGCAGCGCCACCGCGTGCTCGGGGATCCCGAAGAGCCGCAGCGTCAGCTCCGTGATCACCGCCAGCGTGCCCTCGGAGCCGATGAGCAGGCCGAGCAGGTCGTACCCCGCGGACGTCTTCGGCGCGCCGCTCCCCGCCCGGATCACGCGGCCGCCGGCGAGCACCGCCTCGAGTGCGAGCACGTTCGCGCGCATCTTCCCGTAGCGCACCGTGGTCGTCCCCGCCGCATTCGTCGCGGCCATCCCGCCGAGCGTCGCGTCCGCCCCCGGGTCGACGGGAAAGAACAGCCCGTGCTCCGCCGCGGCCCGCTCCAGGACGCTCCGCGTGGCGCCGGGCTGGACGGTCGCGGTGAGGTCCTCGGGCGAGATCGCAAGGATCCGGTCCATCCGTGTGAGATCGAGCGAGATCCCGCCGGCGACGGGGATCACATGACCTTCGAGGCTGGTGCCGGCGGCGAACGGCGTGACCGGGACGCGCTCCTCGTCTGCGAGCGCGAGCACGGCCGAGACCTCGTCGGTCGTGCGCACGTGGACGACGACGTCCGGGCGATGCGGCCGGTGGAACGTGATGTCGCGCGCGTGGAGGTCGCGCTCCGAGTCGCCGGTCGAGACGCGCGCCGGGTCGCCGATCGCGTCGGCGAGCGCGGCACGCAGCGCCTCCGCGTTCACTTCTCGCGTGGCTGCCACGCGAAGCGTCTCGCGGCGACGACGTACCCGCCGGCGCCCCAGGCGGCGAGCACCGCGACGGCCGTGAGATCGCTCGTGAGGTACTCGCCGTGCAGGTACGCCTCCTTCGTCAGCCGGAGGAGGTACGTCAGGGGCAGCACCTCGGCGATCTTCTGCAGCACCTCGGGGTAGTCGTTCGTCGAGCCGAACGAGCCCGAGAGGAACGCCATCGGGAGGACGATCAGGTTGACCACTGCCGAGGCACCTTCGTCCGAGCGGATCAGCGACGCGACGCCGAACCCCATCCCCGCGAACGCCGCGACGCCGAGGAGGAGGACGACGACGAGCCCGACCCACGTCACCGGCGCGTCGGCGTCGAAGAGGGCGAAGCCGAGCAGGATCGTGACCGCCATCTGCAGCAGGAACACGACGAGTGTCGAGAGGACGACTCCCGAGAGATAGGTCCAGGCCGGGAGCGGGGTCGCACGCAGCCGCTTCAGCATCCCCGACTCGCGACGCACGACGAGCGAGATCGCGAGCCCGGCGAGCGCGGTGTTCGCGCATCCGTAGCCGAGCATCCCGACCAGCAGCACGTCGACCGCCCGCTCGCCGTCGATCGTGTCGCTGTACACGGAGCCGAGCAGGAGGAACAGCAGCGGCGGGAACACGAAGACGAACACCGCCGACTCGCGGTTCCGCCAGAACAGGAGCTGCTGCATCCGCACCTCGTGCCCGAGCAGGGCGAGCGAGCGTGCGAGGCCGCCGCGCGATCCCGCGCCGCGCGCGCTCTTTCGCTCGGCGTGGGAGGAGCTCACTCGACGGGCTCCTCGTCCACCAGCCCGAGGTATACGTCCTCGAGCGTCGGGCGCCGGACCTCGAGCCCCTCGAGCTCGCGACCTTCGGCGAGCGCCGCGCTCGTCAGCTCGGCGAGGAGACGGGTCGGCTCGGAGGTCGTCACGACCACGTCCCGCCCGTTCTCGCGGTAGCGCACCTCGACCTCGGGGGCGACGCCGATCAGCTCCTGCGGCGTCCCTATCCGGACGACCTGGCCCTCGCGGATCACCGCGACACGGTCGGCCAGCTGCTGCGCCTCGTCGAGGTAGTGCGTCGTGAGCACGATCGTCTTCCCGAGCGAGCGCAGCGAGCGGACGAGCTCCCAGGCGCTCCGCCGGGCGCTCGGATCGAACCCCGTCGTCGGCTCGTCGAGGAACACGAGCTCGGGATCGCCGATCAGCGCGACGCCGAGGTCGAGCCGCCTCTTCTGCCCGCCCGACAGCGTCTTCACCTGCGATCCGGCCTTGTCGGCGAGGCCGACGAGCTCGATCACCTCGTCGACGTCACGCGGCTGCTCGTAGTAGCCGGCGAACATCGAGTGGACCTCGCGCACGGTGAGGAGCGCCGGCAGGTCCGACTGCTGGGGGACGACCCCGATCCGCTCGCGGTGCGCGGTCCCGGCATGCCACGGATCGACGCCGAGCACCTCGACGTCGCCGGCGTCGCGCTCGCGATACCCCTCGAGGATCTCGACGGTCGTCGTCTTCCCCGCGCCGTTGGGGCCGAGCAGCCCGAACACCTCGCCGGTCCGGACGTCGAAGTCGATCCCGCGGACCGCCTCTTGCTCCCCGTACGACTTGCGCAGCGAGTGGACCCGGATTGCGGCCGCCGGATGGCTCACGCGTCGAGCTCGAGCGGGAACGACTCGCCGACCTGGAAGCCGGGGTCGCGGCCGGTGACCGAGAGCATGATCCCGGAGCAGTCGGGCTGATGGCAGACCGCGGCGACCGGGCCGTCGAGACCCTCGACGGCGTTCCGGAGCGAGTCCGCGGTCGCGCCGGGCGCGAGCTCGTCGCGGACGAGCACGTCGCATCCGAGGCGCTCGGCGACGGGCTCCGCGGTCTGCCGCGCGCGGACGAGGGGGCTCGTGAGGACGACCCGAGGCGGCTCGGCGAGCTGCGCGAGCCGCTCGCCGAGGATTTTCGCGCCGTCGCGTCCGGCCCTGGTCAGCTCGCGCAGCTCGTCGGGCTCGCCGGGATACGCCTCGGCATGGCGACAGAGGTGGATGCGCATCCGCGCCGAGCATAGTCGCACGCTTCGCGCGAGATCTAAGACACACGTAAGGAACACGCGCTACAACGTGGGCATGCACGACAGGACGCTCGGCCGTGCGGCGTTCCTCGGGCTCGTCGGCGCGGGCGTCGCCGGCTTGTTCGTCGGCCGCGACGCGCTCGGTCTCCTCGGCAAGGTCGTGCCGGACAGCGTCGAGTCGATCGTGCCGACCTCGGGCTGGCGGATCTACACGATCGGCAGCTCGGTCCCGAAGCTCGATTCACGTGCGTACCGGCTGACGATCGGCGGGGCGGTCGAGCGTCCGGTGACCTACACCCTCGCCGACCTGCGCAAGCTCCCGCGCGCGGAGCAGGTCTCCGACTTCCACTGCGTGACCGGCTGGCGGGTGGAAGACGTGCACTGGGGCGGCGTCCGGCTCCGCGACGTCCTCGCCGAGGCGGGGGTGCGCCCGACCGCGAAGACACTTCGCTTCGTCTCCGCGGAGGTGCCGTACGACGACACGCTCACCCTGCCTCAGGCGTTCGGCGCCGACGTGATGCTCGCGCTCGACATGGACGGCGAGCCGCTCTCGCACGGGCACGGCTTCCCGGCGAGAGTCGTCATGCCGCGGATGTACGGCTACAAGAGCGTGAAGTGGGTCACCCGGATCGAGGCGCGGACGACCTACGACGACTTCGGCTTCTGGGAGCAGCGCGGCTACGACAAGGACGCGTGGATCGGCGCGTCGAACGGCTACTGACCCGTGCCGCGCATGATCGAGCGGTTCGGCCGCACCGAGCGGGCGCTGCACTGGGTGCACGCGACGGGGTTCTTCGCGATGCTCGCGACGGGGCTCGTGCTCTACCTGCCCGCCCTGTCGGAGCTCGTCGCCCGGCGGAACCTCGTCAAGAACATCCACATCTTCTCCGCCGTCGCCTGGGCGATCGCGATCGTCCTCGTCGTCGCGCTCGGCGACCGAGGGCGCCTCGCCGCCGACTGGCGCGAGATCGAGACGCTCGACGGCGACGACCGCCGCTGGCTCCGCGGCCGGCCCGCCGCCCAGGGCCGGTTCAACGCCGGCCAGAAGATCAACGCGCTCGTCACCGCGGCGTTCGCCGTGCTGTTCGCCATCTCCGGCTTCTTCCTCTGGCTCGGTGAGCGCGACCACCGCTTCCTCTTCGACGGGACGGGCACGGTGCACGACGCCCTGACCTTGATCTCGGTGGGGATCGTCTCGGGCCACCTCTACCTCGCGCTGATCCATCCGACGACGCGGCACGCGCTGCGCGGGATGACGGTCGGCGACGTCCGTGAGGACTGGGCGCGCGAGCACCACGCGAAGTGGCTCGAGGAGCAGGGCGGGCTATAACCCGCCTGTGGCCGCCTACCGCTACGTCGTCGCAGACGTCTTCACGGAGACTCCGCTGACCGGGAACCAGCTCGCGGTGTTCACCGACGCGCGCGGGCTCGACGGCGAGACCATGCAGGCGCTCGCGCTCGAGATCGGCTTCTCCGAGACCGTCTTCGTCCTGCCGCCCGAGCAGGGCGGGACGGCGCGGATGCGGATCTTCAACCCGGCGGCGGAGATGCCGTTCGCCGGTCACCCGGTCCTCGGCACCGCGTTCGTGCTCGGCGCCCCCTTGCAGCGCGGCGTGATCGAGCTCGAGACCGGGGCGGGCGTCGTCCCGGTGACGCTCGAGCGGGACGGGCACGGGGCGATCGTCTTCGGCCGCATGAGCCAGCCGGTGCCGACGGTCGAGGCCGCGAACGACCAGGCGGTGCTAGCCGCCCTCCGCGTCGAGCGCTCCGAGCTTCCCGTCGAGCTCTACGACAACGGCGCCCGCCATCTCGTCGTCACGCTCGAGTCGGAGGCGGCCGTCTCCGCGCTCGCGCCCGACCTCCCGGCCGTCGCCGCCCTCGCCGTGACCGGGCTGAACGCGATCGCCGGGTCGGGCGCCCGCTGGCGCAGCCGCATGTTCTGGGGGAACGGCGAGGACGCGGCGACGGGGTCGGCCGCCGGCCCCATCGCATGCCACCTCGCGCGCCACGGCCGGATCGAGTGGGGCGCCGACATCGTGATCGAGCAGGGCGTCGAGATGGGCCGGCGGTCGATCCTCCATGCGCGCGCGGAGGGCGGAGACGGCCGGATCGACGCCGTCGAGGTCGGCGGCTCGGCGGTGGTCGTCGCCCGCGGCGAGTTCAGGCTTCCCGGCGCCGGCTAACCCCCGAACTTCGCGACGAGCTGGTCGAGGTCGTCGTCGGCGGGAAGCTGTCCGTCGGGCGTCAGACCGTTCACGACCTGCGGGACGACCCGGGCGAGGACGTCGGCCGCCTGGTCTTCGCTGATCCCCGCGTTCCGCGCGAGCTCGCTCACCGTGTCGTCGCCGACGACGCCGCGCACCTCCTGCCCGGAGACGGGCGCGTTCGCCCCGCTGCCGACCCAGGAGTCCGCCTGCGCGGACAGACCGCTCGCCTGGGCGCCGCTCACCATCTTCGAGAGGCCGCCGCTCTTCACGAGCTTCGCGATGAGCGGGGCGAGCGCCGCGGCGATCGCGGTCACGTTCATGCCCTTCGCCGCCGTGCCAGGGCTTCCGCTCGAGCCGCCGCCGAGCAGCCCGCCGAGCACGTCCTCGAGCCCACCGAGCCCGCCCTGCGAGCCGCCGCTCCCCCCGCCGAGCAGCCCCCCGAGGAGGTCGTTCAGCCCTCCGCCGCCGCTCCCGCCCTGCTTCGTCAGGCTGCCGAGCAGATCGTCGAGCCCTGCCATCGCGCTCACCTCCGGATCGTCCGTGGAAGGCGATCGTCCCACATGGCCGGCTCAGTCGACGAGCGCCACGGCGGTGATCTCGGGCAGCTCGACCTCGAGCGCCGCCCAGAAGCGCCCGCCGTCGCGAGAGACGTGAAGCCGCTCGGACGTCGCGAAGAGGACGACGTCGGGGTGCTCGGGGGAGATCGCGATCGCCACGCCGCGTCCGAGCCCGGCCCCTGCCTCGCGCCACGTCGTGCCGCCGTCGTTCGAGACGACGAGCGGCGGCCGTCGAGCGACGATCGCGACGACCGTCGAACCGGAGGCGGCGGCCGCCACGATCAGCGGCAGGTCGACCACGGGCTCGAGCCCGGGCTCGAGCGGATCGTCGGAGATGCCGACGACGTCCTCCTCGTCGAGGTCGACCTCGGCCGTCCCGAGCGCACACGCGACGAGCGCGGTCGTCACGGCCGGGCGATCAGCTCCGCGACGACGGCGGCTGCCCGTGCGGCGGCCGCGACAGGCACAAGCCCCCGTCCGCGTGCGTCGACGTACACGAGCGAGAACGCGTCACCCGCCCCGGTCGGGTCGACCGGGCCGTCGACGGGCACCGCGGCGATCGCGACCAGCTCGCCGTCCGCGACGACGACCGCGCCGCGCGAGCCGAGCGTGAGGATCACCTCCGGCACCTCGAGCGCCTCGAGCGAGGCCTGGTCGATCCCCCCCGCAACGATCGCGGCCTCGTCCTCGTTGAGCTTCAGCACCGTGAGGTCGCGGAGCAGGCGGTGGTCGTACGCCGCGTTCTCCTGCAGCGGGCCTCTCGCAGCGACCCGGGTCAGCCCGTGCGCGTCGAGGAGCAGCCGCCGACCGCCTCGGGCCAGTGCCGCGAGCGCATCCCGGTCGAAATGCGTCCGCAGGAGACCTCCGACGATCACCCAGTCGCACGCCGCGAGGGACTCGGCCGCCCAGGTCTCGACGTCCGCCGCGCTCCAGACGTCGCCGACGGCATCGACGAACATGATCCGCCGGTCGCCCTCGTAATGGAAGCTGAAGGCCGTCGTTTCGGCCACCTCGACGCTGGCCACCGGGAGGCCGAGGGACACGAGCGGCCGGAGGGCCAAAGCCTCGTCCCTGCCGCCGCACCGGGTCACGGCGACCGCGTCGGCTCCGATGTGGGCGGCGGTGCGAGCCGCGTGGAAGACGGATCCGCCCGGTCTCGGAGGTCCGCCCGCGACCCGGTCGACCGCGAGGTTCCCGACGAGGGCGATGCGGCTCAGGCTCGCACCGTCCCGATCCGCACGAACCGCGCCGCCGCGGCGACGACGAGCGCCAGGACGAACGAGACCGCAAAGCTCGGCAGCGTCGCGCCGATCTGCCACGAGGGAGGATCGAGCCGCTGCACCTGGTCGACCCACCAGTTCGGCCCCGTCGGGGAGAGCCACTGGTACGCGAGGAAGCCCGCGAGCCAGGCGAGCAGCGCGCCGGCGCGCGTGGGTCCCGCGTCCAGCAGCTCGGCGCCGTCGTAGTGCCGGCCCGAGACGAGCCAGTCGGCGAGCAGCACCGCGAAGAGGGGGACGAAGCACGAGCCGAGCAGGAAGAGGAACGACTGGAAGCTCGACAACTCGAGCGTCAGCGCTCCGATCGTCCCGATCGCCGTCGTGACCGCGATCAGGAGCCGTTGCGGCGCCTTCGGCACGAGGTTCTGCAGCGAGACGGCGCCCGAGTACGCGTTGGCGAACGCCTCGTCGGTCTCGGCGATCGTCAGGGCGAGCAGGACGAGCAGCGCGAGCGCCCCGCCGGACGCGATCGCCGACGGGAGCGAGGCGGCGTCGCTGACGTCGCGGGTGAGGAGGACGACAGCGCCGAGCGCGAGCAGGAGCGCGTCGGGAATCGCGTAGCCGATCCCGGTGCCCCAGAACGCGCCGCGCGTCGTCCGCGCGAAGCGCGTGTAGTCCGCGGCGAGGGGGATCCACGACACGGTCACGCCGACGACGAGGTCGACGCCCTGCCACGTCGAGAGGCCGCCCTCGCCGGGGCGGTTCCAGGCGTCGTCGAGCCCGCCGCCCGTCAGCCCCCACCAGGCGAGATACGCGATCGCGAGCGGCACCACCCAGACGGCGAGCTTGCGGACGACCGTCCGCACGACGCCGATCGGCCCCATCAGCCCGAGCCCGAGCGTCGCGGCGCCGAAGGCGAGCGTCCATGCCCAGCGGGCCTCGAAGCCGAACACCTCGTCGGAGAGCGCGGCCGCCGCGGTCGCGATCACGAGCAGCTCGAAGATCGTCCAGCCGAGGCATTGCACGACGTTGACGACCGTCGGGACGTACGAGCCGCGCGTGCCGAGCGGCGCACGCATCAGCACCATCGCGGGCACGCGCGCCTGGGCGCCGATCGCGCCGGCCACGGCGAGCATGAGGTTCCCGACGAGGCAGCCGACGGCGATGGCGACGAGGGCGCTCGGCAGCGAGAGCGCCGGCACGAGCACCGCGCCGGCGACGACGACGAGGAGCGAAACGCCCAGGTTCCCCCAGAGCAGGCCGAGGTCGAGGCCGCCGAGCACGCGGAGCCTCTCGGGGACCGGCTCGATCCCCCAGGATCCCTCGTGCGCGCTCAGTACGCGCCGCGCCCCGAGAGCACGGCCGGGATCGTCCGCGCGATGATCGTCACGTCCGACCAGATCGACCAGTTCTCGATGTACGTGAAGTCGAGTCGGACGAGGTCGTCGAACTCGAGCCCCGAGCGCCCGGAGATCTGCCACAGACCGGTCATCCCGGGGAGCACGTGGTAGCGCGCCGTGTGCCAGTCGGAGAGCATCGCGTGGTCGCGGAGCGGCAGCGGTCGCGGGCCGACGAGGCTCATCTGCCCGCGAAGGACGTTCCAGAGCTGCGGCAGCTCGTCGAGCGAGAAGCGGCGGAGCGTCTTCCCGACTCGCGTCACGCGCGGGTCGTCGCGGATCTTGAAGAGCGCCCCCGAGGCCTCGTTCTCGACCTCGAGGTCGGCCTGGCGATCGGCCGCGTCGGCGACCATCGTGCGGAACTTCAGCATCCCGAACTCCCGCTCGCCGACACCGACCCGCCGGTCGACGTAGAGCACGGGGCCGCGCGAGTCGAGCTTGATCGCGGCCGCGATCAGCAGCCAGAGCGGGATCCCGACGACGACGACGAGGGCGGCGACGACAAGGTCGAAGGCGCGCTTCGAGAGCCAGGCGAAGCCCGTCAGCACCGGCGGCCGCAGCTCGAAGAGCGGGACGCCCTGGCCGGGCACGTACTGGCCCTCGTGGACGAGGAGGTCGGTCGTGGCGGGCGCGAGCTTGACCTTCACCGCGTGGCGGTGCGCGAGCTGGACGACGTCGAGCACGGTCTGCTCGTCGAAGTCCGCCTCGGTGAGGACGACCTCGTCCGGGCGGTCGCGCTCGAGCATCGCCGCGAGGCGGTCGAGAGGCGGCGCCGAGCCGGGGCCGGAGAGCGTGCCGAGGACCTCGATCCCGAGGCCGCCCTGCGGCTCGCGAAGCTGCCGCTCGAGGTGCGCCAGGCTCTCGCGGTCGCCGACGAGCACGAGCCTGCGGCGAACGCCGGCGACGCGCATCAGCTCGAGCGAGATGGACCCGTACGCGGCGCGGAGGGCGCCGATCGCCAGCGCGCTCGTGACGACCGCGGTCGGGATCAGCCCCGTGGTCGTGAACTCGTGGTCGGTGCCGAGGCCGAACGCGAGGACGATCAGCGCGACGAGGATCAGCGCTCCGAGCAGCCGGCCCGCGCCGGCCCGTCGCTCGCGCGGCGCGTAGAGGCCCGTCTGCAGGAAGACGAGCACGGTGATGGGGGCGAGGAACGGCAGCCACTCCGCTGGTCCCGTCTGCCAGAGGAGCGACCAGTAGATCGTGTCGCCGTAGACGATCGAGCGCAGCACGAGCGCGATGTAGACGCCGAGCGCAAGGCCCGCCACGTCCGCCGCGACGAGCGCGAGGATGCTGAGCGCACGGCGGACGAGGCCGACGAGCGGGCCCCGTGAGGCGACGTAGAGCCTGGCGCGGCGGACGTCTTCCGAGGCGGCCGGCGAACCGGCGCTCTCGACCGCCCTCGTGTGAGTCGGCACGACCCGATTCTACGTTCGGCCGGGGACCGCGCCGTTCTCCGCGCTGCCGACGAGGGCCGCGTCGCCGCGCGCGACGTCGCGCCAGTGGAGGAGCGGCGCGGACGGGAGCGCCGCCGCAACGGCGTCGAGGTCGCCCGGCGGCCGCCGTCGTGCGAGGAGCCGGAGGGCGAGCCCGATCAGCCGTCGGCGCCCCGGGTCGACGAGGTCCGTGTCGTGGAAGTACGCGTGGACCTGCCCCGGCAGCGCGCCGGGCCGAACCGCGGCGCGGAGGAGCTCGCCCGCGCCATGGGTCGTCGGCACCGCCATGAGGGTCAGCTCGCCCAGGTCGATCCGGGCCGGCGTGGCGAGCTCCGCCCACGCGGCTCCTTCCGGGAGGTACGCGGGCCGTGAGGCACGAGGCGTCACGTCGACGTAGCCGAGGCGTGCGCACGCCTCCGCGACCGAGGCGTCGGTGTACCAGCCGCCGCCGCAGAAGAGCGTCGGCTCGAGCCCCTGCGCGCGGAGCCACGACCCCTCCCTCGCCACCCGCGCGACCGGCTCGCCGCCCGTCGGGCGCGCGTGGGTCGGGCTCGTGAAGTGCGTGTGGTGGCCGAACGGGCCGTGCGCCGCGGCCGTCCTCGCCCGGTGGAGCCACGTCGAATCGTCGTGCTCGCCGGCCGCGGCGTCGGGCGGGCGCATCAGCGCCGCGACCCGGATGCCGCCGGGCGGGCGCTCCTGGAACGAGGCGAACGCGGCCCAGACGGCGTCGTCGAGCGGTCGTTCGACGTGGCACGAGACGACTGCGTACCGTTCCGTGACCGTGGGCGGCATCGCGCAACGCATACCACGTTCCGCGATTCTCCTCGTGATCGCCGCAGCGGCGCTCCCACGGCTCGCCGTGCTCGCGGTCGAGCGGAACGACGTCCTCACGCGCTACGTCGAGAAGAGCGACACGTTCGCGCGGACGCTCGTGTCGAGCGGGACGTTCGGGTTCCTCCCCGGCGTGCCCTCGGCCTACACGCAGCCGCTCTACGCCTGGTTCCTCGCGGGGCTGTACTGGCCGCTCGAGCGAACGTGGCCGGTCGTCGGGCTCGCGCAGATCGCAGTCGCGGTCGCGACGGCACTCGTCGTCCTCGGCATCGGCCGTCGGCTCGGGTCGGTCACGACCGGCGTGCTCGCGGCCCTCGTGGCGACGCTCCACCCCTATCTCGTGTGGCACGACGTCCACGTGAACCGGGAGATCCTCGACGGGCTTCTCCTGGCGCTGATCGTGCTGTTCGCGTTGATCGCGTACGAGCGCGCGTCTCCCTTGTACGCGGCCGCGACGGGGGCGGTGGCCGGGCTCGCGATCCTCTCGAATGCGCGGCTGCTCCTGCTTCCCTTCGTGCTCGCGGCCTACGTCGCGTGGCGTGCCGAGGGGCGCAGGGCGGTGCTCACGGTGCTCGTCCTCGCGGCCGCGGCCGCGGTGCTCGCCCCGTGGGTCGTGCGGAACCAGGTCGTGATCGGCTGCGCGACGATCACGACCGACAGCCGGGCGCTGTGGAAGGCGAACAATCCCGCGACGCACGACGTGCTCGCCCGCGGCGGCTGGATCGACGACGTCCCCGACCTGCCGAACGTCCCGCCCTGGCCCGAGAAGGCGGCGGGGATCTCGGTCGCCGCCGCGAAGGCCGTGGACGAGTGCGCGCAGTCCGACTTCTACCGCGACCAGGTGCTCGACTTCTGGCGCGACCATCCCGGCGAGAAAGCACGGCTCGCGGCGCAGGCGGTCGGGATGCTCTGGTCGCCGTTCACCAGCGTGACGGCGGACGAGGCAGGGCAGCAGGGCGTCTCCGACCTCGCGCAGCGCACCGTGGAGCCTGCGTTCGCCCTCGTGCTCTACGCGCTGGCGCTGTGGGGGGCCTTTCTCGCGCCGCGCCGGTTCGTCGCCCTCGTTGCGGTCCTCCTCGTCTTCAACACCCTGATGGCGATGGTGTTCGCCGGAACGACGCGCTACCGGGCGCCCTGGGACTTCCTGCTCGCGCTGCTCGCGGCGTTCGCGCTGGAACGGGCGTGGGAGCTCGCGCGCGAGCGGCGCCGCGCGCCGGTCTCGAGCGCCGTGAGGTAGAGCTCCTCGATCCGCGCGGTGCAGCGCGCCTGCGCGAACTCGGACAGCGCCCGATCTCTCCCGGCGGCGCCGAGCGCAGCGGCGCGGGCGGGGTCGCGCGCGAGCTCCACGATCGCGGCGGCGAGCGCCGAGGCGTCGCCCGGCGGGACGATCAGGCCCGTCTTCCCCGCCTCGACGATCTCGGGCAGCCCTCCTACGTCGCTCGCGACGACCGCACGGCCGCGCTCCATCGCCTCGAGCGCGACCATGCCGAAGCCCTCGCCGAACGAGGGGACGACGACGATCTCGGCGCGCTCGTAGACGGAGCTCGGCGGCGCGACGCGACCGAGGAACGTGACGGCCTCGCCGAGGCCGAGCCGCGCGACCGCCGCACGCAGCTCGGGCTCGAGCGGCCCGTCGCCGGCGAGCTCGAGCGTGACGTCCGGGAGCTCGGCCCGCACCCGCACCAGCGCCTCGAGGAGCACCCCGTGGCCCTTGATCGGGATCAGCCGGCCCACGAGCGCGAGCCTCGGATCGCCCGGTGGTTCAGGGGGAGCAGGCCCCGCGGCGAGGCCGTAGTGGACGACCTCGAACTCCGCCTCGTCGAACCCCTCGCTCTCCGCGAGGTAGCGGGCCAGCCCCGCGGAGATCGCGACGTGGACGTCGGCGAGCCGCGCGACCGCCCGGTCGGCCGCCGCGAACGAGCGGCGGCCGCGAAACGGGTTGAACCCGTGCTTCGTCGAGACGAGGAGCGGGACGCGAGCCAGGCGGCCGGCGGGGAGGCCGTGGAAGTCGGCATGGACGAGGTGCGTGTGGAGCACGTCCGGCCTGTAGCGGCGGATCGTCCGCGCCAGCCGGCCGAACACCAGCGGGTCGACGGACGCGTGCATCCGCAACCTCTCGACCGGGACGCCCTCGCGCTCCAACCGCGTCGCGAGCTCCTCCGCACCGGGCTCTCCCTCGTGGAGCATCACGAGCCTCACCTCGTGGCCACGTGCGCGAAGGCCGGGAAGGAGCAGGAGAAGGTGGTTCTCGGCACCCGAGATCCCCGCGACCTTCGCGACGTGGACGAGCGAAAGGGTCACGCGCGCGCTCGGCGGGCCGCGCGACTCACCCAGCGAGCTCGACGACGCGGTCGGCCCACGTCTCGACGGAGTGGTCCCGGACGACGGTGCCGTGGAGCGTCCTGCCGAGCGCCTGCCGGTCGGCCTCGAGCACGAAGCGGATCGCGTCGGCGAGGCTCTCGGGGTTGCCGTGCTCGAAACGCAGCCGTTCCGGGAGGAGCGCGTCGAACGCGTGGTTCGAGGCGATCACCGGCAGGCAGGTGGCGCCGGCCTCGTAGACGACCTTGTCGGCAGCGCCCTCGCGCATGTCGTTGACGAGCGCGTCGACGTCCGCGTACAGGGACGGGACGGCATGGCGCGGCACGGGGCCGCTGATGTCGACGCGGTCGATCAGCGCGAGGTCGAGCACCATCCGCTCGAGGGCGATGCGGTGCATTCGCTCGTCGTCGGTCAGGCTCGGGCCGACGACCCGCAGCCGGACCTCCGGCACCTGCTCGACCGCCCGGAGGATCGTCACGAGCCCCTTCGCCGGCGACGTCCGGCCGAGCGCCAGCAGGGTGAACGGCTCGCGGTCCTCGGGTCGCTTCATGCACGGAAGGTCCGAGACGTCGATGCCGTGACCGATCGCGACGAGCTTCCGCGTCTTGAGCGGGAAGGTCCGCGCATCGACGCTGAGCACCTTCGACGACGCGCGAGTTGCGGCGGACAGCAGGCGGCTCTTGCGCCAGTGCGTGAACCAGAGCAGCACCTCGACACCTGTGGGGCGCGCGAGCGGTGCGGCGAGCACGGCGTAGATGGGGCACATGTGCGCGAGCACCGCGCTGGGTCGCGGTCGGCTGGCGAGCTCCTTCGCGAGCGCGGCCTCGAATCGCATGCCGCGCCCCGCGCGACGGCTCGCCTTGAACGTCCGCACGCGGGCGTTGCCGGGCAATGCGCCCTCGGAGGCGGAGTCGGTGAGCACGACGAGCTCGTCCACGCGCGCGGCGAGCGCGCGCAGCTTGGGCACGGTCGCCCCGAGCACCGAGTCCGACGGATCGACCTGCTGGGTGACGACGACGAGCTTCTTCACGACTGCCTCGCAGCGACCGCGCGGCCGACGAGCTCGACCACGCGCTCGGCGTACTCGTCGGCGGAGTACGTCCACTCGCTCGAGCGGGCGAGCCCGCCCGCGCCGAGACGCTCCGCAAGGCTCCGGTCGGAGAGAACCCGGACGAGCGCGTCGGCGATCTCCTCCGGCCGGTCGGGGTCGACCAGCAGTCCCGTCTCGCTGTCGTGCACGACGTCGGGAATGCCGCCGGCCCGTGCACCCACGACGGCGCGCCCGCGGCAAAGAGCTTCGAGCACGACCCGCGGGGTGCCCTCGGAGCGCGATGCGAGCAGCAGGAGCCACGCGTCGTCGAGCGCGCGCACGAGCTCCGGCGTCTCGAGCCGCCGTTCCCACGTGACCCGGCCGGGAAGCTCGGCGAGCAGCGTTTCGACGACGTCGCGGTGGCGTCCGTCGCCGACCATCCGCAGCGTGGCGTCCGGGACGCGTGGCGCAGCGAGCCGCCACGCGTCCGCGATCGCGTGGACGTTCTTGTAGCGCTCGAGCACGCCGACGAACAGCGCGACCGGACGGTCGGGCAACGGGGCGACGGGGGGCTCTGAGAACGCGGTCAACTCGGTGTAGGTCGTGAACGTGCCCGCGGGCTCGACGCCCGCATCCTGAACGATGCTCGACGTGAATGACGACAACGTCCGCACCGCGTCGGCGTTCCGGATCGCGACGAGCGCCGCGCGGTCGGCGAGCGGCGCGACGACCGCCCGGGCCGGCGAGCCGTAGAGCCGCGACCACGTGTGCCAGTCGCCGTGGATCTCCACGACCACGGCGGCGTCGCTCCGGGCGAGGCGTCGGCCCGCGAACGCCGCGAGCGCCTCGTACGGGCTCTGCGCGAGGATCGCGTCCGCGCCGTGCCGGCGCAGCTCGCGCGCGATGCGGACGGGCAGCGCGCCGTAGAAGAGCGGCCCGTCGAGCGGCCGCACCGGTGTTGCCCGCTGCAGCGAGAACGTCGTGTCGCCCGACGATGCACCGCGCGGCGCGGATGCGAGCACGCGGAGGTCGAGCCGCTCGGTGAGCGAGGCGAACTTGCGGGTGAGCGAGGCGTCGAGCGGCAGTCGGTAGCGCGTGCGCCCGACCATGAGGACACGCGGCTTCATCGACCGCCCTCCTCGATCAGCCGGACGATCCGTTCGAGCAGACGTCCCTCGTCGAGACCGGCCACCGACCCGGCCGCCCGTCCGGCGAGCGCTGCCCGCAGGTGCTCGTCGGCCACGAGGCGACCGATCGCCCCGGCGATCGCGTCGACGTCACCCGGCGGGACGAGGAGGCCGTTCTCGCCGTCCCGCACGACCTCGGGCACCCCGCCCACGGCGGTCGCCACGACCGGCGTGCCCACCGCGAGCGCCTCGACGACGCTGTGCGGGAGGTTCTCCCAGGTCGACGTGAGCAGCGCCGCGTCGGCGCCGCGGAACAGCGTGAGCACCTCGTCGCGCGAGAGCGCGCCCGCGAAGCGGACACGCTGTGCGAGATCGGGCTCGGAGGCGCGCCGTTCCAGGGCGGCGCGCTCGGGGCCGTCGCCGGCGAGGACGAGCGAGACCCCCTCGGCGCGGGAGACCGCCTCGAGCGCGTCGGGCAGGGCCTTCTGACGGGTCAGGCGCCCCGCCGCGGCGAGCGTGAAGCCGTTCAGGCCGAGCCGCGAGCGGGCCTCGCTGTGATCGGGGAGGTCCGGGAGCGGCGGGGCGGGGTTCGGTACGACCTCGAGCCGCTCGGGAGAGACGCCCCAGGTGACCGCGAGGTCGCGGAGGTACGCGCTCGGGACGACGACGCGCGCCGCGTGTCCGAGCGCCCTGTTCCGTGTCGCACGGAGGAACCGGACGCGCAGCCCGCCCCGGATGCGCTGGAACTCCTCGAGCGTCCCCGTGAAGCGGCCCGAGCGCACGGCGCGCTCGAACGCCTCGTCCGAGACGAGCTTCACGACGAGCGGCCGCCGCGCGAGCGCGGCGCCGAGCGACGCGCGGCGCACCATCGACGTCGCATAGACCCGATCGGCGCGGCGAGCGGCACGCCTGACCGCACGGACGACCGCGAGATGCCGGAGGGGCGCCGGGCGGGTACGCGAGACCCAGTGCACGGGGTATGCGCGCGGCTCTGGCGTGGTGTTTGCGGTCGTCACGACCTCCACCGCGTGCCCCGACCCGAGGAGCGCCGCCGCGAGCGCGGGCGCATGGCTCGCCGGGCCGCCGACGTCGGGCGGCCAGATCCCGGAGACGATCACCACCCTCACGACCCGGCCGCCCTCGGGGCGCCGACTCCGGGTCCCGCCCGGAGCTCCGTCCGCAGCCGGGCGACGATCACGAGCCACGCGGCCGCGAAGACGAGCGTCGACACGAGGATCGCGACGGCCGCGCCCGTCACGCCCCAGCGGTCGCCGAGCAGGAGGACGAGGGGCAGCAGGACGATCGTCTCGAGCCCGTGCGTGACGATGCGAAGCCGCGGCCGGCCGATCGTGACGGGGAAGGACTTCGTCCAGCCGAGCACGAGGAGGATCGCGGCCGAGACGAGGACGATGCGCGCGGCGTCGACGGCCGGGAGGAACTCCGACCCGAAGACGACCCGGACGAGCCACGGCATCGCGAGCAGGAAGATCGGGAGCGAGACGAGTGCGACGGCAGCGGCCCCGAGCGAGTAGTGCCGGACGCCCCGGAGGACCGACGCGGCCCGTCCGTGCTCCCAGTCGCGCGTCTGCTCCGTGAGCAGCACGAGCCGCACCGGCGCGCTCGCCGCCGAGAAGCCGCTCTGCGGCGCCAGCGCGACGCGGTAGTAGCCGACCTGCGTGGTGCCCGCCACGACGCCGAGCAGCACCGGCGCGAGCGCGGAGCGCAGCGAGATCACGCCGGTCGCGACGCTCGACTGGAGGACGAACGAGAAGAGCTCCCGGCGGTCGGCGCCGAGCGGGCGCGGCGTGGCGCGTGGAAAGCGGCGCAGGGCGGCGTAGCCCGCCGAGCCCGAGATCGCGGTCGCGGCCAACTGGCCGACGCAGAGCGCGGCGAACGCGGCGGTCACGCCGATCGAGGCGCCGACGAGGATCGCGACGAGGCGGATCGCCATCGTCGTCGAGAGGAGCCAGCCGCGCAGGTCGTAGCGCCCGCGGAGCAGGAGTGCGCTCGCGCTGACGTTCTCCGGGGCGGCCAGGAGCGGCAGCGCGGCCGCAGCGACCATCGGCCGGGCGAGGCCGTCGCTGCCGAACAGCGAGTCGGCGACCGGCGCCAGCAAGAGGAGGACGGCGGTCGCGATTCCGCCTCCGAGCAGCTTGAGCTCGAGCGCGCGTCGGAACAGGCGGTGGAGCCGGCCCCAGTCCTCTCGGGCGACGTAGCGGAATCCGAACTTCGTCAGGCTCTCTTCGACGGTGAGGTCGAGCAGGGTCTGCGCGAGGCCGACGACCGCCATCACGGTGGCGAAGCGCCCGAAGTCGTCGAGGCCGAGGAGCCGGGCCGCGGCGACGGTCCCGAGGATGCCGAGCGTCACCGAGAGGTAGAGCCCGGCCGCGGTCGCGAACCGGCGCCGGAGGACGTTCGGGGCCATCGTGGGAGGTCAGTGTAGGGGCACCCCCCGAGCACCAGGCGACTGGTGTCCGACTCGAAGGAGGACACCGGTCGCGCGCTGCCGCGCTCCGGGAACGCGTCTACAGTCCGCACGGTGACGGCCGAGCCCCTGCCCCGTGGGCGTTCGTCCGACGGGCTGCTGCGGGCTTTCGCCGGGGACGCTGCGACGGAGGCGCTCGCCCTCGCGGTCGCGATCCCGTTCCTCTTCCTCCACGCGACGTACCAGCCGACGCTCTCGATCGGCGTCGGCTCGACGTCGATCGACGCGACGCTCGCCGACGCGGCGATCGCGCTCCTCGTCGCGGCGGCCGTGGCGCGCGGGCGCCGCGAGGGATGGGCGCCGCTCCGGTCGGCCCGCGTCTTGCTCGGGCTGACGGCGGCGTTCGTCCTCGTCGGTGCGCTCTCGCTCGCGACGCCGTCCCTCCTCGGCGAGGACTACTCGTTCGGCGTCCACGCGATCAGCGTCGCGAAGTTCGCGTGGTACGCGTGCCTCCTCCCGGCGACGCTCCTGCTCGTCCGGTCGACCCTCGATGCGGTTCCGCTCCTCCGCGCCGTCGTCGCCTGGAGCGTCGCCGCGACGTCCTGGGGGCTCCTCCAGTTCCTCGGGATCGTCTCCGAGTTCGAGGGGAAGCGGCCCGGCCAGCGCGAGCCGTCGTTCGTCGGCATCCACGACCTCGCTGCGCTCTCGGGTGCGGCGCTCGTCGTCGGGGCGCTGGGGATCGCGCTCCGCGACGGCCGTCCGGCCGGGCGCACGTGGGCTCTCGTCGGCCTCGCGACGGGCGCGCTCGGCGTGATCCTCTCCGGCGCGATGACCGCCGTGCTCGGGCTCTGGCTCGCGGTCGCCGCCGTCCTGCTCGGCGCCCGCGTCCTTCGCGCGCTCAACGCACGGCGCGCGCTCGTGCTCCTCGTCGTCGCACTCGTCGTGACCGCCGGCACCGCGACGATGCGCGCGGACACGATCGAGCGCTTCGCCGAGTTCGTCGGCCTGCGCGAGAAGACCGTCGACACGGGCGTCGAGAGCTACGCGCACCGCACCCTTCTGGCGTACATCGGCGGCCGGATCTGGCTCGACCGCCCGATCACGGGCGTTGGGTGGCAGGCCTCGAGCGAGGAGTGGGCCTACGGGCCGTTCCTCGACGACGCACGGTCGCGCTTCCCGGACGAGCCGGACCAGGCGTTCCCCTCACCCGAGCACCCGTGGGGGATCCAACTCCTCTACCTCCAGGTCGCCGCGGACCTCGGCATCGCGGGAATCGCCGTGCTGCTCGCGCTCGCCGCGACGGGGATCGCGACGGGCATCCGCGGGATCCGGTCGTCGCCGGTCGCGCTGTGCGGCCTCGGCTGGCTGCTCGTCGCCGCGGGGGTCTGGACCGGCATCGGGCTCGTGTCCGGTCTCCCCCTGGGCGCGCTCACGTGGCTTTCATTCGGGCTGGTGGCCGTTCGTGACCGACCCTGATCCCCGTATCGACCCCCCGCTCTCCATGCCGACGTACGCCGTGCGGGCGCCGCTCGCGCGCTGGCTCGCGGAGGAGGCGTCGCGCGCGGCCGCCGACTTCGGCCCGTACCGCCTGCTCGACGCGGGGTGCGGCGAGAAGCCGTACGCGGCCCTCTTCGCACCGTACGTCTCGGAGCACGTCGGGCTCGACAACTCCGCCCACGCGTACGCGGACATCGTCGGCCCGATCGAGGCGATCCCGGCGGGGGAGGCCTCCTTCGACCTCGTCACGTGCATCCAGGTGCTCGAGCACGTCGACGATCCCGCCCAGGCGATCCGCGAGCTCCACCGCGTCACGCGGCCGGGGGGCCGCGTGCTCCTCTCGACGCACGGCGCGATGGTCTACCACCCGAACCCGTCCGACCCCTGGCGCTGGACCCACGAGGGGCTCGAGCGGCTGTTCGCGGCGAACGGCGACTGGCGTTCGGTTACCGTGTCGCCCGGCTCGGGCACGGCCTCGTCACTCGCGATGCTGAATGCGATCTTCCTCGAACACGCGCTGCGCCGGACGCCGCTGCGGCCGCTGCGAGGCTCGGTCGTCTCGGTGCTCAATCGTCTCGCGCGCTGGCTGGACGGGCGGTCGCCGACCCTGCAGGGGACACGGCCGGGCACGCTCGCGGGGAACTACCACGTCGTCGCGGAGCGGGCCGCGTGAGCCGTGTCCTCGTCACGGGCGGCGCGGGGTTCATCGGCTCCAACCTCGTGGCGGCGCTGCTGGAGCGGGGCGACGAGGTGCGCGTCCTCGACAACTTCTCCACGGGGAGCCGGGCGAACCTCGCGGCGCTCGGCGGCGAGGTGGACGTGGTGGAGGGCGACCTGCGCTCGTACGAGCGCGTCCACACCGCGGTGCGCGGCACCGAGGTGGTCTTCCACCAGGGCGCGCTCGGCTCGGTGCCGCGTTCCGTGCAGGATCCGCTCAGCTCGACCGCCGTCAACGTCGAGGGGACGCTGAACGTCCTCCTCGCGGCTCGAGACGAGGGGATCCGGCGGGTGGTCGCGGCGTCGTCCTCTTCGGTGTACGGGGACGGAGGCGCGTTCCCACGGGTCGAGAGCCAGGCGCCGAACCCGATCTCGCCGTACGCCGTCGCGAAACTCGCGGCCGAGCGCTTCTGCGTGAGCTTCACGCGCGTCTACGGCATCGAGACCGTCGCGCTGCGCTACTTCAACGTGTTCGGCCCGCGGCAGGACCCGAGCTCCCAGTACGCCGCGGTCGTGCCGCGGTTCATCCGGCTCGTCGCCGACGGAGAGCCGGTGACCGTGCACGGAGACGGTGGGCAGTCGCGCGACTTCACGTACGTCGAGAACGTCGTGCGGGCGAACCTCCTCGCCGCCGAGGCAGCGGGCGCCGCCGGCCGCGTCCTCAACATCGCGACCGGCAGCTCCGAGACCGTCGACGCACTCGCGGACACGGTCGGCCGCCTCCTCGACCGACCGGTGGAGAAGACGTATGGCCCGGCGCAGGCGGGCGACGTGCGGGAGTCGTGGGCGGACGTCTCGGCGGCCCGCGAGTCGATCGGCTACGAGCCGGTGGTCGGCTTCGAGGAGGGACTTCGACGTACGATCGACGCGATGCTCGGCGCGGAGGCAGCGAAACGATGACCCACACGTTCGGGTCGATCGACGAGCTGGGCGACGGCTACGGGTTCCGCAAGGTCCGTCGTGCGCTCGGCGTCGAGGCGTTCGGCGTCAACGCGATCGTGATGCCGTCCGGCTACGAGGGGTTCCACCACTACCACGACACGCAGGACGAGCTGTACTTCGTCCATTCCGGGACGGCGCGCGTCGAGGTCGAGGGCGAGGAGCGGCTGCTCGGGCCCGGCGGCATGGTGCACGTGACGTCCACGACCCCGCGCCGCATCTCGAACGCGGGCGACGAGGACCTCGTACTGCTCGTCGTCGGCGGCAAAGGGGGCTACGTCGAGCGGGACGGCCACCTCGTCGACGACGCCGACCTCGATCGCCGCCGCTCCTTCGGCTCCGACGGCTAGAGGGCCGCTTCCGGCGGCTCGTCGTCGGGCCGGGCGCGGAGCGCTGCTCCCGCGAGCGCGAACACCACGACCGAGAGCCAGTGGATGCCGATCACGTCGGTCTGCAGGCCGAGCACCACGACCGCCGCCACGGACGATGCGAGCCACGGCGAGCGCGCGTGCAGGGCGAGGATCAGCGCGAGGAGCCAGCCGGCGAACGCCGCGAGACCGAGCACGCCCGTGTCCACCCCGAGCTCCGTGTAGCTCGACTCGCCCGCCTTGACCTCGACGCCGGTGCGTGAGGCCGAGACGCCGGAGTTGCCGAGCCCGAAGCCCCACGGGTGGTGCGCGACCGTCCGGATGCCGTCGCGGAGCGCCGACAGGTGGCTCGAGGTCGAGCTCTCGCCGGCGCTGAACGGGTCGTCGGAGGCGGCGCCCTCGACCGCCGCGTTCTGCCGGAGGCACAGCAGCTCCGTCTGCGTGTACGAGGTCGTCGGCCCGATGGTCGGGAAGAGCGCGACGAAGACGACCGAGGCGACGACCGACGCGACGGCGAGGCCCGCGAGGGGCGGCGAGCGGCGAAGCAGCGCGAGGACGAGCAGGCCGGCCGGCAGCGCGACGAACGCGGCGCGGGTGTGCGTCCAGAGCAGACCGGCGTATGCGAGCCCCGCTGCGGCGACCGTCCAGCGCCTCGGACGCGCCGCGGCGAGCAGCAGACAGGCGACGACCAGCGCGTATGCAGTCGCCAGCGGGCTCAGGAACGTCGAGACGAGCCTTCGCACCGGGCTTTCCTCGTCGGTGTTGAGGATCCAGTTCTCGGGCAGGCCCGAGAGGCAGCGGTAGGCGAGGCCGAGCTGGTCGGAGAACCAATCGGGCACGCCCGAGTCGCGCCACCACTGGAGCGGCACGAGGTAGACGTCGATCAGGCCCCAGGCGGCGAGCCCGCACCCGACGGCGACGATCGTCAGGGCGATTCGCCGCCACCACGTGCGGTCGAGCGTGACGAGGCGACCGAGGACGTACGCACCGAGCGGAAGGAGATGGTGGCGGAGGGCGTAGAGCTCGCCCTTCGCGGTCGCCTCGCCGCCGAGCCACGACTGCGGGAGGAGCCAGTACAGGACGACGAACGCGCCGTACGCGAGCGCGAGCCGGTCGGCCCAGAAGAGCCGGGGAAGCGAACCGACGGCAGCGACGGCGGCGACGAAGGCGACGACGAGCAATGCCTCCTTCCACGCGGCCGCGACGTCGAGCGCCGTGTTGCGGATGCCCGCCTGCCAGAGGAGCGCCATCGCCAGGTTGTGGAGCGCGAGCCCGACGACGAGGACGAGCAGCGCGACGCGCGGGATGCGACCGGTCACGTCGTCGCGACGAGGGTCATGCCGAGGTTGTCGATCCGTACCGGCACGGTGAACAGCTCGCGCAGGTCGCCCGGCCCGAGCAGGTGGTTCTCCCTCGCCCAGGGCTTGCGTACGAGGTCGTACGCCCGACCCGACGCCGCGTCGGGCAGCCAGTGGACGAACGGCAGGCGGGTGTGGACTTCGACCGGGAACCAGCGATTGGGCGTCGTCAGGAACACCCGCTTGCCGACCCGCACCGCCTCCCGGACGAACGCCTCCTGGCGCACGCGTCCCCCGACGTGCTCGATCACGGCGTTCGAGTGGACGACGTCGAACTCGTCGTCGGAGAACGGAAGGTCGCACGCGTCGCCCTGGACGTAGCGGACCGCCGGGTAGCGCTCACGAAAGCGGGCGCCGTCGTGGAGCCCGAGCGCGGTGATGCGCGCGGGCCACGGGTAGCGCTCCTCGAGGAAGTTGTGCGTCGTGCAGCCGCTCTCCCCGCCCGACTCGCCGTGCGAGATCTCGTCGACTCCGACGTCGAGGACGGTCGTCTCCGCGGTCGGCTCCATGAGCTCGAGGAAGAGGGCGAGCTTGCGCCTACGCGAGCGGAGCGAGATCGCGTCGGCGAGCCCCACGGTCGGTCGAGCAGCGTACCGGCGGCGTAGGCTGGGGCGCGCCATGGTCGAGGCCGTGCTCACGCCCACGGGTCCGTACCGCCTGCGCCTGATGGCGCGCGGCGGCATCTGGCGCGGAGCGCTCCCCCACGGTCGCGTCGCGGTGGCATGGCAACGGCCCGATGGGGCGGTCGTGGTCCGCGCGCCGGACCCCGAGGGCGTCGAGCTCGCGCGCTTCATGCTCGCCCTCGACGACGACACCGCCCCGTTTCACGAGCGCTTCGCCCGCGACCCGCTGATCGGCGCGTCCGCGCGGGCGCTCGTGGGCTACCGGCCGCTGCGGCGCGCGACGGTGACGCACGCCGTCGTGCGCGCCCTGTGCGGCCAGCTCGTCGAGGCCCGTCGGGCGCTCGCGCTCGAGCGCGCCATCGTCCGCGCCTGCGGCGACCACGTCGTCGACCAGGACGCGCTCCGCCGGCTCGCGCCGGTGGCGCTGCGGCGGCTCGGCCTTGCCCAGCACCGCGCGACGGCGCTCCACCGGCTCGCGGCGACGCTCGACCTCGAACGCCTCCGCTCGCACCCCGTCGCCGCGGTCTCGCAGCGGCTCCGCCGCGAGCCCGGCGTCGGCCCCTGGTCGGTCGGCGTGATCGCGCTCGAAGGGCTGGGCACCTATGAGCTCGGGCTCGTCGGCGACCTGTCGCTCGTCAAGCTCTACGCGGCCCTGACCGGTCGCTGGGTCGAAGGCCCCGAGACCGCTGCGCTCCTGGCGCCGTACGAGGAATGGCAGGGGCTCGCCGGCGAGGTGCTGTTGCTGGGCTGGGCGAGGGGCCTGGTGCCCGGGGCGTCCGCGGACGAGGCGCGGATCGCACGCCGTCGAGCGCGCAGGGCGGCATAGTGTCGGCCATGACGGTCGACGAGCGGAAGATCGCGGTGCTCGGGGCCGGGCGGATCGGCGAGGCGCTGATCGCCGGGCTGCTCTCGTCGGGTTGGCGCGAGCCCGGCGAGCTGTCCGCATCGTCCCGGCGCGAGGAGCGCGTCGCCGAGCTCGCGGAGCGCCACGGCGTGCGGGCGACGTCGAGCAACGTCGAGGCGGCGGCCGGGGCGTCGCTCGTGGTGCTCGCGGTGAAGCCGCAGGACATCGAGGCGCTCCTCGGCGAGATCGGCACGGCGATCACGCCCGAGCAGACCGTCCTGACGATTGCGGCGGCAACGCCGACGGCGACCGTCGAGCGCTACCTCGCCTCGGGCGTGCCGGTGGTGCGCGCGATGCCGAACACGCCGTCGACCGTCCACGAGGGGATCGCGGGCCTGTGCGCCGGCGCCCATGCGGGCGACGCCAACGTGACGCTCGCGGCCGAGGCGCTCACGCATGTCGGGCGTGTCGTGCGCGTGCCCGAGCAGGCGATGGACGCCGTGACGGCCGTGTCCGGTTCGGGGCCGGCCTACTTCGCGCTGCTGGCCGAGGCGATGATCGAGGCCGGGCTCCTTCTCGGCCTCTCGCGGGAGATCTCCACGCAGCTCGTCGTCCAGACGATGCTCGGCACGGCGAAGCAGCTGCGCGACGAGGGCCTGCACCCGGTCGAGCTGCGCGAGATGGTCACGTCCCCGGGCGGGACGACGATCGCGGCGATCCGCGAGCTCGAGTCGGCCGGTGTTCGGGCCGCGTTCCTCAACGCGATCCAGGCCGCCATGACGCGCGCGAGCGAGCTGACCGCCGAGCAGCGCTGACCTTGTCCGCGAAGGCGGATTCCGCGGGAGCGGAACCCACCCGCGGCTGATCCCGCCGAAGGTGCCGCTGCGCGGCCTGAGGCGCCTAGTCGGGAAGCAGCGTCGAGGCCAGCGGGGTGATCTCGAGGCCACGGATGCGGGCGAGCGCGTCGAGCACGAGCACGGTGTCGGCAACCGGCACGTCCTCGAGGAACGCATCGCGTTCCTCGAACGAGCGGAGCACCTCACGTCGCGCCGCCTGGAACGCAGGCTCGTCGGACGAGGCCAGTGCCGCGAGTGCGTGCGCGACCGCGACGGGCTCGAGCCCCTCCTCGGCGATCCGACCGGCGAACCCGCCCGCCTCGACGTACTTTCCGGTGACGAGCAGGGCGAGCGCCGCGCAGTAGCCGCCGATCGGGCCGGTCGCCCCCGCGGCACCCTCGGCGAGGGCTGCCTCTGCATCGCGTCGCGCCCCCGGGCGGTCGCCCGCGATGAGACGGCAGCGGAGCATTGCGATCGGCCGCCCCCAGGCGCCGGCAGGCGCCGCGCGCCAGCTCGTCTCGTACTCGTCGGCTGCCCGGCGCAGGAGCGTGGACGCCTCGGCCGGCTCGCCCAGCATCCTCGCGCTGAGCCCCGCCGCCCACGACGCGCCGGCGATGCCGGCGAGCCGGAAGTCCTCCCGCTCGCCCTCCGCCGCTCGAGTCGCGAGCCGTCGCTCGTGCTCGTCCAGCGCCCAGTCCCGTTTCGCGGTCCAGTCCATCGGTAGTCGCACCGTCTACCTAGCACGTACTCTCCCGCCCGGTGAGCGGTACGTCGTTCAAGCTCGTGCGGCTCGAGACGAGGGTCGGGCCGGTCGCGCAGGTGACGATCGGCAACGACTCGGGCGGCGGGCGGCCGAACACCTTCGGCGAGGCGGCGCTGCAGTCGCTCTCCGAGGTGCTCGGCCGACTGCGGACGCGAGACTGGCGCGGCCTGCTCCTCACCGGCAGCGAGGGAAGCTTCGGCGCCGGCGCGGACATCGGCGAGTTCCCGAAGATCACCGCCGAGCGTGCGCGCGAGGGGAGCCGGGCCGGTCATGAGCTGTTCGGCCGGCTGCGCGACCTGCCGTTCCAGACCCTTGCCGCGATCGACGGACCGGCGCTCGGCGGAGGGCTCGAGCTCGCCCTCCATTGCGACCACCGCACGATCGGAGCGGACGTGCGTCACGTCGGGTTTCCCGAGGTGTTCCTCGGGCTGATCCCGGGGTGGGGTGGGACACAGCTCGCGCCGCGCCTCGTCGGCGCGGAAGCGGCGGTCCGCCTCGTCGTGGAGAACCCGCTACGGCAGAACCGGACGACCGCCGCCGACGAGGCGCTGGAGCTCGGCCTCGTCGACCAGGTCTGTGCGCCGGAGGAGCTCCTCGAGCGTTCCCTCGAGCTTCTGCTGGAGCGGATCGAGGAGGGAGAGGGCAAGCGCCGGCCCGCTGCCGATCTCTCCGACGTCGCCGACGTCGTGCGGCGTGCCCGCGCGCGCGTCGACGACGCCGTGCACGGGCAGGCGCCCGCGCCGTACCGCGCCCTGGAGCTGATCGAAGGGGCGGCGACGTGGAGTCTCGAGGAGGGGTACCGCGCGGAGGAGGACGCCGTCGCGGAGCTGCTGCCGGGACCCGAGGCGCAGGCGTCGATCTACGCGTTCGACGTCGTCGAGCGCCGCCTCGGGCAGCCGCCTGTGCGGGACGCCGAGCCGCGGCGGGTCGGGCGAATCGGCCTGGTCGGCGCCGGTCTGATGGCGACGCAGCTGGCGACGCTCTTCGTGCGCCGGCTGCGAGTGCCGGTCGTCCTCACGGACGTCGACGCGGAACGGCCGCAGCGCGCAGTCGAGGCGATCGGCGCCGAGCTGGACGCGCTGGTGGCGCGCGGCCGCCTGCGCGAGGAGGACGCCGGGACCCTCCGGCCACTCGCAGTCGCGGGCGAGTCGATCGACGCGCACGCGGACTGCGACCTCGTATTGGAGGCGGTGTTCGAGGAGCCGGCGGCCAAGCGGGACGTCTTCTTCGCCCTCGAACAGGTCGTCGGCCCCCGGTGCGTTCTCGCGACGAACACGTCCGCGCTCTCCGTCATCGCGATGGCCGACGGGCTCGCACATCCGGGGCGCGTCGTCGGCCTGCACTTCTTCAACCCGGTCGCGGTCCTGCCGCTCGTCGAGGTCGTCCGCGCGGCCGAGACCGACCACGCGACCCTTGCGACCGCCTGGGAGGTCGTGCGTCGGCTGCGCAAGCGCGGCGTCGTGGTGCGTGACTCACCGGGCTTCGTCGTCAACCGGCTCCTGGCACGGCAGACGGTCGTGCTCATGCAGGCGGTCGAGGAAGGCGCGTCGTTCGAGGACACCGACGAAGCGGCGCTGCGCCTCGGCCTGCCCATGCCGCCGTCCGCGCTGCTCGCGATGGTCGGCCCGCGCGTCGCGAACCAGACGCTCCTCGGGCTCAACGCCTCGTGGCCGGAGCGGTTCCCTCGCTCGCCCGTGCTGCAGGCGCTCGCCGACGGCGAGCTCCCGCCACTCGAAGAGCGGAACGACGGTCCCGGTGTCGACGAGATCCACGAGCGGATCCTCGAGGCACTCGCCGACGAGGCGCGTCGCATTCTCGACGAGGGTGTCGTCCCGAGTGCCGCCGAGATCGACGCCTGCCTGATCCTCGGTGCGGGATTTCCGTTCTTCCGCGGCGGGATCACGCCGTACCTCGACCGAACGGGCGTCTCGCAGCGGGTCGGGGGACGCCTGCTCGGCGAGGGCTGAGCACTACTCTCCGGCCGACGATTCCGCTAGTCTCCGGGGTGCAGCGACGCCGGCGCACGACGATGCCCGCGCGAGCTGCCTTCCTCGATGGTTGCGCAGGAGTGAGCGGCGCGCACCGAGGCTGCTGCCGAGATGCAGGAATCCACGTACACCGCGAACCTTCAGGCCGATCACGCGTCCGACCTCGTCGAGGCGGCGGCGCGTGCGGAGGCGTGGTTCGGGGAGCCCTTCCTCCACCCGGGCGAGGATCCCGAGGTCGCCCTCGCGCCCGGGACGGCCCGCCGCCGTGCGCTCGACGACGCGCAGGCCGAGATGGACCGCGGGCTGAGCGACCCTTCCAACGACTGGAAGGTCCGCTACGGCCTGATGCTCGGCCTCGAGCGAGTCCTCGCCGCCGAGACGCCGCGCACCGCGTCCGGCACGACGCTCCGGCGGCACCAGATCGACGCGCTCGCCGGGATGCTCACCGAGCTGATCGCCGCGACGCAGCGAAGCGCCGACGAGAACGGCAACGGCGCCGCGAACGGCAGCGTCGCCGAGCTGGTCGAGGAGCTCGAGGACGACGAGGAGGATGCGGACGAGGCGGAGCTGCTCGACGAGGAGCCCGAGGACGCGGCGTTCGCCGGGGCGGACCCCGGCGCCGTGCGGCGCTATCGCTTCCGGCATCCGACCGCCTCGGGCAAGACGATCGCCGCGGCCGGGTTCGTCGAGTCGGCCCGCGAGCTCGGCGTGCTGATCCTCACGCATCGCCGCCTGCTCGTCGACCAGTTCCGCCACGACCTCACGACCGAGGGCTACGGCGACCGGCTCACCGACGCGATCGTGCAGGGGCACGAGCCGCTGCGCAGCAACCCGATGACGATCCAGACCTACGCCTGGTTCGCCCGCCATGCGGACGAGATCTCGCGCACCGCCTACCAGCTCGTGATCTGCGACGAGGCGCACACCGCACTCGGCGAGAAGACCTCGAACGCGATCCGCCGCTTCCCCGAGCCGCTCTACATCGGCATGACCGCGACGGAGGAGCTGATCGCGAAACAGGTGTCGGACGTCTTCCCGGCATCGGTCGACGACCTGCCGCTCACCGACGCGGCTCGTCGTGGTCTGATCGCCCCTCTCCGCTGCCTGCGGGTCCCGCCCGTCGCGGCGATCAACTCCGTCCCGATCGTCGGCGGAGACTTCGAGGAGCGCGCCCTTGCCGCAGCCCTCGACCACATCGCCCTCAACCAGGCCGCCGCGAGCCTCTACCGCGACCGCTTCGGGCAGACGCCGGGCATCGTCTACGCGGCGGGCGTCGACCACGCCTACCACCTCGCGCAGGAGTTCCGCGCCGCGGGGCTCAAGACGATGGCGGTCTCCGGCCGCACGCCGCCGCGCGAGCTGGCGGAGACGCTCGCGGCCTACGAGCGCGGCGAGATCAACGTCCTGATCAACGCGCAGCTCCTGGCCGAAGGCTGGAACTCACCGCGCGCGACGGTCTGCATGCACCTCGCGCCGACCGCCTCGAAGCGCGTCTACCAGCAGCGGATCGGCCGGATCATGCGGACCCATCCGCGCAAGGAGGCGGGCATCGTCGTCGACTTCGTGCCGAAGGGCGCGACGCACACCGAGCGCGTCGTCTCGCTCCACTCGCTCCTCGACGCCGACTTCTACCGCGAGGGCGCCCGCGTCACGCCTGCCCCGCGGCGCCGCTCGGCGCGGCGCGCCCGCCGCAAGCTCTCACCGGCGCCCTGGCTCGTCCCGGTCACGCAGGACGTCGGCCGCCGGCTCGCTGTCATCCAACGCGAGTGGCAGCGCGTCGACCCGCGGTTTCTCGACGACGACGAGCAGCGCTTCTGGGCGACGATCGCGGGCCGCCAGATCCGCTTCGACCAGCGCGCCGACTTCGCACGGAAGTTCGCCGAGGGCCGGGCCGGCAAGGCCGCGCTCGAGACCTTCCTCTCCGTCTGCGCCGCCGAGAACCCGAACCGGCGGCTGCGGATGACTGCTCTCGCCGACCGCGTCGCGACGCCGGTCGAGCGCGCCGACTTCGACGACCTCGTCACGCTCGTCACCCAGGCGCCGCCCTGGGAGAAGGACCGCGCCGCCGGCGTCCGGATCCTTCTTCGCGCAGTCGGGGACGGGAAGGCCGTCGCGCCGGAGCAGATCCTCAGCCGCTGGACGTGGCGCCTCGCCCGCGCGGTGCGCAAGACACTCGACCGGAAGGCGAGCCAGGAGTTCCCCGAGGCGAAGCGCCTGCTCGGCGCGGTCGCGAACTCGCGCGGCCATCGCCACGAGGAGAACGTCGCGCAGCTCGTCCGGATCGCCGCGGCGCTGCCGCCTCCCGTCGGGGCGGCGCTGCTCGCGTCGGCGGAGGGATACACCCCTCGCGCGAACCAGCTCCTCGACCGCGCGCGCGAGGCGCTCGGCCCGATCCAGGACACCGCGACGGCCCTGGCGGAGAGCCTTCCGACGCCGAAGGCGCCCGCGCGCAAGTCTCGGCGTCGCCGCCGCAAGCGCCGCACCGCCGAGGCCGCACCTGCCTCCGGCGAGACCGGCCATGTTCTCGCGGAGGAACCCGCTTCGTCCGACGCCGCTCCCGCCCCGACCGACGACGAAGCCGCCTCGGGGACGTAACGTCTCGGACGCCGCCGGAGGCGGCGGTCCGCTTCAAGGATCTGCGCCTCGGCCCGGAGCAGCGGGCCAACGGGGTTCGCGGCGTCTGTTCCGCGCGCGCGGACCGGACGCTCGCAGGCTGATCCTAGTGCTCGTCCGGCTCGCCGGACGAGCCCCGGTCGCGGTCGCGCAGGAACCGCGTCAGCTCGTCGGCGAGCGCCTCGCCGCTCGGAAGCTGGCCCTCCTCGGCGATCGACTCGAGCGAGTCGGCGCGTTGCTCGAGCTCCTCGACGTACGCCTGTGTCTCGGGGTCCGAGGCCACGGCTTCGCTGACCTGGGACGAGTACTCCTCCTCCGCCTCGTCGAGCTCGACGGTGGGGATGGGGATCCCCATCAGGTCGGAAAGGCGGACGCACAGCGCCTTCGCCGCGCGAGGGCTGGGGGCGAGCGAGACGTAGTGCGGGACCGCCGACCAGAGGCTCACCGAGCGGAGGTCGGCCGCGCGGCACGCGTCGTGGAGGACGCCGACGATCCCGGTCGGCCCCTCGTAGCGCGACAGCTGGAGGCCGAGCTCCTCGACCAGACGCGGGTCCGTGGCCGAGCCCGTCACCGGCGCGGGGCGCGTATGCGGGACGTCGGCGAGCAGGGCCCCGAGCGTCACGACGAGCTCCACGCCGAGATCCCGCGCGAGCCCGACGACGAGGTCGGTGAACGCACGCCAGCGGTAATTCGGCTCGACGCCGAGGAGGATCACCGCGTCGCGATCCGAGCCGGGGACGGTGGCATGGAAGAACGCGTTCTCGGGCCACTCGATCCGCCGCGAGAGGCCGGAGTCGAGGCTCACCGTCGGCCGCACCGCCTGGAAGTCCATGAAGCTCTCGGGGTCGATGTCGGCGAAGCGCGTGGCATCCCACTGCTTCGCGAGATACGCAGCGGCGACCGTCGCGGCCTGACCGCCGTCGTTCCACCCGCGGAACGCGGAGATCAGCACGGGCCGTCGAAGCATCGGGCGCTCGACGATGCGCAGGTCGTCAGCCACGCACAAAGCCTAACTACGGCGCCGTTGACGAGGACGGACCGCCTATGGATGGGCGCGCTCGAGCCGCGCCTGCTCCCGCTCCGTCGTCTCGGCGGGCGCAGCCGCACGGGCGGCCAGCGGGGCGGGCGGACGCCACAGCGCGTAGGCGATCGCGACGGTCAGCGCCCAGATCGTGGCGGCGAGCGCCACGTGGACGAGGACGAGCCCCCAGGGCAGCGCGTTGCGGTACTGCACCTCGCCGACGAGCATCTGCGCCACGAGCACCACGAGCAGCACGCCGGCGAGGCGGAGCACTCCTGCGGCCTCACGCCGGGCGCGGTACAGCTGCCAGCAGACGAACAGGAAGCCGATGCCGTAGGCCGCGGCGGCCCGCACGTGCACATAGACGGTGTCGCGGATCTCGAGGCCGAGCCGCTGGACGTCGGAGTCCGCGCCCGGATGCGGCCCCGACGCCGTGGCGACCGCGCCCGTCACGACCATCACCGCGCACACGCCGACGCCGGCGAGGGCGAGAACACGCAGCCAACGCGGCCCGACCGGCGCGCCGAGGCCGAGCGCGTTGCTCCACGCCTCGAGTGCGACGACGACCGAGAGGCCGACGACGACGAGCGCGAGGAGGAAATGGGACATCACCGCGAGCGGGTGCAGGCCGAGGATCACCGTCAGCCCGCCGAGCGGGATCTGCGCGAGCGCCCCGAGAAAGGCCGCGAGCGCCGCGCGGCTCACCCAGCGGGCGAGCCCGGCCACCCGGCGGGAGGCGAGCCAGGCCGCGAGCGACGCGAGGAGGCCGGAGAGCGCGACGATCCTGTTGCCGAACTCGACGAGGGCGTGGAAGTCGGCCGCCGGGAACGGCGTCTGGCCACAGCGAGGCCAGTTGTCGCAGCCGAGGCCCGACCCGGTCAGGCGCACGAACGCGCCGGAGAACACGACGAGCCCGAGGACGACCAGCGAGAGCGTCGCGATCTGGGCGAACCGCTCCGGCGAGACCGGCCCTCCGAGTCGCTGCCGAAGTCTCACGGCCCGTCCAGCGACACGCCGCTCCCCTCCGTCACCCGCCCGACCGCCCACACCTCGAGCTCGGCGGCGGCGAAAGCCGCCTCGAGGACGACTCGCCGTTCGGCCGGGAGCGTGAACAGCAGACCGCCCGCCGTCTGCGGGTCGTAGGCGAGCGCCTCGAGCGCCGACGAGGCGGCGCTCTCGACGTGCGGCTCGGCGAACTCGCGGTTGCGGCGGTCGCCGCCCGTGCGGATCCCCGCCTCCGCGACCTCGAGCGCGCCGGGGAGCGCGGGCAGCACGCCCGCGTCGAGCTCGATTCCGACGCCCGAGCGCAGCGCGACCTCGTGGGCGTGGCCGAGCAGGCCGAACCCCGTGACGTCGGTGACGGCGTTCGGCTCGAACGGACGCAGGGCCTCTGCGGCGTCGCGGTTGAGCCCGACCATTGCCTCGGTCGCCGCCTCGAGCGCTCGGGCCGGCGCTCGGCCCTCGCGGGCCGCCTGGAGGACGAGCCCGGTGCCGAGGGGCTTGGTCAGGCACACGACGTCCCCGGGACGGGCGTCGCTCTTCCGCCAGATCCCCGCCGGATGAACCGTGCCGACAACGGCGAGGCCGTACTTCGGCTCGTCGTCGCGGATCGTGTGACCCCCGGCGAGGATCGCGCCGGCGGAGAGCGCCGTCTCCGCCGCACCGCTGAGCACCTCGCCGAGCATCTCGGTCGGCAGCTCCTCCGGGAACGCCGTCACCGAGAGCGCGAGCAGCGGCTTTCCGCCCATCGCGAACACGTCGTTCAGCGCGTTCGCCGCGGCGATCCGGCCGAAGGTGCGCGGGTCGTCGACCACGGGCGGAAAGAAGTCGACCGTGAACACGAGCGCGGTGTCGTCGTCCAGCCGGTACACCGCGGCGTCGTCGGCGGGATCGAGACCGACGAGGAGGTCCTCCGCGTCCGCCGTGACGAGGCCGCCGACGAGCTCCTCGAGCCGGGCGGCCGAGTACTTCGCGGCGCAGCCTCCGGCCCGCGCGAGACTCGTCAGCTCGACCGGCGCTGCCATGCTCTCGAGTGTACGGCCGTGCGAGTGGGGGAACCCCATGGTTCCCCGACGAGCCCCCTCCTTTGCGTTGCATCCCGGAGACGCTGCCCTGGCCTCCCGGCCGGCCGAGCCGGCCTTCGGCCGCGGACGTGTCCTCCGCCGCACCGGTGCTCCAGACGCGTCGGGCACTCGTGTATGGGAGGATCCCAGCGTGCCGAGCGCTCTGGTGACCGGAGGGTCGTCGGGCATCGGGCTCGCGATCGCCCGCATGCTGCGCGACGAGGGCTACGGGCTCACGCTGGCGGCCCGCACGATCGAGCGCCTCGAGGCCGCGGCGGCGGAGCTCGACGCCGCGTCCCTCGCGGTCGACGTGCGCGAGGAGGAGGCGTGCGCGGCGCTTGTCGCCTCGCACCTCGAGCGGCACGGCGGGCTCGAGGTGCTCGTCAACTGCGCGGGCGTCGGCATCGCGGGGCGGATCGGCGACATGAGCGCGAAGCAGTTCGACCTCCAGCAGGCCGTGAACCTGCGCGGAGCGTTCCTCGTCACGCGCGAGGCGCTGCCAGCGCTCCGCGAGTCGCGTGGCTGGGTCGTCAACCTCGCGTCGATCGCGGGGACGATCGCCACACCCGGGCTCGCGGGCTACGGCGCCGCCAAGGCGGCGCTGATCGCGCTGACACGCTCCCTCGACCGCGAGGAGGCGGGCAACGGCGTTCGCGCGACGGCGATCTGCCCGGGTTTCGTCGACACGCCGATGGCGGAGTGGACCGGGATCCCGAGCCAGAAGATGATCCAGCCCGAGGACTGCGGGGAGATCGTCCGGGCGCTGCTTCGCCTGAGCCCGTTCGCGCGTGTCCCGGTCGTCGTGATCGAGCGCGCCGGCGAGAACGCCTGAGGGTCAGTCGTCCGTGGGAGGTGAGAGGGCGCCGAGCGCCTCGTCGCCGCCGGTCAGCCCGAGCCGGCCGTAGAGCGAGAGCTTCTCGCGTGTGTCCTCGAGGTCCGGCACGCGGAGCGCGAGCTGGCCGATCCGGTCGAGCGGGCCGAACGCCGCGTCCTCCACGCGCTCCATCGAGAGCCGCTCGGGGCGGTACGTCGCGTTCTCCGAGACCGTGTCGAGGATCGTGTAGTCGTCCCCGCGGCGGAGCTCGACCGTCACCTCGCCGGTGACGGGGCTCCCCACCCAGCTCGCGAGGCTCTGCCGGAGCATGAGGGCCTGCGGGTCGAACCAGCGGCCTTCGTAGAGCAGTCGTCCGAGGCGGCGTCCGGCCGTGCGGTACTCGTCGAGCGTCGCCTCGTTGTGGATCGCGTGGACGAGGCGCTCGTACGCGAGATGGAGCAGCGCCATCCCGGGCGCCTCGTAGATCCCGCGGCTCTTCGCCTCGATGATGCGGTTCTCGATCTGGTCGGACATCCCGAGCCCGTGTCGCCCACCGATCGCGTTCGCCTCGCACACGAGCGCCACCCGGTCGTCGAACCGAGCCCCGTTCAGGGCGACCGGCCAGCCCTCCTCGAACCGGACGCGTACCTCCTCCGTCTCGACGTCCACCACCGGGTCCCAGTGTCTGACACCCATGATGGGCTCGACGAGCCGCAGCGAGCGATCGAGCCGCTCGAGCTCCTTCGCCTCGTGCGTCGCGCCCCAGATGTTCGCATCCGTCGAGTACGCCTTCTCGGCGCTCGCCCTGTACGGGAGATCGCGTTCCTCGAGCCAGGCGCTCATCTCCTGCCGGCCTCCGAGCTCGGACACGAACAGGGGGTCGAGCCACGGCTTGTAGATGCGGAGCGCAGGGTTCGCGAGGAGGCCGTAGCGGAAGAACCGCTCGATGTCGTTGCCCTTGTACGTCGAGCCGTCGCCCCAGACGTCGACGCCGTGCTCGTGCATCGCATGGACGAGCATCGTCCCCGTCACCGCACGCCCGAGCGGGGTCGTGTTGAAGTACGTCTTGCCGCCGGAGGCGATGTGGAACGCACCGCAGCGGAGCGCGACGAGCCCTTCGTGGACGAGCTCCGGCTTGCAGTCGACGAGGATCGCCTTCTCCGCGCCGACGTCGGTCGCGCGCGCCGGGATCGCGGCGACGTCCGGCTCGTCCGGTTGGCCGAGGTCGGCCGTCAGCGCGTAGGGGACCGCGCCCTTCTCGCGGATCCACGCGATGGCCACCGTCGTGTCGAGCCCGCCCGAGAACGCGATCCCGACGCGCTCGCCGACGGGAAGCGAGGTGAGGACGCGAGACATGGCCGTGAGCCTAGCCCGGCCGCGTTGTGGATCGATCGACACGAAATCGGCACGGGTCTGCTCTTGACAGAAAACGGTGTCTGACACCGTTTGACGTCAAGTGGCCGCTCGGGGCAGTGTCCGTGGCGGACGGGTCAGCGGACGGCTGCGACGGCGCGCGCGAGCTCGCCGGCGGAGAACGCGCCCTCGAGCTTCGTCCTGATCACGCCCTCGCGGTCGACGACGTACGTGAACGGCTCCGTCGGCAGCCGCCATCGGGCGACCCACTGGTTGACGCCGTTCGCCGGGTCGTTGCCCTTGTAGATCTCGACGTGGATGAACCGGACCGGGCTGCCCGCGGCCTCGCGCTTGCTGACCGCCGAGACGACGTCGACGACGGGGCCACAGGTCCGCGACTGGCAGAACTCGGGCGTTGCGAAGGAGAGGACGAACGGCGCATGCGCGGCGAGCGCCTGCGCGACCGAGCTCCGGTAGAGCCCGCGGTCGGGATGCCGCGCGGTCGTCAGCTCGGAGAGGTCGCCACCGGTGCTGGCGAGCGTCGGCGTTCGCGAGGGAATCGCCTTGTCGCCCACGGACGGTGCGGCGCTGTTCTCCTTGACGACGACGTTCCCGAGCGCACCGATCTTCGGCCCGCCTACCGGCCTGGCGAGGTACCAGTACGTGCCGGGGGCGGGCGTCTCGATGCTCGCGACGTAGATCGCGCCCGCATCCGCGGTCTCGCCACCGGGGACGCCGATCGGCTCGAGACGTGCGGTCGTCTCGGCGAACGGCGTGTCCTTCAGGCCTCGCGAGACCCAGATGCGGGCGCTCGGCCGGTCGCTCGCGCGACCCTGCTTGTCGACGACGAGGAAGGAGATCCGGTTCGTACCGACCTGGAAGTCGGATGTCCCGGCGACCGCGCCGACGTTCTCGCCCGAGCCGCGCCACAGCGACTCGATGCTCTCGCCGGTGGCCGCAGAGGTGGTGTCGCCCTCGCCGGCCCCACCTCCGCCACCGCAACCTGCCGCGAGGAGGATCGAGCCGACGAGGACGACGACGATCGCGGCCGGAGGGCGCTTCACGCCCTCAAATGTAGACGGCAGCCGACGTGTGCCGACCGACCGCCTTGCCGCAGAGTGCGCTCAGTCTCCGTCGGAGAACGTGCGACTCAGGCGGAACTGCCCGAGCCACGCAGCGACGAGCGCCAAGTTCACGAGCGCCAGGATCAGCCGTGCTCTGCTCACGTGGGCCTCCTTTCTCAGAAGCGGACGACAGACAGTGCCTCGGCAGCGTTTCGGTACCAACGCGCTGCCTCGCGGGCGTTCCCCCGACGCTCCGCCAGATCACCCATCGCCACCCACGCCCCTGTCCGATGCGCAACGGACTCCATTTGCTCGAACGCCTGGTCCGCGGCTCGGAAGCACTGCTCCGCCTCGTCGAGGCGGTCCCGCTCCAGCAACGAGCGGCCGAGCACCAGATTCGACTGGCCGATCTCGTCGAGGAAGTCCTCGCGCCCCTCGAGCAGCGCGAGTGCCTTGCGTGCATGCTCGTCGGCCGCCTCGTGGTCGCCGAGGTGCTCGTGCACCGCCGCAAGGCTCCCGAGAGCCTGCGCGGCGTCCGGCTGTGAGCCGGCCTCGACGGCGAGCGCGAACGACGCCGTCAGATGCTGGATCGCCTGCTCGGGCTTGCCGAGCAGGAGCTGCAGGCCGCCCAGGTTGAGCATGATGCGGCCGGTGTTTCGCTCGTCGTTGAGGTCCTGGTAGATCGCCCTCGCCTGCTGCGCGTACTGGCGCGCAAGGCCCCAGTGGCCCATCTTCTCCGCGACGAACGACGCCTGGAAGTACGCGCCGGCGACGGTTCGCGGATCGTCGACGCCCCGCGCCAGCTCGAGCGCGCGCTCGACGTCCTCGCGCGCCGCCTCGAAATCCGCCTGGCGACGGCGGCAACGTGAGCGCCACGCGAGGATCCGCGCGCGCAACACGTCGCACGGGAGCCCGGAGCGCTCTGCGAGCTCGAGCGCCTGGTCGAAGAGGCCGATCGCGGTGGGAATGCTCGAGATCCGGTAGCGGCAGCAGCCGAGCCGGAAGAGCACGTCCGCCCGGTCGACGTCGGAGAACTCGGGCCGTTCGGTCAGCTCGCGCGCGACCTGGAGGACGTCGACCCCGTCGCGCGGCGAGCCCATCTCCTGAAGCGACCAGCCCTCGCCGGCGAGCGCACGCACCTCGAGCTCGGCCGAGCCGAGCGTGGAGATCTCCTCGCGCGCCTCCCGGAACAGCTCGACGGCCTCGCGGTCGCGATGCGACTCCGACAGCGCCTCGGCCTGAGCGAGCTTTGCCTCGACCCTCGTGCGCGCGTCCGACGAGACACCTCGCAGCAGGTACTCCGCGTCGACCCCGAGCCGCTCGGCGAGCCAGGCGACCGTCTCGTCGGTCGGCCGGGTCTTCCCGCGCTCGATCTGACTGACGTACTCCTTCGAGAAGCGCTCGCCGGCGAGCGCGGTCTGCGTCAGCCCGGCCGCCACGCGGAGCGCGCGCACACGGCTGCCGACCCCGCTCGAGGTCATGGTCCGGGAGGCTGCGGCGGAGTCGCGCATACCGCTGTCACTCAAGTCGCCGCCCCCCGGCGACGTCCTCCCCCGGAGGGGTGAACCCCACGAACGTCACATGGCCCCAAAGTGAAGTGGAGTGTAATCACAATCACTTGACTGAGCTACTTGACTTTTCGGGACACGGCCCGTACAGTCCGGACACCGAGCACCGGACGGACGCCAGGACGGTGCCTGGGGCGCTGACCAGGGAACCGGCGTCGGAGCGGAGAACAGCGTGACTGGGCCGCAGAGTCACGAGCTCCGCCCGGCGCGCCCGGGTTCCAGCCGCCTCAATTGAAGCGCCCCCGGAAGCCGCAGCCGGGGGCGTTTCTCCTTGAGGGGAGGCCAGCTCGGGAGAGCTGGCCTCCCGGCCCTGCGGCCGAGCGCCGCGGCCGGGGACCTACGCGCTGGCAGTCGAGGAGGCGCTCTCGTTCACGCCGATCCCGGTCTCGGGATCGAAGAAGTGGAGCCTGGTGACGTCGACCTCGAGCGCGAGCGGCTGCCGCTCGCGTGCCTCCGTCGTCCGCTCGAGGCGGGCGATGAAGGCTACGCCGCCGCCCCGCGCGCGCTCCGCGGCCATCCTGGCCTCCTCGTCCTCGGCCTCGACGACGAGCGCCTCGACGACCTCCCTGGTCGCCACCGGATCCGCCGGCACGTTGAAGTGGGCGTACACCTCGGAGCCCATGTCCTCGCGGATCTCGCAGACGACCGAGATCACCCGGTCCGGATGCGAATCCCGCACGACCGCGGCATCCTCCAGGTCCTCGGGACGGATACCGAGAACGACCCGCCGGCCCTCGTAGGCCGACAGCCCCGGGTGATTCTCGAGCGTCGTCGGCTCGAGGCGCAGCCGGTGCGGGCCGAATGCGGCCCACACCACGCCGTTCGCGCGCTCGAGGTCCGCGACGACGAGGTTCATCGCGGGCGACCCGATGAACTCCGCGACGAACAGGTTGCGCGGCCGGTCGTAGAGCTCGTTCGGGGCGGCGATCTGCTGGAGAAGGCCGTTCCGCATCACCGCCACGCGGTCACCCATCGTCATCGCCTCGGTCTGGTCGTGCGTGACGTAGATCGTCGTGACGCCCAGGTCGCGCTGGATCCGCGCGATCTCGGCGCGCATCTCCACGCCCAGCTTCGCGTCGAGGTTCGAGAGCGGCTCGTCCATGAGGAACGCCTGCGGGTTGCGCACGATCGCCCGGCCCATCGCCACGCGCTGTCGCTGGCCGCCCGAGAGCGTGCGCGGCTTCTTGTGCAACGAATCCTCGAGGCCGAGGATGCGTGCCGCCTCGCGCACGCGCGTCTCGATCTCGTCGTGCGGGAGACCGCGCATCTTCAGCGGAAACCCCATGTTCCTCGCCGCGCTCATGTGCGGATAGAGCGCGTAGTTCTGGAACACCATCGCAATGTCGCGCTCCTTCGGCGGCAGGTCGTTGATCACCTGGCCGTCGAGGGTGACGTGCCCGGACGTGATCGTCTCGAGCCCGGCGATCATCCGGAGCGCGGTGGTCTTCCCGCAGCCCGACGGCCCGACGAACACGACGAACTCGCCGCTGGCCACCACGAGGTCGAGGTCGGTCACGGCGTGGGTCCCGTCGGGGTAGACCTTCGTCAGGCTCTCGAGCGCGATGTCGGCCATGTCCGTCTCCGAGGCCGCAATCTACTAGCATCGGCCCGGTTCCCATGGAGGCGCAGGCTGCGCGGTGGAATCCGAGTCGACGGCGTTGGCGCCACGCGCTCGAGAGCCGGCGCGTCCTGGCCCCGCTGCTCATCGCCCCCGCGGTCCTGTTCATGGTGCTCGTGGTCGGCGTGCCCTTCGTGTGGGCGATCTACCTCAGCTTCACCGACGCGGTCGGCGGCTCGCTGTCGGGGCACTGGGTGGGCTTCGACAACTTCACCGACGCCTGGCACGACGACAACTTCCGGCGCGCCCTCCGCAACACGCTGGTCTTCACTCTCGCGTCGCAGGCGATCGTCGTCGTCGGTGCGGCAGTCCTGTCGAACTTCCTCGTCCGAGACTTCCGCGGGAAGTGGATCATCCGCTTCCTCGTGGTGCTCCCCTGGGCGGCGCCGGTCGTCCTCTCGACGATCACGTGGCTGTGGCTTCTCGACTCGCTCTACAGCGTCCTCAACTGGACGCTCGCACGGATCCACCTCGACCACGCGCTCGTCTGGCTGCTGGGCACGGCGCACATCGAGGAGGGCGCGCAGGTGCCGCTCCAGTGGCTCGGTCGCCCGAACCTCGCGCTCGTCGCGATCACCGTCGTCCACGCCTGGCGGATCCTCCCGTTCGCGGTCGTGATCTTCATCGCGGGGCGCGCGTCGATCCCGAACGAGGTCGAGGACGCGTCCAGGATCGACGGGGCGACCGGCTTCAAGAAGCTCTGGTACGTCGACCTGCCGCTGCAGCTTCCGATCGCGCTCGTCGCCGTGCTCTTCGGGATCGTCTTCACCGCGGTCGACTTCGCGGTCGTGTACATCCTCACGCGCGGCGGCCCGTTCAACTCCACCCAGGTGCTGCCCACGTGGGCGTACGCGGTCGGCATCGACTCGGGCTCGCTCGGAGCGGGCGCGGCGATCTCGCTCTTCCTGTTCCCGCTGCTCGTCCTCGTCACCGTCGGGATGCTGTTCTTCGCGCGCAGGGCGCAGGTGAGCTGATGACGAGACGGCAGACGATCGTCACGTACCTCGTGGTCGTGCCCTTCGCGATCGTCCTCGCGTTCCCGTTCTTCTTCGCGCTGATCACGATGTTCAAGACGAACCTCGACCTCGCGAACGTCGAGCACTCGCCCTACACGTACAACGACCTCGCCGGGAAGTTCCACTGGGACTTCTGGAACTACGCCACGACGGAGCACGTCCGGTTCCTCTTCGAGGACACGAACTACCCGACATGGCTCCTGAACACGGTGATCGTGGGGGGCGCCGTCGTCGTGATCACGCTGCTCCTCGCGATGCCGGCCGGGTACGCGCTCGCACGCCTGGCGGGCAGCTGGGGCCAGGGAGCCGGGGTGGGGATCTTCCTCGTCTACCTCATCCCGCCGACCCTGCTGTTCCTGCCGCTCTCGCGGCTCGTGAGCCAGCTCGGGCTGAAGGACTCGCTCTGGGCGCTGATCCTCGTCTACCCGTCGTTCACCGTGCCGTTCGCGACGTGGCTGCTGATGGGCTTCTTCAAGACGATCCCGCAGGAGCTCGAGGAGGCGGCGCTGATGGACGGGGCCTCGCGGCTCACCGCGCTCAGGCTGATCGTGCTGCCGGTCTCCCTGCCCGGGATCCTGACCGTCGTCATCTTCGCCTTCTCCCTGTGCGTGAACGAATTCATCTACGCCTTCACGTTCATCTCGAGCTCCGAGCAGCGGACGATCTCGGCAGGCATCCCGAACGACCTGATCCGGGGAGACGTCTTCTTCTGGCAGTCGCTGATGGCTGCCACCCTGATCCCGGCGATCCCGCTCGCGCTGCTCTACAACGCGTTCCTCGACCGGTTCATCAAGGGCTTTACAGGAGGCGCGTTCCGCTAGAGAATCGAGGCCGAAAGGAGGAACACTCGTGGCAGACGCAGCCGACGAAGTCGCACGTGCGAGCTCGGCGCTGACTCGGAGTGATCTGTTGAGGAAAGGGACGGCCGCCGCGTTCGCGGTCAGCATGTTCGGCGGCCTGACCGACAGAGCGCTCGGGGTGTACGGGCCACTGCAGTTCGCGAAGAAGGAGCTCTCGGGCGAGCTCCGGATCATGACCTGGGCCCACTTCGTGCCCGACTACGACAAGTGGCTCGACGGGACGTACGCGAAGAAGTGGGGGGAGGCCAACGACGTCGAGGTCAAGATCGACCACATCAACAACGCCCTCCTCTACAGCACCGGCGCGGCGGAGGTCGCCGCCCAGAGCGGCCACGATCTCTTCTGGTTCATCTCTCCTCCGGCCGCCTTCCAGAAGCAGGCGATCCCGGTCACCGATCTCGTCCAGGAGGTCAGCAAGAAGGTCGGCAGGATGACGAGGGTCGCGAGGAAGAGCACGTACAACCCGAAGACGAAGCAGTTCTACGGGTTCCCCGAGACCTACGCGCCCGACCCCGTGCAGTACCGGCGGAGCATGCTCCAACAGGCAGGCGTGAGCCTCCGGACCTGGGACGACCTGCGCCAGGGGGCGGCGAAGCTCAAGCAGCTCGGCCACCCGGTCGGCCTCGGCATGTCGAACGAGATCGACTCGAACATGCTCCTCACCTCGCTCCTCTACTGCTACGGCGGGTACATCCAGAACGAGGACAACCGCATCGTCATCGGGCAGGGCGCGAACCGGAGGGGCGCAATCCAGGCGCTGCAGGTGATGAAGGAGATCTACACCAACGGCATGTCCGACGAGGTCTTCGCCTGGACCGCGGCGTCGAACAACCAGGCGTTTCTCGCGGGGCGGCTCTCGGTCGCTCTGAACGCGATCTCGATCGTCCGCTCGGCGGAGGACTCGGGGAATCAGGCGCTGTCCGACGACACGTGGCTCGCCTCGATCCCGCGCGGCCCTGTCCAGCGCCTCGGGAACGAGCACGTGATGGGCGTCTACCTGATCTGGAAGTTCGCGAAGAACAAGGAGGCCGCGCAGAAGTACGCCGTAGACCAGATGCTGGCCTACGAGGACCACTTCGTCCAGAGCAAGTTCTACAACTTCCCGCCCTGGACGAACTCCGTCGAGGGCGGCTTCAAGTCCATCCGCTCACTGGCCACCAAGGACGCGCACAAGCCGAGGGGCAAGTACTCGATCCTCACGACGATCGCCGAGAAGTACACGACGAATCCCGGCCATCCCGGCAACTCGACGCCCGTGATGGACGAGATCTACAACACGTTCCTGATCCCGCAGATGTTCGCGCAGGTCGCGCAGGGGAAGTCCTCCCCCGCCGACGCCGTGTCGGCGTTCGCGAGCAAGGCGCAGTCCATCTACCGGAAGTGGCACAACCAGAAGCTCGTCTAGCGCCCTAGACGCTTCCCCGTATGGGGTCTGCCCTCGAGGCCGGCCCCATACGATCCTCCGGATGGAGAGCCCGCGTAGAACGGCGTTCTCGCGCGGGTTCCTCGCCGCCACGCCGCTCTGGCTCGGCGTCGTCCCGTTCGGGATCGTCTACGCCGTGATCGCCCGCGACGCCGGCCTCTCCGTCGTCGAGACACAGGCGCTCTCGTTGTTCGTCTTCGCCGGAAGCGCCCAGTTCAGTGCCGCCGGCCTGTTCGCGACCGGCGCGAGCGGGCTCGGGATCGTCCTCACGACGTTCCTGCTCAACGTCAGGCACGTCCTCTACGGCCTGTCGCTCGGCCGCCGCATGACGCTCGACGGCTGGCGCCGTCCGACCGCGGCCTACTTCCTCACGGACGAGGTCTTCGGCGTCGTCGCGGCGCGACCCTCGCCGACGTTCCCGTTCCTGCTCGGCGCCGAGCTGAGCCTCTTCCTCGTCTGGAATCTCGCGACGCTCGGGGGTGCGTTCCTCGGGACGGCGATCCCCGATCCGGCGAAGCTGGGGCTCGACCTAGTCTTCCCACTGGCGTTCCTCGCGCTGCTCGTGCCGCTCCTCCGCACGCGGGCGGAGCTCGTCGTCGCGGTGGCGTCCGGGATCCTCGCGTACGTCATCGCGCAGGCGACGACGTCCGGCGGGGTCCCGATCGTCGTCACCGGCGTTGCGGGCAGCCTGCTCGGCGCGTGGCTCACGCGCGGGCGGCCGGTGGAGGAGCAGCGGCTCGAAGACGCGATCCGGGAGGTCGCGTGACGTTCTGGATCGTCCTCGCGGGCATGGTCGCGGTGACCTTCGGCTCGCGGTATGCGGGCCTCGCGCTCCGCACCGAGCTGCCGGCGTTCTGGGTGCGGTTCCTCCACTTCGTCCCGATCGCCGTGTTCGCGGCGCTCGTCACGCCCTCGCTCGAGGGTGACCTCGGTGAAGGGGAGATCCGGTTGGTCGGCGCCGCAGCGACGGCGCTCGTCGCGTGGCGGACGAGGAGCCTCGGCCTCTCGATCGCCGCCGGCATGATCGCCTTCTGGCTTCTCCGCATCCCGTTCTGACGGCGCGGCGGGCGTCTACGCGACCTGCCCGCTGCCCGTCGGCACTGGGACCTGGGCCCAACTCACGATCTTGCCGCCCCGGACGCGGAAGACGGCGGCCGCCTTGGCGCCCGGCGCATCACAGCGGCGGTGCTTGCCGTTCGCCAGGACGAACACCGCCGTCGCGAGATCGCCCTTCACCGTGATCGAGACGATTCGACCGGCGCAGGGCAGGAATCGGTGCCAGGTCGCGATGTCGGCGTACGTCTCGAGCCGGAGGGCCGTCCCGTTCTGCAGAAAGATCGCGGGCCGCGCGAAGAGCCGCGCCACTCCGGCGTTGTCGTAGGCGTTGAGTCGTTGGCTCCACGCGCGGACGACACGCTTCGTCGCCGCCGGCGAGTCGTCCCGGGCTGCGCGCGCCGGCGATGCGAGCAGTACGACGAGAAGCGTCGCGAGAACGGCGATTCGCACGTCACGACGATACGCCCTCGCGGACGTTCGGCGCACCTCGACGTCTCTAGTCCGAGCCGCCGGTGAGCCAGCGGAGGCGCTGGAGCGTGATCGCCTCGAGGTCTGCCGTCGTGAGGACGCCGCCCAGCCGGTCGGCGACCGAGCGGAGGAGGCCGCCCCCGATGAAGATCCACGCCTCGGCGTCCGGATCGCGGTCGGGCGGCACGACGCCGCGCGCCTGTCCCTCCCGGAGAGCCGCGGCGACGAAGTCGTGCACCTCGCGCATGTGCCTGCGGATCTCGCGACGCACGACGGAATCCTCGCCCGCCTCCGTCAGACCCTGGAGCCAGAGGTTCGGCATCGTCGGGCTGCGCCAGGGCGACTGCTGCCCGGTCGGCGCCGGCCCGCCGGTGAAGCGCGCGATCTTCCCCTCGAGCTGTTTCCGGGTCTCCTCCCAGGCAACGTCGAGGCACGCGACCCAGAGCGCGCGCTTCGAGGCGAAGTGCCGGTAGAGGACGGGCTCGCTGACGCCCGCCTCGCGGGCGATCTCCGCGGTCGTCGAGCCGGCGTAGCTCGTCGAGGAGAACACGCGGAGCGCGGCACGCACGATCGCGCGCCGTCGCTCCGCGGCGGGCAGGCGCCTGGACGCCTCCCGGAGGTCCGAGGTCATGCCGCCTCGACCGAGGGCGCGCGGCGCTGCTCGGTGCCGTGCGCCTCCGTGCCGTGCGGCCTGATCAGCCAGGCGGCGACGATGGAGCCGACGAGCGCGATCGCGGACGCCACGAGCAGCGCGCGCTCGAACCCGCGCATGAACGACTCGGTCGTCGGTGGGCTCGCGAGCTGCGACGCCATGATCGCGCCCATCAGGGCGATCCCGGTCGAGCCGCCGACCTGGCGGCACGCGTTCAGCACCGCGGAGCCGACTCCGGCCTTCTCGACCGGCACCGCCCGCATCGCCGCGGCCGAGCTCGGCGTCATCGTCATCGCCATCCCGAACCCACCGATCACGAGCGCCGGCAGGAGCCGCCAGTAGGTCGCGTCGCTCGGAAGCTGGCTGAAGTACGCAAGCTGGATGGCGAGCAGGACCATGCCCCCCACCATGAGCCCGCGCGAGCCGTACCGGTCCGACAACCGTCCCGCCAGCGGCGCGACGAGGATGATCAGGACCGTCATCGGCAGGAAGGCCGCGCCCGCCTGGACGGCGGAGTACCCGAGGACGTTCTGCATGTAGAGCGAGACGAAGAAGAACACGCCGAACATCGCGAGCGCCACGAGGAGCATGACGAGGTTCGCGCCGACGTACGTGCGGTTGCGGAAGAGGGTCAGGTCGAGCATCGGCGCCCGCCGATGCCGCTCGAGCAGGATGAAGGCCGCGATCGAGACCGCGGCGACGACGAACGCGCCGATGATCCTCGCCGAGCCCCACCCGTAGTTGTTGGCCTCGATGAGGCCGTACGTCAGCGTGAACAGGCCGAGGCCGGAGGTGAAGAGACCGGGGAGGTCGAGCCGCTCGTGTGTCTCGTCGCGCGACTCGTCGATGAGGAGGAAGCTGGCCGCGATACCGAGGATCCCGACCGGCACGTTGACGAAGAAGATCCAGCTCCAGCTCGCGTGCTCCGTGAGGAGGCCGCCGATGAGCGGGCCGATCGCGAGCGCGAGCGCCGAGGTCCCGGCCCAGATCCCGATCGCCGTGCCGCGCTGGCGCGGCGGGAACGTGACCGCGATGATCGAGAGCGTCGCGGGGTTCATCATCGCCGCGCCGACTCCCTGCGCCACGCGCGCGGCGATGAGCGCGTCGCCGGTCGATGCGAGTCCGCAGGCCAGCGACGCAGCGGTGAAGACCGCGATGCCCACGACGAAGATGAGGCGACGCCCGTACGCGTCGGCGAGCTTGCCGCCGATCAGCATCAGGGCCGCGAAGGTCAGGGCGTATCCGGAGACGACCCACTCGAGCTCGGACAGGCCGACGCCGAGGTCACGCTGGATCGACGGGAGCGCGACGTTCACCACCGTGTTGTCCAGCATGATCATGAACAGCCCGAACGAGACCGCCCCGAGCGTCCACCACTTCTTGTTCTCCTCCGTCACGAGCCCTGCGAGCATGCGGTCGATCACCTCCCGAAGTTAGTACGTACTACGCTAGCAGCGCGTGGGGCGGCGACGCGCCGGTGATTAACCAGGGCACAACCGCGGCGTGCGTAGGATCGGGTGGTGCCGGTCTTCATCTGCCCGAACTGCCGTGAGCGGACCGTCGACGTCGACGGATACGAGGGGTTCACGGCCAACGTGCCGCAGTGCCGAAACTGCGGCTTCGGCTTCCTCTTCCAACTCCTCGAGGACTACTACCCGGCGCCCTCGACGGGGTTCGTCGTCTGCGACCAGGACGCCCGCGTGCTGGCGGTCGGGCGCGGGGTGTTCGAGCTGACGGGCTTCCGCGAGACGGACCTGATCGGGCGGGACGTGGGCACCGCGCTCCACCTCTCGGACACCGCGCCGATCGAGGTCGTGCGCGAATGGGGCGTGCGCAGGCTCGGCGAGCAGCTCGAGCTGCGCACGCGCGCAGGGCTCGTGAAGCCGGTCGTCGTCGATCTCTTTCCCGCCTACGACGACGACGGTGGCCTGCTCGTGGCGCTCTCCTCGCGCTCGTGAGCCCGGGCTCCGTCTGGCTCGTCCGGCACGGCGAGACGGACTGGAGCCGCAGGCGGCTGCACACGTCGACCACCGACGTCCCCTTGACCGAGAAAGGAGTGACGGCGGCGCGCGAGCTCGGCAAGAAGCTCGCCGCGCGGTCGTTCGCGCTCGTGCTGACGAGCCCAAGGCTCCGCGCGCGGGAGACCGCCGAGCTCGTCGGCTTCCCCGACGCGATCGCCGACGACGATCTCGCGGAATGGGCCTACGGCGCGCACGAGGGCGTCAGCACGGAGGAGATCCGGCGGACCGTTCCCGACTGGACGATCTGGAGCCACCCCGCCCCGGGCGGCGAGACCGCCGCCGAGGTGCGTGAGCGCGTCGACCGCGTCATCGCGCGCGTGCGGGAGGTGGAGGGCGACTCGCTCCTCTTCGGGCACGCGCACTCCCTGCGGGCGCTCGCGGCCCGCTGGCTCGGCCAAGAGGTCCTGGACGGACGCCTGTACCGGCTCGACACGGGCACGCTGTCCGTCCTCGGCTACGAGCGCGAGACGCCCGTGATCGAGCGTTGGAACGTCTGAGCCGGACCGGGCGGTCAGCGCGGAAGGATCCAGACCTGCCGGGCGAGCGCGAGCACGGCGCCGTCGTCACCGTAGAGCGCCGTCCCCGCATGGAGCTTCCGGCCGTCCTCGCCGAGCGGCCAGCCGACGACGACGCACGGCTCGCCCTCGGCAGGAAGCCGCTCGACGCGGGCCGTCATGCGACCGAGGACCGGCTCGCCCCGCCCCGTCTCACCGACGGCATAGGCGCCGGGGCAGTCGATCGAGGCCCACACGACCGGCGTGCTCACCTCGTTCGCGACCCACGTCGTCGCGACGAGCCCCTCGCGGCGCGCCACCGGCCCCGGGTGGATGCCGAGCCCCGTGCCGTCGCTGCGAACCCCGCAGACGAAGCATTCGGCGAACTGCGGCGGGCCGAACGCCCCGACGCCCTCCCCCGCGGCCTCCGCCTCGGCCGGCGTCGGCGGCGTCGGCGCCACGAGGTCTGGGTCGGCCGGATCCGCCTCGGCGACGAGGCGGTCGCCGTCGTAGAGGAGCGCCCGCGCGCCGTTGCGGCGCACGACGAGCGGCCGCTCGAGTGGGGGCGGAAGGCGGAGCGTGACCTGCGCAGGACCGTCGAGGCGCGAGGCGAGCAGGCCGGACGCATAGCCGCCGTTCGCCGAGTCCAGCGGCCCGCGGTACCGCAGCCCGATCGTCACGACCTCCTCCGTCACCGCCCGATAGAGTGGAGTTTGTGATCGTGAGTCGAAAACCTGTGCTGCTCGGCGGGCCGGCAAGGGGGA
>DASXAW010000065.1:0-7737 GCA_036406535.1 Gaiella sp.
CGAACGAGGACTCCCTGACGGGCGGCTCCCAGGGCACGATCGCGCTCGGTCCGGTCGGCCAGGCTGCCCAGTACAACGGCCAGTGGGAGTCGTTCCAGAACCGTGTCCAGGGCTGGCTCGGCTTCACCTCCAAGGACGCGACGATGCTCGTGATCGTGTGGATCGTGGCGCTCGTGGCGCTGACGCTTGTGTGGCTCGCCGTGCGCACCCCCTGGGGACGCGTCCTCAAGGCGATCCGCGAGGACGAGGACGCCGCCGAGGCGCTCGGCAAGAACACGTTCGCGTACAAGCTGCAGTCGCTCTCGATCGCAGCGGCGCTCGCGGCGATCGCCGGCTACATGCTCGCGATCAACATCTCGATCCTCTCGCCCACGAGCTTCGACCCGGTGATCACCGCGTACGGGTACGTGATCGTGATCCTCGGCGGGCTCGGCAGCTACCTCGGGGTGGTGGTCGGCTCGTTCTTCCTCATCTTCCTGCTCGAGGCGACGCGGTACCTCGAGCTGCCGCTCTCCGACGCACGCGTCGCCGCGTTGCGCTTCGTGATCGTCGGGCTCGTGTTGATGGCGCTCGTGATCTTCCGACCGCAGGGCGTGTTCGGGAAGCGGGAGGAGCTGATGCTTCGTGCCCGCCGCTGAGGCGCCGCTCCTCGAGGTGCGCAACGTGTCCAAGCGGTTCGCGGGCGTGAAGGCCGTCGACCACGCGACGTTCGACGTCGCGCCGGCGACGATCACGGCGCTGATCGGCCCGAACGGCGCGGGAAAGTCGACGCTCTTCAACGTCGTCACGGGGTTCGAGCGCGGGGACGGCGGCGACGTGCGATTCGCCGGCCAGTCGGTCTACGGCAGGCGGCCGCACCGGCTCGTCCGCGCCGGAATGGTGCGGACGTTCCAGCTGACGAAGGCGCTCGCCGTGATGTCGGTACTCGACAACATGCTGCTCGCGACGCGCAATCCGGGCGAGAGGCTCGGCCTCGCCGCCGTGCGGCCGGCATGGCGCGGCGCCGAGCGGGACGCACGCGTCCGGGCGCTCGCTCTGCTCGAGACGTTCGGCCTCTCCGCGAAGGCGCGCGACTACGCAGGCACGCTGTCGGGCGGTCAGCGGAAGCTCCTCGAGCTCGCCCGGGCATTGATGCTCGAGCCGCGGATGCTGCTCCTCGACGAGCCCCTTGCCGGCGTCAACCGGACGCTCGGCGCGACGCTGCTCGAGCACGTCGAGCGCCTGCGCAACGAGCGCGGCCTGACGATCCTGCTCGTCGAGCACGACATGGACGTCGTGATGCGCTACTCGAACAGGGTCGTCGTGATGGGGGAGGGGCGCGTGCTCACGACCGGCAGTCCGGAGGAGGTGCGTGCCGATCCGCGCGTGATCGAGGCGTACCTCGGCGCGGCGGCGGCTGAGGAGGTAGCGGCGGATGGCTGAGACCGCCGCCGAGGCGCTCGTCGTCGACGGGATCGAGGCCGGGTACTTCCGCGACGTCCCGATTCTGAACGGCGCGAGCCTACGCGTCGGGCGCGGCGAGATGGTCACGATCGTCGGGCCCAACGGCGCGGGCAAGTCGACGCTCGTGCGGGTCGTGATCGGCCTGCTCGAGCCGTGGGCCGGCACCGTGCGCGTCGACGGCGAGGACCTCACCGGCAGGAAGCCGCACGTGGTCGTCCGCCGCGGAGTCGGGTACGTCGCCCAGAGAGACAACGTGTTCGCGACGATGAGCGTCCGCGAGAACCTCGAGCTCGGCGTGCTCGCTCTGCGCGGCGGGGAAGGCCCGGCACGAACTGCCGCGATGTTCGAGCTCTTCCCGCGACTGGCCGAGCGCCGGAGCCAGCCCGCCGGGACGCTCTCGGGCGGCGAGCGCCAGATGCTCGCGCTCGCGCGGGCTCTCATGGCCGACCCCGCGCTGCTGATCCTCGACGAGCCCTCCGCCGGGCTGTCACCTGCGGCGGTCGACGTGATCTTCGCCAAGATCGGTGAGATCAACGCGGGCGGCGTCGCGGTGTTGATGGTCGAGCAGAACGCGCGGCGCGCCCTCGCGATGTCGCACCGCGGCTACGTGCTGGACGGAGGGCAGAACCGGTTCGAGGGCGCAGGCCCCGAGCTGCTGCACGACCCGAAGGTCGTCGACCTCTACCTCGGCGGCCCTGGCGCGGACTAGTCCTCGAGCACGAACAGCGGCCGGCCGACCCGCGCCTCGAGGCGCAGGTATCGGGCGACCTCGGACATGCGCAGCCTGTGGACGAGCCGGACGACGACCGCGAGGTCGTCGACGTCGTAGAGGACGAAGATCGTGTAGGGGAGCGGCGCCGGCTGGCCGGTCAGGAAGAGATCGTCGTCGAACGACGCGAGCATCCGCGCGCCGCTCTCCTCCGCCTCGCGGAGGATCCCGCCGAGCTCGTCCGTCGCCGCCTCGCGCTCCTCCCGTGAGGCGCCGTACCAGCCGTCGGTGGCGGCGACGAGAACGAGCACGCGGTAGGGCGGATCGAAGTCGGGCGCCGCGTACTCCATCGGGCGCAGGAGCGTACCAGAGCGCGTCCGAGATATTGAAACCGCCTACGACATGCTGTACGGTCGCCAGGTTGCGTCAGACGGCACGCACGTGGACACAGGAGGATTCATGAACGGCAATCGGGCAGTGCGTTGGGGCGCCGTCGTCTCGCTCGTCGCGGTTCTCGCCGCGGTCGCGGGCGGATCGACCGCGCGCGGCGCGTCGCAGGACGGCTACACGCTCCGGATCGGCGTCGTCGTGCCGTTCACCGGCGCATCCGCCGTGTTCGGCCCGGCCTACGCGAAAGCGGCGGGCCTCGCGGTGCAGCAGGCGAAGGCGGCGCTCAAGCAGGCGGGCGTGAACGTCACGCTCCAGATCGAGTACGCCGACGACGGGACGACGCCCGAGGGCGGCGTCAACGCCGCGCGGAAGCTCATCTCGAAGGGCGCGGACTGCATTCTCGGCGCGCTCACGTCGGGAAGCTCGATCGCCATCGCGCAGGCGGCGACGGTGCCGGCCCAGATTCCGCAGATCGGGCCGAACAACTCGTCCCCGGCGCTCACCGACCTGAAGGACAACGGCTATTTCTTCCGGACGATGCCCTCCGACACGCTGCAGGCGCCGATCCTCGCGCGCCTGATCCGCGACGAGCTCGGGCAGGGCAAGACGATCTCGCTCGCGGGCCGGAACGACGCGTTCGGGACGGGGCTTCTGCCCCCGCTCAAGCGGTCGCTCGAGAAGCTCGGGATGAAGACCGAGGGGCCGCTCCTCTACGACCCGACCGCCGCGAGCTACAACTCGGAGGCCGAGGACATCGTCAAGGGCGACCCCGACGCGTACGTGATCCTCGACTTCCCGGCGAACTACGCGAAGATCGGCTCGGCCCTCCTCCGCACGGGGAAGTTCAACGGCCGGAAGCTCTTCGTCGCGGGCGGCTGGCCCTCGACGATTCCCGACTTCATCCCAGCGGCGTCGCTCGAGGGCGCGCGCGGGACCGTGGCGGGCTCGACCACCGGAACGAAGGCGTCGGACGCCTTCGACAAGCTGTTCGCGTCCAAGCCGGGCACGAAGCAGCGGCAGACCCTCGACTCGAACAACTTCGACGGCGCGATGATCTGCATCCTCGCGTCGGTCGCCGCCGACTCGGGGAAGGGCTCCGACATCGTCAAGCAGATCCAGCGGGTCGCCTCGACCCCGGGCAAGACATACACGTACCTCAACCTCGCCGCGGCGATTCGCGCGCTCAAGGCGGGCAAGGACATCAACTACGAGGGTGCGGGTGGGCCCGTCGACTTCGACTCGAACGGAGACCTCCGCGCGGCGCTCTACAACGTGTACACGTACAAGGACGGCAAGCAGGACGTCATCCGGCAGCTGAAGATCCGCAAGTAGGACGCAGTCGGTCGGGGGGTGCCCGCCGGCACCCCCCGACTATTGTTCATGGAGACCTCGGAACTCGTTCACAGCGTTTCTTCTCTCTGCTCCGCACCGCCCGACCATGCGTTCGCCTACCTCACCGACCCGCACCGACTCGGCGAATGGTCGCTCGGCTGCTGGGAGACTCGCGCGGAGGACGGCGTCGTTCGGGGGACGTCCCTCTTCGACGGCGCGGAGACGCTCGTGCGCATGATTCCCGTGCCCGAGCACCGCATCGTCGACTTCGCGGTCGGCGACGACCCCGCACGTCTCACGCGCCGGATCAGCGCGAGGGTCGTGCCCGGCGAGGACGTGGGCGGCGACCCGGAGTCGAGCCTGGTGGTCCTCAGCGCCTGGCGGACCCGGTCGATGGACGACGAGCGCTGGCGGCGGCTGGTGGTCGCGCACGAGGCGGAGATCCTCCTCCTCCGCCACGGGATCGAACGGTCGGCCGCATGACGAGGACCGAGCCCACCACGATCGGCGAGCCGGCCGCCGCAGTGGCGGCGGCATCGGCCGTGCTCGCGCGGGAGGCGGACGGCGGCGACCTCGGCACACGGCTCCGGCAGCTCCGCCGCTCCCGCGGCGTCTCGCTCGCCGAGGTCGCGGAGGGAACCGGGATCTCGGCGTCGTTCCTCTCGACCGTCGAGAAGGGGAAGAGCGACATCACCGTCAGCCGCCTGATGCGCCTCGTCCACTGGTTCGGGGTCAGCATCGCCGACCTCGTCCAGGAGCCGAACCGGTCGCCGGTGCAGGTCGTCCGGGCCGACGAGCGCCGTTCCGTGCGGCTCGCGGACGAGCGGCTCTCGATCCAGATGCTCAGCGCCGACGGGAACCACGCGATGATGCCGGTGATCAACGCGTACGACGAGGGCGGCGGGATGGCCGACCCCACGACGCACGACGGCGAGGAGTTCGTCCACGTGCTCGAGGGCCACATCGAGCTGACGGTCGGCCGCGCCGAGCCCATCGTCCTCGGCCCGGGCGACAGCGCCTACTACCGCTCGGACGTGCCGCACTCGTTCCGCAACGCCGGGAGCGGCGTGGCGCGGTTCCTCGGCGTGACGACCCCGCCCAACCTCTAGCCATGGCGACCCCGCAGCGCATCGAGTCGGACCCACGGATCGGCGCCGCGGTGCGGGACGAGTTCCCGATCTTCGAGACGGCGACGTACCTCAACTCGTGCTCGCAGGGCGCCCTCTCGCATCGCGTCCGCGAAGCGGTCGAGGGCTGGCTCGCCGGCTGGGACGAGAACGGGGCGGAGTGGGACTTCTGGGTCGAGCGGAACGAGACGTTCCGCTCGAGCATCGCGGAGCTGCTCCACGCCCGCGCGGACGACGTCGCCGTCACGACCTCCGTCTCGCAGGGCGTGAGCGCGCTCGTCTCCGCGCTGCCGCTCGAGAACGGACGGAACCGGATCGTGATCTCCGAGTACGAGTTCCCGACCGTCGGGCAGATCGCGCATGCGCAGGAGCTCCGCGGCGCCGAGGTCGTGCACGTGACGCCGGGCGAGGACGGCTCGATCGGCGCGGAGCGCTTCGCCGAGGCGATCGACGAGCGCACCGCGCTCGTCTGCTGCACGACCCTGTCGTACCGCTCGGGCCATCGCCACGACGTGACCGCGATCGCCGAGGTCGCGCACGAGGCGGGTGCGCTCGTCCTCGCCGACAGCTATCAGGCGTGCGGCGCCGTCGAGCTGGACGTCCGCTCTCTCGGCGCCGACGCGATCACCGGTGGCACCGTGAAGTACCTGCTCGGCACGGCGGGGCTCGGCTTCATGTGGGTGAGGCCGGAGGTGCACGAGGCGCTCGTCCCGACGCAGACCGGCTGGTTCGCCGACGAGGACATCTTCGCGATGTCCATCGCCGACTACTCGCCGCACCCGAGCGCACGGCGGTTCGACTCGGGCACGCCGCCCGTGCCCGCGCTCTACGCCGCGGTGGCCGGGCTCTCGCTCGTCGCCGAGGCCGGCGTTCCGGCGATCGAGGCGCACGTGCACGCGCTGGGCGATCGGCTGATCGACGGGCTCGAGGAGCTCGGAGCCACCGTCGTGACCCCGCGCGACGTCGCACAGCGCGGGCCGCTCGTCTGCGTGCGCTCCACGGACATCGGAGCGCTCGTCGGCGCGCTGGCAGGCGAGCGGATCGTCGTCTCGTCCCGCGAGGACAAGCTGAGAGTCGCCCTCCACCTCTACAACGTCGAGGAGGACGTCGACACGCTCCTCGCCGCTCTCGCACGGAACCGGGCGCTCCTCGCCTGAGTCGCATGACCGGAGCGCGCCGAACGGGGCCCCGCTAGTTACGAGGCGCAACGAGCGTTGTCCGCCCCGCCTCCCGCTCCCTGCCTCTCGTACGGCGAGCATGTGCACCACGTTGCGAACCTCCACCTGCCGTCACGCGACGGCGGACCGTGGCCCTGCGTCGTCCTCGTCCACGGCGGCTTCTGGCGGAGTGGCTGGGACCGGACGCTGATGACCCCGCTCGCCCACGACCTCGCGCGACGAGGGATCGCCGCGTGGAACATCGAGTTCCGCCGGGTCGGGCAGGAAGGCGGCGGCTGGCCGGGCACGTTCTCGGACGTCGCCGCCGCTGTCGACCATCTCGCCGAGGTCGAGCAGGTCGACACCGCGCGCGTGGCGACGTGCGGGCATTCCGCGGGCGGGCACCTCTCGCTCTGGCTCGCCGGACGTCACCGCCTCGCCGACGGGGTCGGCGCCGCCCCGCGCGTGCGCCCGGTCGCGGCCGTGTCGCAGGGCGGCGTCTGCGACCTCGAGCGCGCCTGGCGGGACGATCTCGGCGACGGCGCCGTCGAGGGCCTCCTCGGGCCGCTGAGCGAAGGCTCGGAGCGGCTCGCCGCCGCGTCGCCCGCCGCGCTCGCGCCGCTCGGCGTCCCGCAGCTCCTCGTCCACGGCACCGAGGACGACACCGTCCCGGTCTCGCAGAGCCAGGACTACTCCGCCCTGGACCCGCTCGCGGAGCTCCTCGAGCTCCAGGGCGGCGACCACTCCGACGTGATCGACGTTCGGCATCGAGCCTGGCGCGAGACGGCCGACTGGCTTACGGCGCGGCTCGGAGGCTGAGATACTCGGCGCCGTGGGCGAGAGCGACTCCGCTGCGGCGCTCGAGGAGATGATCGGGCGCTACAACGACGCCTGGAATGCGCAGGACCTCGACGCCATCCTCGCGCTCCATGCGCCCGGGATGGTGTTCGAGAACCACACCGCCGGCGAGCGGGCCGAGGGGGACGAGGTGGGAGAGCACATCGCCGCGATCTTCGCGAGCTGGCCCGACCTGTCGTTCGCGGGGCGGCGGCTCTACGCGCGGGATGGTGTCGTGGTCAGCGAGTGGACGGCGACGGCGACCGCGCCCGACGGACGCCGCCTCACCTGGGACGGCGTGGACGTCTTCCCCTGCGAGGGGGGTCGCATCCTCCGCAAGGACGTGTACTCGACGGCCCATCGCGCCCGCGCCCTCGACGCCTAGCCTCTGCTCCCGGTGGCGCGCCCGCGGATCCACGTCACCGCGCCGGTCCCGGCAGAGGTCGAGAAAGCGCTCGCGCGCGACTTCGAGACGAGCGACTCGCCCGAGGGCGCCGAGGGGATCGTCGCGATGCTCACGACGCGGGTCGACGGCCCGTACCTCGACCGCGCGGGACCGCAGCTCAGGGTCGTTGCGAACTACGCGGTCGGCGTGAACAACGTCGACCTCGCCGCCGCCGCGGAGCGGAACGTCGTCGTCGCGAACACGCCGGACGTGCTCACCCGGGCGACCGCCGAGCTCGCCGTCGGGCTGATGCTCGCGCTGCAGCGTCGCGTCGCCGAGGGCGATCGCTTCGTCCGC
>DASXAW010000066.1:0-7087 GCA_036406535.1 Gaiella sp.
TCGCCCGCCAGGTCGAGGTGCCGGCCATCGTCGTCGCGCTGAACAAGGCCGACATGGTCGACGACCCCGAGCTGCTCGAGCTCGTCGAGATGGAGGTGCGCGAGCTGCTCTCGAAGTACGAGTTCCCCGGCGACGACATCCCCGTGATCCAGGTCTCGGCGCTCAAGGCGCTCGAGGGCGACGAGGCGTGGGAGGCCAAGATCGTCGAGCTGATGGAGGCGGTCGACTCCTACATTCCGGAGCCGACGCGCGACGTCGACAAGCCGTTCCTGATGCCGATCGAGGACGTCTTCACGATCACAGGCCGCGGCACGGTCGTCACCGGCCGCGTCGAGCAGGGCAAGATCGAGGTCGGCAACGAGATCGAGATCGTGGGCATCCACGAGAAGACCGAGAAGACGGTCGTCACCGGTCTCGAGATGTTCCAGAAGTCGCTCGACTACGCGCAGGCCGGCGACAACGCGGGCGCACTGCTTCGCGGCGTCAAGCGCGAAGAGGTCGAGCGCGGCCAGGTGCTCGCGAAGCCCGGCTCGATCACCCCGCACACGCACTTCAACGCCGAGGTCTACGTCCTCTCGAAGGACGAGGGTGGCCGCCACACGCCGTTCTTCAACGGCTACCGGCCGCAGTTCTACTTCCGCACGACCGACGTGACCGGCTCGATCAAGCTGCCCGAGGGCCAGGAGATGGTCATGCCGGGCGACAACACGAACATGGAGATCGAGCTGATCCAGCCGATCGCCATGGACCAGGGCCTGCGCTTCGCGATTCGCGAGGGCGGCCGCACGGTCGGCGCCGGCGTCGTCACGGAGATCGTCAAGTAGGCGCCGGCTGACGCCCGCCGCCTAGGCAGACCACGACATGGCACAGCAGAAGATCCGCATCCGGTTGAAGGGATACGACCACCAGCAGGTCGACCGCTCCGCCTCCCAGATCGTGGAGACGGCGCAGCGCACCGGCGCGACGATCACCGGCCCCGTGCCCCTGCCGACCGAGAAGAACGTGTACTGCGTGATCCGCGGGCCCTTCATCGACAAGGACTCGCGGGAGCACTTCGAGGTGCGGACGCACAAGCGCCTGATCGACATCCACAGCCCGACGCCGAAGACGGTCGACTCGCTGATGCGGCTCGACCTTCCCGCCGGGGTCGACATCGAGATCAAGCTGTGAAGGGCATCCTCGGCAGGAAGCTCGGCATGACGCAGATCTTCGACCCGGAGACCGGGAACGTCGACGCCGTCACCGTCATCGAGGCCGGCCCGTGCCCGGTCGTCATCGTGCGGACGCAGGCGGCGGACGGCTACGAGGCCGTCCAGCTCGCGTTCGAGCCGGTGCAGGACCGCAAGCTCTCGCAGGGCGAGCTCGGTCACCTCAAGAAGGCGGGGGTCGGCGGCCATCGTCATCTCGTCGAGTTCCGCGGAGCGAGCGAGCTCCAGCAGGGCGAGACGGTGACGGTCGAGGCGTTCGAGCCCGGCGACCGCATCAAGGTGTCGGGGATCTCGATCGGCAAGGGCTTCCAGGGAACGATCAAGCGCCACAACTTCTCGCGCGGCCCGATGAGCCACGGCTCGCACAACATCCGCAAGCCGGGCTCGGTCGGCGCGTCGGCGACCCCGTCGCGCGTGTTCAAGGGCAAGAAGATGGCCGGGCAGATGGGCGCGCAGCGCGTCACCCAGTCCGGGCTGGTCGTCCACGAGGTCGACGCCGAGCGCAACCTGCTGCTCGTCCGCGGCTCCGTCCCGGGACCGAAGAGCGGGCTCGTCGAGATCCGTGGGGTGGAACGCTGATGGCGGTCAGGGCTCCGATGCTTCGTGAATCGCCTGAGTCCGCTTCCGGGGCGAAGACGTTCAGCCTCGAGTCGTCCGGCGTGTTGCTCGACGCGTTCGTGTTCGAGGCCGAGGTCAAGCCTCACCTCGTACACGAGACCGTGCGGGCCGAGCTGAACGCCGCGCGGCGCGGCACGCGCGCCGCGAAGAGTCGCGGCCTCGTCTCGGGCGGCCGCTCGAAGCCGTGGCGCCAGAAGGGCACCGGTCGCGCGCGTCAGGGCACGATCCGCGCCCCGCAGTTCACGGGTGGCGGCGTCGCGTTCCCTCCGGGCGTGCGCAGCTTCGACGTGAAGGTGAACCGCAAGGCGCGGAAGGCAGCGCTGCGGGCCGCGCTCTCGAGCCACGCGGCGAACGGCAGCCTTGCCCTCCTCGAGGCGGGCGTGTTCGACGCCCCCTCGACGAAGCAGGCGAAGGGCGTGCTCGAGGGCTGGGGGAAGGACGCTCCGGTGCTGGTCGTCGCCCATGCGGACGAGGAGGCGGTCGTGAAGTCGTTCCGCAACCTCGAGCGGGTGCTCGTGACCCTCCCCGAGGAGCTCGAGGTCGCCGCGGTCGTCTGGGCCAGGGCGCTCGTCGTGACCCAGGCCGCCCTCCCCCAGGTGGAGCAGCGCGCCGGCAAGGAGACGGCGTCGTGAGCGGGCTGACCAACGAGCAGATCCTCCTCTCGCCCGTCGTCTCGGAGAAGAGCTACGCCGGGATCGCGGAGGGTCGGTATACGTTCAAGGTGCATCCCGACGCGCACCGCACGCACGTGCGCCAGGCGGTGGAGGAGCTGTTCGACGTCCACGTCGAGCGGGTCAACATCGTGAAGGTGCAGGCGAAGCCGAAGCGCCGTGGGCTGTTCAAGGGCACACGGCCGGGGTGGAAGAAGGCGGTCGTCCAGGTCCGCGAGGGCGAGACGATCGAGATCTTCGAAGGCGCGCAGGTCTAGGAGAACACGCAGATGCCAGTGAAGAAATACAAGCCGACGAGCCCGGGCCGCCGCCAGATGGCGACCTCGTCGTTCGACGAGATCACGCGCTCCACGCCGGAGAAGTCGCTGCTCGAGCCGCTGCGCAAGAGGGGCGGCCGCAACGGCCACGGGCGGATCACGACGCGTCACCAGGGCGGTGGGCACAAACGCCGCTACCGGCGGATCGACTTCAAGCGCCTGAAGGACGGCGTGCCGGCGAAGGTCGCCACGATCGAGTACGACCCGAACCGCTCCGCGCGCATCGCGCTCCTGCACTACGCCGACGGAGCGAAGGCGTACATCCTCGCGCCAGCGGGTCTTCGCGTCGGCGCGACGGTCCAGTCGGGTCCGGGCGTCGACATCCGGCCGGGCAACGCGCTGCCGCTCGGCGACATCCCGACCGGCACGAACGTCCACGCCGTGGAGCTCCGCCCCGGGCAAGGCGCGAAGCTCGCCCGCTCCGCGGGCTCGGGCGTGCAGCTCGTCGCGAAGGACGCGCCGTACGCGGTGCTGCGCCTTCCCTCGGGCGAGATGCGCCGCGTGCTGCTCACCTGCCGCGCGACCGTCGGCGAGGTCGGGAACGCCGATCACTCGAACGAGTCGGGCGGGAAGGCGGGCCGCAGCCGCTGGCTCGGTCGCAGGCCGACCGTCCGCGGCACCGCGATGAACCCTGTCGACCACCCGCACGGCGGCGGCGAGGGCAAGTCCAAGGGCCACCATCCGGTGACCCCGTGGGGCGTCCCGACGATCGGGAAGCGCACGCGCCCCAAGCACAAGGAATCCGACAAGCTGATCGTCCGCGGCCGCCGCCGCGGCAAGGAGAGGCGCTAGATGAGTCGTTCGTCCAAGAAGGGGCCGTTCGTCGAGGAGCGGCTGCTGACCCGCATCGAGGCGATGAACGCCGCCGGCGAGAAGCGGATGATCCGCACCTGGTCGCGCGCCTCGACGATTTTCCCCGAGATGGTCGGGCACACGATCGCCGTGCACGACGGGCGGAAGCACGTCCCGGTGTTCGTGAGCGAGCAGATGGTCGGGCACAAGCTCGGCGAGTTCGCGCCGACGCGGACGTTCCGCGGTCACTCCGGCGACCGGCAGGCCCAGGTGAAGAAGCGCTGATGGCGACGAAGGCGAACACGGAGATGCAGGTCCGCTCCCAGGCGAAGTGGGTGCGCATGTCCGCGCGCAAGGCGCGGCTCGTGCTCGACAACGTCCGCGGCCGGACCGTGCCCGAGGCACGGACCGTCCTAGCGTTCACGCCGCGGGCTGCTGCGCGGGAGATCGACCGCGTGCTGGCCTCGGCCGTCGCCAATGCCGAGTCCGCCCACGGCCTCGACGGCGACGAGCTCGTCGTCGTCGGCGCCTACGCCGACGAAGGCCCGACCCTGAAGCGCTGGCGCGCCCGCGCACGCGGCCGCGTCAACCGCATCCGCAAGCGCACGTGCCACATCACGATCGTCGTCGCGCCGGTCGCCGAGCGGCCGCGCCGCGACCAGGGCCGCAAGGCCCGCGCCCCGGAGACCACCGAGGCGCCGGTGACCGAGACCGAGACGAGCGAGAAGCAGTCGGGCGCGACCGAGAAGAAGCCGGCGTCGCGCAAGCCGCGCACGAAGAAGCAGGAGGTTGCCGCGTAATGGGCCAGAAGGTGCATCCCGGCGGTCTTCGCGTCGGCGTCATCCACGACTGGAAGTCCAACTGGTGGACGGGCAAGAAGGAGCTGGCCGACTACCTGCTCGAGGACATCCGGATCCGCGATCACATCAACGGGAAGCTCGCGCATGCGGGGCTGTCGGACATCCTGATCCGCAAGGACAAGCAGCGCGTGACCGTCGACATCTACACGGCGCGCCCCGGGATCGTGATCGGGAAGTCCGGCGTCGAGGTGGACGCGCTCCGCAAGGACCTCCACGCGATCACCGGCAAGAGCGTCCACATCAACATCAACGAGATCAAGCGGCCCGAACTCGACGCGCAGCTCGTCGCGCAGTCGATCGCCGAGCAGCTCCAGAACCGCGTCGCGTTCCGGCGCGCGATGAAGCGCTCGCTCGCCTCCGCGATGCGGTCGGGCGCCCAGGGCATCAAGATCCAGTGCGGCGGGCGGCTCGGCGGCGGCGAGATGAGCCGCAGCGAGCGCTACACCGAGGGCCGCGTCCCGCTCCACACGATTCGCGCGGACATCGACTACGGCTTCGCCGAGGCCAAGACGACGTACGGCCGGATCGGCGTCAAGGTGTGGGTCAACAAGGGCGAGATCATGCCCGAGGGCTACGAGGGCTCCCTCGGCCGCGAGCGCATCAGCGAGGCCGACGGGTCCCGCCGCCGGCGCGGGTCGAACAGCGAGGGGCTCGGCGCCTCCCGCGAGGGCGGCCGCGGTCGCGGCCAGGACCGCGAGGGCCTCGGTCTCGTGCAGAAGCGCCGGCGGCCCGGTGGCCGCGGCCGGGGCGGACAGGCCCGCGGGCCCGCGCGCGAGCGCGCCGCCGCGCCCGAGACGCAGGCACCGCCTGCGGACGAGGCGCCGCCGGCCGAGACGGCGCCCGAGACGACGGCCGACACGACCGCTCCGGAGACGACCCCGGAAGGTGACGCCTGATGTTGATGCCGCGCAAGACCAAGCACCGCAAGCAGTTCCGCGGGCGCCGCGCGGGCTACGCGAAGGGCCAGACCGACGTGCAGTACGGCGACTACGGGATCAAGGCGCTGGAGACCGGCTGGGTGACCAACCGGCAGATCGAGGCTGCCCGTATCGCGATGACGCGGAAGATCCGCCGCGGCGGCAAGGTCTGGATCAACCTGTTCCCCGACAAGCCCTTCACGAAGAAGCCCGCCGAGACGCGGATGGGCTCCGGCAAGGGCTCGCCCGAGGGCTGGGTCGCGGTCGTGAAGCCCGGACGTGTGATGTTCGAGCTCTCGGGCGTCTCCGAGCCGCTCGCGAAGGAGGCGCTCCGCCTCGCCGCCCAGAAGCTGCCGATCAAGGCCAAGTTCGTGAAGCGGGAGGCTGATCTCTTTGAAAGCTGAGCAGTTGCGGGCGCTGACGGACGAGGAGCTCGAGCAGAAGCTCGGCGAGAGCCGGCAGGAGCTCTTCAAGATCCGCTTCCAGGCGGCGACGGGGGCGCTCGAGTCGAGCGCACGCCTGCGCCACGCGAAGCGGGAGATCGCGCGGATCCTGACGATCAAGAACGAACGGACGATGACTCATGGCTGACGAAGACGTGAAGGGCGCCTCGGCGGACGCCGAGGAGCCGACCGAGGACGAGCAGGTGGAGACGCCGGCCGACGAGGCCGCGGAGACGCCTGCGGACGAACCCGCCGCCGAGGCGGTCGACGAGGTCGCCGCCGAGGCGCCCACCGACGAGCCTGCTGCGGACGCCGAGGAGGCTGCTACCGAGGCGGCCGACGAGCCCGTCGCGGAGGCCGAGGCCGACGAGCCTGCCGCCGAGGAGCCCGCCGCCGAGGCGGGCGAGGAGCCGGCGGCCGAGGAAGCTCTCGCCGAGGAGGCGCCCGCCGCGGCGCCGGCCGGCGGGCCCAAGCCGAAGCGCAAGCGGCTCCCCCGCGCGCTCCGGCCCAAGAAGACCCGCCCGACGCGCGTCCGCTCCACCGAGCGCAAGTCGATCGTGCGGCTCGAGAAGCCGGAGCACGATCGCGGCCGCAGGCAGGAGCGCCAGGGCAAGGTCGTCTCCGACGCGATGGAGAAGACGATCGTCGTCGAGGTCTCCGTCGTGAAGGCCCACCCGAAGTACAAGAAGGTCGTGCGGCGGAGCGTGAAGTTCCACGCCCACGACGAGCGCAGCGAGGCGAAGGTCGGCGACCTCGTCCGGATCGTCGAGACGCGCCCTCTCTCCCGGACGAAGCGCTGGCGCCTCGTCGAGGTCCTCGAGGCGGCGAAGTAGCTGAGATGATCCAGCAGGAATCGCGTCTGAAGGTGGCCGACAACACCGGTGCCCGGGAGCTGCTCTGCATCCGGGTCGTCGGCGGCTCGCGCCGGAGATACGCCCGTGTCGGCGACGTGATCGTCGCTACAGTGAAGACCGCCACGCCGCAGGGCACCGTCAAGAAGGGCGAGGTCGTGAAGGCCGTCGTCGTCCGGACGAAGAAGCCCTACGGCAGGGGTGACGGCACGTTGATCGGCTTCGACGAGAACGCCGCCGTCATCATCGACAACCAGCTGAACCCGCGCGGAACGCGCATCTTCGGGCCGGTCGCCCGCGAGCTGCGCGAGAAGAACTTCATGAAGATCGTCAGCCTCGCCCCCGAGGTGCTCTGAGCAGATGGCCACAACGATGCGAATCAAGAAGGGCGACCTCGTCCAGGTGCTCGC
>DASXAW010000067.1:0-17910 GCA_036406535.1 Gaiella sp.
CGGATGGCAGCAGGTGAAGATCAGCTCGAGCCGCTCGTCGGGAAACGTCTCCTCCATTTCGTCCTCCACGGCCTCCGGCACGTCGAGCAGGCGCGTCTTCTCGGCGAGCGTCCGATCGCGGCGCACGCGGTCGATCGCGCGGTTGCGGGCGGTGATCGTGAGCCACGCGCCCGGGTTTGGCGGCGGCCCGTCGCGGGGCCAGCGCTGCGCGGCGATCGCGAACGCCTCCTGCGCCGCGTCCTCGGCGAGATCGAAGTCGCCGAGGAAGCCGACGAGGTTGGCGAGGACGCGTCCCCACTCGTCGCGGAAGACCTGCTCGAGCAGCGCTACCTCTCCACGAGGGGTCGCACCTCGACCGCGCCGCCCATCCGCGCGGCCGGGATCCGCGCGGCGAGGTCGAGCGCGGCGTCGAGGTCGCCCGCCTCGACGACCAGGAACCCGCCGAGGTGCTCCTTCGCGTCCATGAACGGGCCGTCGGTGAGAAGCGTCTCTCCGTCCGCGACGCGCACGGTGGTCGCCGTCTCGACCGGCTGCAGCTGGGCGCCGTCGACGACCCCGGGCGAGCGCGATACGGCCAGGTACTCGTCGACGATCGCGTCCTGCTCGTCCTTCGGGAGCCGCGCGAATTCCGCCGGGCCGGTGTCCGAGTAGATCTGAAGCAGGTACTTCATGGCGTCCTCCTCTGAACGGGTTCGCCTCTACGACGAACGTACACGCGGGGAGGGGACAGCCCCGTCACACCGCGGGCGGCGCCTCGATCGGCGTCACATGGCTGTACCGACCGATCGTCTGGAAGCCGACCACCGGTCCTGGCCCACACTCCCGGACTCCAGGCTCGAGATCCACGCGATGCCAAAGACCGTCAGGCGGCCGGCCGCGCGCGCAGGCGCCTCCACCATCCCCGCGCGCGCTGACGGGCCGAGGCCGGCTCGGGTGCCTCCTCGAACCGCTCCAGCAGGTCGAAGTACAACAGCGTCGTCGCGATCCCGACGTACGGGAGCACGAGCGCGTAGACGAGAGACCCGATCAGGTCGACGTCGAACGGCGAGATCGAGGTGAAGAGCAGCAGGTCGAGCCCGACCACAGGGCCGGCGACGAGCGCGAGGAGAAACAGCAGGGCGACGAGCACGGCCGAGCGCCACCAGTTGCCTCGGACCAGCCTGATCGACGCCCATGGCGCGGTGCGTGTCGAGTGCCCGCCGAGCATCACCTCCTGCGGGGTCAGCGACCAGGCGACGGAGTTGCGGATGCCCCAGGGGATGCCGACGATCGAGAGCATCAGCGCCACGAAGACGACGAGCTCGAGCAGGTTGGCGCCGAGCAACGTCCAGAGCTTGCCGAGCGACAGGCGCACCGCCCGCCACCAGTGGATCGAGCTGCCGCGGTCGAGGTGGTCGACGATGACGGCGGTCCCGGCACCGATCGCGACGAGGTCGGCCAGGAACGTGGCGAAATCGAACTTGAGATCGACGTGCGTCACGGTCGAGAGCGCCTCCTCGGTGAGCCGTTCGAGGGCCTTGCCGACCACGGCGAACACGAACGAGATGAGGCCGATCGCGACGAACAGCCAGAACCTCCCAGCGTAGATTCGAAGCGCTTTGCCGAGGATCTGTCCGCAGTCGCGGCGGGCGCGAATCGGCCCTCCTGTCGGTCGCCAGGTCGTCCGTCGCACGAGAAAGATCGCGAGCACGCCGACCAGGGCGAGCAGCCCGAGCGCCGCGCCGAAGGTCTTCCACCTGGAACCGAAGGACCGGTTCAAGACGTCCGAGCCCGCGGCGACCGTGCCGCAGTACGCTCCGCTGACGCTCGGGCCGTAGGGCGAGCGGGCGGTCTTGAAGCTTCTGGTGCGCAGGCTCTCCTGCCATGTGATCGGGTGTGTCCACCGCGGCTTCGTGTTCGGGCCGGTGGGACCGTTGTTCGCCCCCGGCTCCTTCTGGCCCCATCGGCCGGTGAAGGCGAGCCAGGCGTTCGGGCTCGCGCGCGAGTCGACGTGCGTCGGCAGCAGGCGGGCGCCGAGCAGGACGCGACGCCCGGGGCCGCGCGTGTCGTCGCAGCCGACCCCCTGGCTGCGGCTCCGGCCGAGCCACAGCGCGCGCGAGTAGTAGCTCGCATGCGAGCCGGAGGCCGAGTAGACGATCACGTGGTCCCCGTCCTTCTGGAGCTTTCGCGAGTCCCAGCGTGCCCGCTCGCCGCCGTCGTGCTGCGCGTAGCCGACCTCGACCGGGTGCGTTCGCAGCGCTTCGCCCACGGAGCCGACGTCGAACACGAGCTGGATGCCTTCCCAGTCGGCCTCGTGGAGGTCGTTGTACGCGTTGAAGTAGTAGAAGAAGAAGTACTGCAGGGCGAGCCGGTCGCCGACGCCCGGCTCCCTGGCGATGTGCGCATAGGCGATCGAGGGCTTCCCGCGGGCGAAGCGCCGGCCGTCCCGCGCGTACGTGCAGCCCGGCTGGAGGGGGTCGCCGGGAAAGTTCAGGAAGTACTTCGCTCCCTTGCGATAGAGATCTGCCGCGGTGGGAGCCACGTCGACGATCGGGTGCTTCTTGCCCGGGCCTCGGAGGAGGATCTCGGGGTTCCCGAGCACGATCTCGACCGGAACGGGCCGCCAGCGCTCGCCGCTCTTCGAGCACGGAGTGGGCTCGTTCTTGAGCACCACGACCGGCGCGTAGCGGTCTGCGAGTTGTTGCGCGGGGCTCGTTGCTCGTGCTGCGTGGGGCAGGAGCAGCGCGGCGAGGAACGCCAGGAGCAGAAGCGGGGAGCGAGCGCCCACCAAGAGAACCCGCGCCGAGCATGGCCCAGGCCGCGAATCGCGTCAAGCGCTACGCCGTCGCTGGGGCGGGAGAGGCGGCCTCGGCCTCCGGCGCGAGCCGTTCGACGCGGCCGCGGCGAAGCCGCATGGCCACGAGCGGGAACAGGAGCGTCGAGAGCATGGCCGCCCCCACGAGCGCCGAGGCCGTCGACACGCGCATGTGGCCGGTCTCGACCGCGACCGTCGTGATCGCGACGACGAGCGGCAGCTCGGTCGCCAGGTAGAACGCGAGCGCCGTCCGGTCGCGGGCGTCGAACAGGCGGACGTACAGCACGAAGGCCGGAACGCCGCGCACGAGCAGGAAGAGCAGGAGGAAGAGCGGGAGCTTTGCGAGCGCCGCGGGACTCTCGAAGAGCGAGCCCAGGTCGAACCTCATCCCGCTCGTGATGAAGAAGAAGGGGATCAGGAAGCCGTAGCCGAGCGCGGTGATCTTGGACTCGAAGACGGCCAGCTCGCGGTCGCGAAGCGCCTGCCGCGTGATCAGCCCGGCGACGAACCCGCCGAGCAGGAGGTCGAGCCCGAGGTGGGTCGCGAGCGTCAGCAGCGCGAAGACGAGCACGACCGCGAGCCGGATGGGCAGCTGGCTGCTCGACTCGAACGTGCGCTCGAGCAACGGCCAGCCCCGGCCGACCGAGCGGACGGCGAAGACCCCTGTGACGACGGCGAGCACGACGAAGGCGACGAGGATGGCGGCCTCGTCGAGCGGATGCGTCGTCGAGAGCACGAGCGTGATGAGGAGGATCGGGCCGAACTCGCCTGCCGCGCCCGAGGCGAGGAGGTACTTGCCGAAGCGGGTGTGAAGCTCACCCGCGTCGCGGAGGATCGGGATCAGGGTGCCGATCGCGGTCGTGGCCAGGGCGGAGCCGGTGTAGAGGAGCGACACGACGATGCCGAGCGCCGCCAGCAGGCTGCCGAGCCCGAACGCGATCGCGAGCGACATGCCCCACGCGACCACCCCGAGCTGGAGCGCCCGGCCGCGGATGCGCTCGAAGTCGATCTCGTAGCCGGCGAAGAAGAACAGCATGCCGAGCCCGAGGTTCCCGAAGAACTCGGTGAACCTGTCGACCTGGGCGATGTCCGCGACGTGCGGGCCGATGAGCATGCCGAGGAGCAGCTCGACGACCACCACGGGGATCGCAATCCGCGGCGCCGCGGCGGCGACGATGATTCCCGCAACCGCGGCGGCGAAGACGATGACGAGGAATGAACCGGTGTCGATCACGGTCGCCGGGCCGGTCTTCGCGTTCGCTCGCTCTCGTCGCGCCGCCCGCCCTCCGCCAATCCTGCCTGGTTCGAGCGAAAACTCCGAGAGCGTGATTCCCCGGGGACGTCATAGAGTCGTGCCGTGGACGTCGTCCTCGCGCTCGCCGCAGCATTCTTCTTCGCGCTCGGGCTCGTGCTGCAGGAGAAGGCCGCGTCCGAGCAGCCCGACCAGTCGGTGGGGGCAGGCTTCCTGGTGCGCCTCGCCCGACAGCCCGTCTGGCTGCTCGGGCTCGCGATGCAGGGGGTCGGCTTCGTGGCTCAGGCGATCGCCCTCGGCATCGGGCGCATGGTCGTCGTGCAGCCCTTGCTCGTTGCGAGCATCGTCTTCGCCCTCCCGCTCGGGCGGGTGATCGAGCAGCGCAGGATCCAGCGGTCGGAGGTGATCGGCGCTGCCATGGTCACCGGGGGGCTCGCCGCGCTGCTGATCGCAACCAAGCCTGCGGCGGGCGACGACGACGCGTCGCTGCTCGCGTGGGCCGTGATCGGAGGAGGAGCGGCGGCGATCGCCGTCGTCCTGTTCCTGCCCGCCCGCGGCCGGCGGCCGGAGGTCCGCGCCGGGCTGCTCGGCACGGCCTCCGGAATCCTGTTCGGCCTCGGCGCCGCGCTGACGAAGGCCACGGTCTCGCTGCTCGACGACGGCTTCGTCGCGGTCGTCTGGGACTGGCACGTCTACGCGCTCGTGGTCGTCAGCATCGCTGCGTTCTGGCTCGAGCAGGCTGCGCTTCAGACCGGTGCGCTCGCGGTGGCGGTGGCGACGACGATGGCGTTCGACCCGCTCTCGAGCCTCGTGTTCGGGATCGGGCTCTTCGACGAGGCACTGCACGAGGGCGTGGCCGGCTACGTCGCCTCGGCGTCGCTGCTCGCCGTCACGCTGGCGGGGCTCGTCATCCTCGCCCGGGCGAAGGGCGCCACGGCGCCACCGACGCCGGCTCCTGCGCCCGCAGCCGCGTAGCTCGCACAGGACGAATCGGTGGCGTCGCGTGGCGGGAGGCCTAGCCTCGCGTCGTCCAACGCTGCAAACTGGACGGGGTGAGGATCCTCTACGGGGCCGTCGGCGAGGGCCTCGGCCACGCGATGCGCTCTCGCGTCGTTGCCGAGCATCTCCTCGGCCAGGGGCACGAGGTGAAGATGGCGGCGTCCGGCCGGGCGCTGCCGTACCTGAGGGAGCGCCTCCCCGACGTCGAGGAGATCTGGGGCCTCTCCTTCGCGCTCGAGCACGGACAGGTCGAGGCGTGGAAGACGCTTGCGGTCAACGTGCGTGGGGGCCTTCGCGGTGTCCCGGAGGACTGGCGGCTCGGCCACGAGCTCGCGCGCGCATACGGGCCCGACCTCGTCATCGCCGACTTCGACGGCTTCGCCTATCTCTTCGCCAAGACGCACCGACTGCCGGTGATCAGCATCGACAACATCCAGATGGTCGACCGCTGCCACCACGAGGCGGCGATCCTGAAGGGCGTCCACCGCGACTACTACGAGGCGCGCGCGTTCGTGCGCTGCAAGATTCCGCGGGCCGACCGGTACCTCATCACGACCTTCTTCCACCCGCCGGTCCGGAAAAAGCGGACCACGCTCGTCCCGTCGATCCTCCGGGAGGAGATCCTCGCAGCCCGGCCGGAGCCCGGCGAGCACCTCGTCGTCTACGGCCGCATCGGTGATACGGCGCGCGCGGCGTTGCGCAAGAGCGGCGTCCCGTGCAGGGTCTACGGAGCCCGCGACGGCCTCACGTCCGACGAGGTGGAGGACAACCTCCGGTTCCGGCCGTTCTCGAACGACGCCTTCGTCGAGGACCTCCGCACGAGCCGCGGCGTCGTCGCCTCGGCGGGATACTCGCTCATGAGTGAGGTCGTCTACCTGCGCAAGCCCATGCTGGCCCTCCCGCTCGCGGGGCAGTTCGAGCAGGAGATGAACGCGCGCTACCTCGTGCGCCTGGGGTACGGCGCCGCGTCGACCGCGCTCGACGAGCCGTCGTTGGCGCGATTCCTGCAGGAGGAGCCACGCTATGCCGAGCGGCTCTCGACCTACGAGCAGGACGGCAACCGCGGCGCCCTCGACGCCGCCGACCGCGCGATCGCCGAAGTGGTGGGGGCGCTGTGAGCGAGGTCGATCTCGCCCGGACACTGCTGCTGTTCGCCTGGGCGTTCGGGCTCGCCGGGATCGAGATCGAGATCGAGGGCGGGTACGGCTGGGCGGAGCGGCTCCCGACCTGGTTCAAGAAGCGGGGTGTCGTCGGCAGGGCCTACGGGCGGGTCATGGGCCAAAGGCCGTTGACGGGGTACCACGTGTACGCCTTCATCATCCCGCTGCTGCTCCTGCACCTGCCGTTCGTCAGCGGTGTCGACTGGACGCTCGCGGGAGAGCTTCGCGTGATCGCGACGTACTTCGCCCTCGCGGTCGTGTGGGACTACCTCTGGTTCGTGCTCAACCCCGCGTACACGGTCCGGCGCTTCTCGCGCGGGAACGTCTGGTGGTTCGAGGTGCCGTGGATCTGGCGCTTCCCGCTCGACTACTACGTCGGGGTCGGCGTCTCGATCGTGCTCGCGGCGCTCGCCGCCTGGGCCGCGGGGGACGGCGAGCCGCTTCGGCGCCACCTCTGGATGCTCGCCGGCCTCGCCGTCCTGGTTGGCTTGACGGTTCTGCTGGCGCCCCTCTATCACCGCTGGTACCGGCGCATGCGCAGGCGTGGCGCGGACGACCGCGCCGAAACGCCGATGTACCCGCCCCCGGCCCCGTGGGAGGCCTGGGCCTCCGGAGTGCCGGAGCTCCAGCCGCTCGAGGGCGCGGAGGACCGGCGGTGAGGCGGTGGCCGTTCGTTGCCGGCGGGCTGCTGGGAGCCGCGGGCTGGGCGTTCTACAACGGGCAGGCGCCAACGCCGCAGGCGTTCGGCAGGACCTTCGTCGGCACCCCTGGTCGGGGGCGGCTGCTCGCGCTCACGTACGACGACGGGCCGAACACCGCCTGGACGCCGAAGCTGCTCGACCTGCTGGCCGAGCACGACGTGAGAGCGACGTTCTTCAGCATCGGGCACTACGCGCGGGAGCAGCCCGAGCTGCTGCGCGAGGTGGCCGCCGCGGGCCATGCGATCGGGAACCACACGTACTCCCACGTGACCATGCCCTTGCACACCGACGAGACGATCCGCCGCGAGCTCCGGATGACGACGGAGGCGATCGAGGCTGCGGGGGTCGAGATGGCGCAGGTCCAGGGCAAGCGCCTGATGCGGCCGCCCTACGGTCGGCGCCGGCCCGGGACGCTGCGCGTGCTGCGCGAGGAGGGGTACGTCCCGATCGTCTGGTCGGTGACGCTGTGGGACTGGAGCAAGAACGTCACGACCGAGAAGATCATGCAGAAGGCGGAGCGGCAGATCAGCGGCGGCGACGTGATTCTCCTCCACGACGGCTGCAACGTCGCGATGGGCTGGGATCGCAGCCACTCGATCCGCGCGACGCAGCTGATCCTCGAGCAGTGGAAAGGGCAGGAAGGCTTCGAGTTCGTCACGGTCCCCGAGATGATCGAGCGGACCGGGTTCATCGTCCCGTGAGGATCTTCGTCTGGCACGGCTACCTCCTGGCCGGAACGGGGTCGAACATCTACGCGCGGCAGCTCGCCCGCGAGTGGAGTCGGGAAGGGCACGACGTCACGGTCTTCTCCCAGGAGCCCCGGCCCGAGCACTACGACCTCGGGTCGGCCGACGCCGTGCGCCCCGACGTCGGCGGGCTGTTGCCGGTGTTCGTGCTCGATCGCTACGACGGGTACCGCGTGGAGCTCGTCCAGGACTGTCCTCCGGCGGAGCTGTCGGCCTGGGTCGAGGCGAACGCCGCGGCGATGCGGGAGCACCTGCCCGCGGATCTCGTCTTCGTCAACCACGTGCTCCTCGGCGGACCTGTCGGCAAGGCGACCGGCGCCCCGTACGTCGTCAAGGCGCACGGGTCGGAGCTCGAGTACTCGATGCGGGGCAACCCCCGGCTCTCGAAGTGGGGCGCAGAGGCGCTCGAAGGAGCGGGCGCCGTGATCGTCGGGTCGGAGCACATCCGCGAGGTGCTCGGCGACGTGTGCGGGCACGTCGATCGCGTCCACGAGATCCCGCCGGGGGTCGACGTCGAGCTCTGGCGGCCCCAGCCGAGAGAGGAGGCGCTGGCGGCGCTGCTGGAGGAGGCACGGCACGACCCGCCGAACCCCGGCAACGCCGAGGAGCGGCTCCCCGACGAGGGGAACGCCGACCGGTTGGCCACCTTCCTCGCCGGGGACCGGCCGACGGTCGTCTACTTCGGCAAGCTGATCTACAACAAGGGCGTCCAGCTCGTCCTGCAGGCGCTGAAGGAGGTGGACGCGCGGGCGGTGATCGTCGGCTTCGGCGACTACCGCGAGACGCTCGAGCAGCAGGCCGAAGGGCTGCCGGTCCTCTTCACGGGCCCGCTCGAGCATCGGCATCTCGTGCACCTGCTCGCGCTCGCCGACGTCGCGGTCGTGCCGTCGATCTTCCCCGAAGCGTTCGGGATGGTGGCCGCCGAGGCGGCCGCAGCCGGGTGTCCGCCCGTGGTTGCGAACCATTCGGGCCTGGCGGAGATCGCGCAGGGGCTCGACGAGGTTTACCCGCCACCGCTCCGGCGGCTGGCGAGCTTCCCCAAGGGCGACCACGTCGCGCTCGGGCAGCGGCTCGACGAGATCCTGGGCCTGCCGGCGAGCGATCGGGCGACGCTTCGTGCGGCCGCGCGGCAAGCCGCGGTCGAGCGCTGGAGCTGGACGAGCGTGGCGCGGCGGATCCTCGCGGCAGCCGAGGGCTAGTCGTGTCGCGCCGAGCGCGCCAGCTCCTCGTGGGCATGGCCGTGGCCGCGGTCGCAGCCGGGTTCTTGGACGGTGCGGCGGCCGCCTCGCCCGCGCAGCGGCTGGCGTCTCGCTACTCGCCCGTGATCGAGCTCAAGAAGCAGCAAGTGCTGTGCGGCAAGGGCGAGGCGTATCGGCCCGTCTCGGTCGACGTCGTCCTCGGTCGACGCGACGTGTCGCTCTTCGACGGTGCAAAGGGATACCGCCGGGTACGCCGCGCACCTACGGCGGTCGACCTCGTCTCCGGTCCGACCGAGTACTACGTCGATCTCCCGGGGCACCCGGTCACGGGTCGGTGCAGCTATCAGCGGTGGTTCAAGCGCATCGGTGCCGGAGCCCCGAACTCGGTGTACGCGCACATCGCAACCGAGCGCGGGCGGCCCGGCCAGCTCGCGCTCCAGTATTGGCTCTACTACGTCTACAACGACTACAACGACAAGCACGAGTCGGACTGGGAGAAGATCGAGCTCCACTTCGACGCCGGCACGGTCGAGGAGGCCCTGAAACGCCCGCCGGTCGAAGTGCTCTACTCGCAGCACGAGGGCAACGAGCGAGCCGGGTGGGACGACGACAAGCTCCGCAAGGTCGACGGCACGCACGTCGTGGCCTACCCCGGAGCAGGGTCGCACGCCAACTACTACCGCAACGCGCTCTGGCTCGGACGGAGCGCGGACGAGGGGCTCGGCTGCGACGACTCCACGGGCCCCTCGACCAGGGTCACGCCGCGCGTCATCGTCCTGCCCACGCATCCTCCGCCGAAGTCGAACCTCGCCTGGCTCACCTTCGAGGGCCACTGGGGGCAGCGCGAACGGGGGTTCAACGACGGGCCACTCGGGCCCAACGCGAAGCCGGAGTGGACCCGGCCGTTCACCTGGGCGGAAAGCGTGACCCGCAACGAGAGTTTCACCGTACCCGGCTCCGCCCATGCGGGGCTCGACTCGAGCGACGTCTTCTGCGGCGGGGTTGCGGCTGTGAGTGACCTGCTGGACGGGATCTACGCGTCTACCTGGTCGGCGGCTGCGGCGACCTGTCTGCTGGTTGCGCTGCTCGTCTTCTCGGTGACGCGGACGCGCTGGCGCCCCGCTCCCTTCCGCCCGCTGGAGCAGCGCCGTTCGGCCGGGCAGATCCTGCGCGTCTCCCTCGCCGTCTACCGGCTCGACTGGCGCTCGCTCTTCGTGATCAGCGCGCTCGCGCTCCCGTTGACCTTTCTCGCCGCCCTCGGCGCGCACGCCCTGCTGGATCTCGGCCCCGGTAGGGAGCTCGTGCAGGCGCTCGGCCGCGAGACGCTGCTACCGGTCCACGCCTACGTCCTCCTGTTCGCCGTGATCGAGGTACCCGCACTCGGCCTGGTGATCGCGGCCACGGTCGTCGCAACCGCCTCTCTCCGCATGGGGATGGAGCAGGTCGGAACGATGGGCGCCTACCAGCGGGCGGTCCACCATGCGCGACCGTTGGCCGGCGTGCTCCTGCGGGTCGCGGGCATTCCGCTGCTCCTCGCGGCGACCATCGTCGGCCTGCCGGTCGCGTTCTGGTACCTCGGCCGCACGGCTGTGGCGGTTCCGGCCTGCGTGCTCGAGGACCTCGACGCGCGAGCCGCGATCCGGCGGAGCAAGCAGCTCGTCGGCCGGCACTTCTGGCGCGTGAGCGTTCTCACGACGCTCACCATCGCCGCCGCATTGCTCGTAGGGCCCATCCTCGGCGCGGTGGTGCTGCTGAACACGCACCTTCCGGTCCTGCCGGCGAACCTGATCGGCGTCGCCGTCTCCGCCGCCTTGATGCCTCTCGTCGGAATCACGATCACGCTCATGTTTCTCGACCTCCGCGCTCGCGAGAGGGAGGAGGCGCCCCACGTCGTCGCCGCGCCGGCGCCGGCCTAGTCGCCGGCCGGCGTCCTCCGGCACGCGCCGCCATCGTCACGTCTCGCGGGCGGCGCGCGGCTGTGCCGGGCGAGCTGTCCGGGCGTCCTCACTGCCGTGCCTCGCCGTCGAGCCATTCCTGGTAGGTCGGGCCGGCGCGGGTGGCATACGGCCCGGGCAGCAGGCCACCGCTCTCGTAGGCCTCGCCGTCGGGATCGTTCGGGTCGGTCACGCCTTCGATCCGCACCGCTTCGCCGTGACGCGCGGCCACCAGCCTCGCGACGTCGACGAGCGTCTCCGCGCGGGGGCCCGCGATCTCCGGGATCTCCCCGTCGGTCGCCGCGCGGGCGGCCTCGGTGTCAGTCGCCAGATCCACGAGCGCCTCGGCGACGCTGCGAGCGGCGACGAGCTGGGTGCGCATGTTCGGCACGTACTTCACGCCGTTCTCCTGTGGAATCCAGCCGAGCAGCGGCTCGACGAACTCGTGGAACTGCGCCGCGCGCAGGATCCGGACCGGGATCGGCCCCTTGACCACTTCCTGCTCGTGGACCTTCTTCGCGGCGAGGAAGCCGGCGGTGAAGCGCTCGATGCCGATGATCGAGACGACGACGAGCTGCCGGACTCCGGCCTCCGCGCCCAGCCGCTGCAGGTTCCTGGCGGAGGCGACGAAGAACTCGGTGGCCGGCCCCTGCTCGTTGGACGGGTACGCGGCCGCATCGATCACCGTGTGGACCCCGAACAGCGCCTCCGCCAGCCCCTCGCCGCTCACGACGTCGACGACGTGCGTGCGGGAGATCGGGACGGCCTCGTATCCGCGCTCCTCGAGCACGTCGACGATGTGGCGGCCGAGCCTTCCGGTCGCCCCCGGGACTGCGATTCTCGTGCCTGCGTTCATCTTGTGCTCCTTCTCGTCGATGCCTTTCGCAGGGACCACGAACGAGAACGGTGCGAGGGGACACCCCGCTCAAGGAGCTCAGCTGCCCCGAGGAGGTTCCGATGATGGAAGAAGCACAGCTCGAGCCCGTCGCATCGGGCCTGACGCCTGTGACACCGGGATGGTTCGTCGTCAACGCCCGGGACGCTGCCTGGATGAACAACGACCAGACTCAGTCCTGCTGCATCTTCGAGTCCGACGACTTCGTTCTCCGCGGTCGTCCGGACCTCGCCGAGTACATCAAGCCCGGCGCCGGATTCGCCCTCCGCGTGCTGCGGCCGGGCCGGCCGGCCGACATGTACCACGCCGAATCGGTGCAGGAGGACTTCTTCGTGCTTACCGGCGAGTGCATCCTCGTCGTCGAGGACCAGGAACGCCACCTGCGCGCCTGGGACTTCGTCCACTGCCCGCCCGGCGTCGCCCACACGTTCGTCGGAGCGGGGGACGGCCCGTGCGTGCTCCTCTGCGCGGGGAACCGCGACTTCGACGACGAGACGTTCTGGCGAACCTACAAGCGCTCGGACGTTGCCCAGCGGTACGGGGCGAGCGTCGAGCGAGACACCGACTCGGACGCCGAAGCGAACGCGCCGTGGCGAGGTCGCTGGCGCGTCGAGCGCCCGGAGAGCTGGAACGAGTTGCCGTGGAGTTGACGCGCTTGCGGGCGTGCAATACCTTGTGCTTCTATGCATGGTAGTTCCAGCCATGGAGGGCCGGTTGCGCATCGACAAAGACCTCGTCGCGGCCTCTGCTACACCGCTCGTGCTCGCGATCCTCGCGGACGGTGAGAGCTACGGCTACGCCATCCTCAAGCGCGTCCGCGCACTGTCGGAGGGGGAGCTCGAGTGGAGCGACGGGATGCTCTACCCGCTGCTCCATCGCCTGGGACGGCTCGGCTACGTGACGACCGAGTGGAGGGCGCCGGCGGAGGGGCGTCGCCGCAAGTACTACGTGCTCACCGAGACGGGACGGACCGCGCTCGCCGACCACCAGCGGCAATGGGCGGCCGTCACGCGCGCGCTCGACGGCGTGTGGCCGGATTCCGGGGCCCTCCTCACCGCACTCGGCGAGGCCTGAGCATGGAGAACGTGGAGACCCAGATCGCCGAGTGGCGGACGTTCGTCGCAAGCGCGCCGGCGCTCAACGGCCACGACGTCGAGGAGCTGGAGGACCATCTGCGTCACCAGATCGCCGAGCTGAACGGCGCCGGTCTTGCGGACGACGAGGCGTTCCTCGTCGCCGTGAAACGGATGGGCGACCTGGACGCCGTCTCTCGGGAGTTCGCACGCGAGCACAGCGACCGCCTGTGGAAGCAGCTGCTCGGGCCCTCCGAGGAGGCGTCTCCGGCCCCCAGCGGCTGGGTCGAGGCCTTGCTGTTCGCGGTCGCTGCGGCCGTCGTGATCGAGCTCGCACGTCTCGCTGCGGGCTTTCCCGACGACGAGCCGACGTGGTTCGCGCGGAACCTCGGCCTGTTCGTGCTGCCGTTCCCCGCCGCGTACTTCGCCCGACGGCGGCACCTCGACCTTCGAGGCTGGGCCGTGACCGCCGCGCCGTTCGCGCTCGCCGCGCTGGTGATCAACCTCTACCCGTACGACGCCGACTCCGACACCGAGATCCTCGTGGCGCTCCATCTGCCGGTCGTGCTGTGGTTCGTGATCGCCTTCCCCTACATGGGTGGAACGCTCCGATCGCACGAGCGGCGCATGGACTTCGTCCGCTTCACGGGCGAGTGGTTCATCTACTACGTGCTGATCGCGCTCGGGGGCGGCGTGACGATGGCGCTGACCGCCGGGATCTTCGGGCCGGCGGGAGTGGACGTCGACCGGATCGCCCAGTGGGTGGTGCCCGCAGGAGCGGCCGGCGCCGTCGTGGTGGCGGCGTGGCTGGTCGAGTCGAAGCAACGGGTCGTCGAGAACATGGCGCCTGTGCTGACGATGCTCTTCACCCCGCTGTTCGCCTTCATGCTCCTGTGCGCCGCCGTCGTCTACCCCGTCACGGTGCTCGGCGACTCGTTCGATCGAGACCTCCTCAGCGTCTTCGACGCCCTGCTGCTCGTCGTTCTGGCGCTCGTCCTGTACGCGATGTCCGCGCGGGCCCCGTCCACGTCGCCGAACTGGATGGACTGGATCCAGCTCGTCGCCGTCGCCAGCGCGCTCGTGCTCGACCTGATGGTGCTCGGATCGATGATCGCGCGCATCGGGGACGTCGGATTCACGCCGAACCGGACGACGGCCCTCGGTCTCAACGTCGTCCTCCTCGTGAATCTCGCCGGCGCTGCGTTGCTGTCCGTGCGATTCGTCACGCGCCGGAGCACGTTCCATCGCCTCGAGCGGTGGCAGACGAGCTACCTCCCTGTCTTCGCCGTGTGGGCGGCGGCCGTCGTGGTCGTCATGCCACCGCTGTTCGGCTTCTCGTAGCCGGCTCGGGTTCGGCTAGCCACACCACGCGAAGGCCTGACCGCCGTAGACCGGCGGCCCTGCACGGCGGCCACGGTTGGAGGACGCACCGAAGACGAGAAAGGAGTCCTCCGTGAGCACGACTCAGCAGAACCAGCTCTCGATCGATCAGCTTCGCGCGGAGCTGACCGGCACGGTGATCGGGCCCGACGACGCGGGCTACGACGCGGCGCGCACCGTCTTCCTCCGGTCGGTCGACCGTTCCCCGGCGGTGATCGTCCGACCGGCCGACGCCGGCGAGGTCGCGCGCGTCGTCTCTCTCGCGCGCGAGACCGGTCTCGAGCTCGCCGTTCGCGGCGGTGGCCACAGCTATGCGGGTCACAGCGCGACCGACGGCGGCATCCTCCTCGACCTCGCGGGCCTTCGGGCGCTCGACATCGACGCCGACGGGCGAGTCGCACGCGCGGCGGGCGGTCTCACCTCGGGCGAGGTGACGACCGCCACGGCCGCGCACGCGCTCGCCGTCGGCTTCGGCGACACGGCCTCGGTCGGGATCGGCGGGCTCACGCTCGGCGGCGGAATCGGCTACCTCGTGCGCAAGCACGGGCTGACGATCGACCAGCTGCTCGGAGCCGAGGTCGTAACCGCCGACGGCCGAGTCCTCGAGGTGGACGACGAGCTCCACCGGGATCTCTTCTGGGCGATCCGGGGAGGCGGCGGCAACTTCGGCGTCGTCACCCGCTTCGACTACAGGCTCCAGCCGGTGGACACCGTCACCGGTGGGATGCTCGCGCTGCCAGCGACGCCGGAGACGGTCGCCGGTCTCGTCGCGGAGGCAGACGCCGCACCGGACGAGCTGTCGGTGATCGCCAACGTCCTCCTTGCACCGCCGCTCCCGTTCGTTCCCCAGGAGCTCGTCGGCACGCCGATCGTGCTCGCCCTGCTCGTCCACGCCGGCCCGCTGGACGAGGGGACGCGCGCCGTGGCGCCGCTCCGTGCGCTCGCGCCGCCCCTCGCCGACTTCGTGAGGCCCATGCGGTACAGCGAGATGTTCCCCACGGAGGCGCAGGAGGTCCCGCCACGCGCCGTCGTGCGCACGTTCTTCTCCGACGCGCTCGACGTCGGCGGCGCCGGGGAGCTCCTGGACCGGCTGCGGGCCTCCACGGCGCAGATACCCGCTGCACAGATCCGGGTGCTCGGCGGCGCCGCAGCGCGAGTTCCGTCCGCGGCGACCGCGTTCGCGCACAGGCAGCGCCGACTCGTAGTAAACGTCGCCGCCGTCTATTCATCCCCGGACGACGACTCCGTCCACCGGGCGTGGGCCGAGGATGCTGCGGCCGCGCTTCGTCAGGGCGAGGACGCCGCGTACGTCAACTTCCTCGACGACGAGGGGGCGGCGGATCGGGCTCGTGCCGCATATCCCGGCCCGACGTGGGACCGGCTGGCGGGGGTCAAGCGCCTCTACGACCCGGAGAACGTGTTCGGGCTGAACGCGAACGTGCGGCCGGCCACGAGCCGGTCGACCGCCGAGGGGTAGCGCCGTGACCGTCTAGCCCAGCGACGGGCGGAGCCACGTGCCCTGCGGGATCTGGAGGCGCGCGACCCGATGAACGGCGCGGGCGACGTGATCCGTCGGGCAGGTCACGACCTCGGCGTCGGAGCCGTCGAGGTGGAGGACGACGACCGCCCCGCGGTCGGCGAGCACGCGGGCCCGGGTGCCGATCTCGTGGATCTGGCGGCCGGCGCGCAACTCCCGCAGGAGGTACACCGTCTCTCCCGGTGCAAACGGCTCGCCGCGGTCCCTCATACTCCTAGAAGACGTCGACGGCGTCGCCCCGGTTTCGGCTCCGAACGATTTCCTTACCGGCGACGGTCGTCGGTCGCGATGCGGAATACGGGGACGTGCGGCGCGACGGCCGCGAACGCCTCGACCGGGGAGCGAGGGTCGACCGGGATGAAGGCGCGAGGCCCCGGCGCGAGCGAGAGGTAGCGCCGGAGGATCGGCGCGCGTGCGTCGGGTGGGACCTCCTCGAGCCGCACGGCCTCGCTGCGCCCGTGCCGGAGCACCGCCCGGCCACCCGCGGCCCGGACGTTGCGGACCCAGTTCGACTCGCCGAGCATGGAGACGAGGTAGCGGTCGCCGCCGTAGTCCGCCATCACGAGCGGGAACGAGACCGCCCGGCCCGTCCGCCGTCCGCGCACCTCCAAGGTCACCAGACGGCCGGGCCAGACCCCCGCCGCATGGACGACTGCCCAGGCGCCGTTCAGCAGTCGCGCCAGGCGGTTCGGCCGGCCGTGTGGATAGAGCCGCCGCTCGAGCCGGTCGTCGATCGCCTGCAGGCGACGGCGCATCACCGACTCCCTTCGAGATCCCACTTCATGCCCCCTGATGCTGCGCTCCGCGGCCCACGTTCGCGCCGGTGATTCGACCGGCGTTTGCGGCCGGCCGCACTGTTCGGGGCGCCCGCCGTCACGACGGCGCAAACCGGCGATTCCCCCGGCGCGATCGCCATTGCCTCGCTCCTACCCTCGGGACACGAACGAGCAACGGAGCAGCGTCCAGCGGGTTCGGGCGCCTCTCGGAAGGAGTGATCATCGTGGAGACGACATATCGGCAGGCCGCCTCGTCGCATCCGGCCCGCGCCCGCTGGAGCGCAGGCCGCATCACGGCGGTCGTCGCCGCCGGCCTGGTTCTGCTCACCGGCCTGTCCCTGTTCGCCGGTGGCGCGACTGCACTCGTCTACGACCAAAAGCGCGACGCGGACGGCTATCTCATGTCCAGCACGCGCAGCTACTCGACCGACACGTACGCCCTCGTCTCGGACAGCTACCACGCAGGCACGTCCGGGCCCCGCGGCCTCGAGCGCGACGTCGTCGGGCGCTTCCGTGTCCGCAGCGTCAGCGACCGACCCGTCTTCGTCGGGATCGCCAGCTCGTCGGCGGTGGATTCGTACCTCTCCGGCGTTCGTCGCGACGTCGCGACCCGGCTCTACGCCGGCCCTTCGGACTACCGGGTTCAGCCGGGAGGAGCACCGTCCGCCCCGCCGGCGGCACGGCACCTCTGGGCGACGCGGACGATCGGCGACGGACCCCAGACGCTGACCTGGATGCCACAGAGCGGACGCTGGCGCATCGTGGTCATGAACGCCGACGGCTCCGCCGGCGTTCGCGCCGACCTCGCCATCGGGGGCCGCTTCCCCGATCTGCTCTGGATCGGGCTCGGCGGGATCGGCGGCGGCCTCCTGCTGCTCCTGCTCGGAGGATGGTGGGGTTTCCGCGTGGTGCGCCTGCGCCGTGCGGCGCCCGTGACGACGAGCTAGCTGACCGCTCGAGGGGAGCGCCCGCCCCGTGACGTGATCCCTCCCTCCCGGGGAGGGGTCACGCTTTCTCGGTTCCGGGTGGCCCGGCCAGCACCGTAGGGACGTACTCGAGCAGCTGGAGCCGACCGTCGAACGTACGGCTGCCCACCATGTCGAGGGAGACGTCGGGATATCCGTCGTAGATCCGGTCCTGGCCGGTGCGTCCGGTGATGACGGGAAAGACGACCACGCGAAACCGATCCACGAGACCGGCGTTCAGCAAGGCGCGGCACAGCGTGAGGCTGCCGAGCGTACGCATCGACTCTGTCCCGTGGTCCTTCATCTCGCGGACCGTCTCGGCGGCGTCCGTGGAGACCAGCTTGGTGTTCGGCCACGACAGCGGCTCGGTGAGGGTGCTCGAGAAGACGATCTTCGGCATCCCCGCCAGCGAGTCGGTCCCCGGCTCGCCTTCGGTCGCCAGCTTCGACATGAGCCGATAGGTGTTCGCGCCCATGAGGATCGTGTAGTCCGACTCCGG
>DASXAW010000068.1:0-2839 GCA_036406535.1 Gaiella sp.
AGCTTCTCGCGGCCCTCGACGGAGATGCGGTCGGTCGACCACGAGTCGTCGAGCACGACCTCGATCTCCGGCTCTGCGCCGAGCCCACGGATCGCCTCCTCCATCTGCGTGCGCATCGCCTCGAGCGCGGGGCAGCCCATGAACGTCGGCGTGAACGCGACGTGCACCGTCTCGTCCTCGATGCGGACGTCCTGTACGACCCCGAGGTCGACGATCGAGATCACAGGGATCTCCGGGTCGGGGATCTCGGCGAGCGCCCGCCAGACGTCCTCGGGAGAAAGGTGCAGCTCGGAGCTCGCGCGGCTCACCAGCGCGCTCCCGCCGGCGCCGAGCGGCGGACCATCGTCATCTCCTCGAGCAGCTCGGCGAGCTCCGCCTCGTGCCGTCCGCGAGAGACCGGCTCGACCTCGGGCATCGCCCCTCCGACCTTTGCCCCGACCCGACGGACGAGCTCGGGTCGCAGCTCGTCGTCGAGCACACCGAGCGCGTAGGGCCACAGCTCCTGGAGCGCCTCCTCGAGGCGCGGCCTTGCGTCGTCGGAGGCGAGCAGCCGGTCGATCCACATGTCCGCGTGGATGCGGTGGTAGACCTCCTCGCGGTCGATCTTCGCCGCGATGCCCGCTATCTCGGCGTCGTCCGACCCCTTCAGCGCCTCGAGCCGGATCGCGTCGGCCGTCTCGTAGAGCCAGTGGCGGGCGATCGTGCGCGCCCACTCGAGGCGGCGAAGCTCGACGAGCGGCGCCGAGCGGTACTCGTCTGGCGGGCGGTCGAACGCGAGGGCGTCGGCGTCCGTCCCGAGCTCGCGCGCGGCGAGCTCGTACAACGCGCGCGCATGGCCGATCTCGTTCTGCGCGATCGACGAGAACGCGACGTCCTCCTCGAGAAACGGCGCGATGCCCGTCCACTCCGAGTTCCGCCAGCCGAGCAGGAGCTCGTCGTCAGCGAGCTCGAGCAGGAGCCTGACCCGCTCGTTCACGTGCCTCCTTGAGCCGCTCCTTGATCGAGTAGCCGTCGACGCGCCGGTACTTGAGGTCGAACTCGTCGACGAACTGGTCGAGCTCGTCGATGGCGTCGCGCGGCACGAGCCACAGCGCTTCGGACTCGCCCCGGCGGCCGTACTGCTCGCGAGCGTAGATCTCCGCGAAGCGCCCGTCGGGGGCGGCGATCGAGCCGGCGTGCTGCATCGGCGCGCCCGGCCGCTCGCGGCGGAACACCTCGAAGACCACTACGCCGCCTCGGCGAGCACCGTGCGCGAGACCCAGTCGACCTCCTCACGCGAGAGCCGGCGGAACGCGAGACGCTCGGCGGAGGCCGGACCGTGCCCGGAGACGACCGCCATCAGTGTCTCCCAGTCCGGCTCCGTGTACGCCCAGACGCCGTCGTCGCCGCGGCGGAGCTTCGGGTCGGGAAGGGTCAGGCCGAGCTCCCACACCTGCGGCACGTAGCCCTCGAGGAACTGCTGCCGCGCGTCCTCGTTCGCCTGGCTCTTGATCCGCCACTGGACCATCGGGTCCTCGTCGGCAGGAATCGGGTTGCCGTGGAACATCATCAGCGGCTCCCACCAGCGGTCGAGCGCCTCCTGGACGAGCTCGCGCTGCGCGTCGGTGCCGGTCACGAGCGTGAGCACCACGTCCCGGCCGTGGAGGATGTGGAACGACTCCTCCCAGCAGATCTTCCGCATGATCCGCGCGTAGGGCGCGTACGAGCACTTGAGGAGCGCCTTCTGGGAGATGATCGCGGCGGCATCGACGAGCCAGGCGATCACCCCGACGTCGCCCCACGTCCGGGTCGGGTAGTGGAAGACGTTGTGGAACTTCGATCGCCCGGCGATGAGGTCGTCGAGGCACGCATCGCGTGGCTTGCCGAGGTCCTCGACCACGCGGTAGAGCAGCTGCGCGTGGCCGACCTCGTCCTGGATCTTGGCCGTGAGTGCGAGCTTCCGCTGGAGTGTCGGCGCGCGGAGGATCCAGTCGCGCTCGGGCAGCACGCCCATCAGCTCCGAGTTCGCGTGCATCTCGACGAACTTCCGCAGGCGCGCACGGTACTCGTCCGGCATCCAGTCGCCTGTCTCGACGAGACCGCCGTCCTGGACGCGGGCGAGGAATGCCTCGGTGCGCTCGTCCATACCCCGATGCTACCGAACGATCGGTAGGATCGCGCGCATGGCCACGAGGCGCGACGAGCTCGTCGCCGCCGCCACGCGCCTCTTCGCGGAGCGCGGCTACCACGGCACGTCGATGGCCGACCTCGCCGCTGCGATGGGGGTGCAGAAGGCGTCGCTGTACTCGCTCACGGAGTCGAAGCAGGAGCTCCTCGTCGCGATCACCCGCGAGGGATCGGCGACGTTCCACGCGTCGCTCGACGCGGTGCCGGAGAGCGAGGCGCCGCTCGAGCGGATCCGGCTCGCGCTCCGCTCGCATCTCGCCGTCGTCGCGGCGCAGGTCGATGCGGCCACGGTGTTCACGCGGGAGTGGCGCTTCCTCGAGGACCCCGAGCGGACGACGTTCCGCGCGGAGCGGCGGCGGTACGAGGAGCGCTGGCGCGACCTCTGCCGCGAGGCGGCGGAACGAGGCGCCCTCCGGGCCGACCTCGACGTCGAGGCGGCGGTGCTCCTCGTCCTGTCGGCGGCGAACTGGGCCTACACGTGGATCCGCCCGGACGCGGACACGGACGGGCTCGCCGACCGGTTCTTCGCGATCATCGCGGACGGCGTCCGGGGCTACGCGTCGCCGCCGGCCTGACGATGGCGGGGGTGCTGATCGTGAACCCGCGGGCGAGCGGTGTCTCGCCTCCGGTCGTCGCGCAGGTGCGGGCGGCGCTGCCGGCGGACGTCGAGGTG
>DASXAW010000069.1:0-25100 GCA_036406535.1 Gaiella sp.
GCTTGATTCCCTTGTCGCGCAGCTCCGCGAGCGCCGCCTCGCTCTTCTCCAGATCGGCGGCGTTCTGCGCCCGCAGCACGGCCTCGGCTTTCGTGAACTGCACGTCGCGATACGCAACCACGTCGAAGCGATTGCCCCACGGATCGCCGACGTTGTTGCCACGGATGCTTGCGCCCCGCTCACGGGCGGCGGCGACCACCGCAGCTACGTCGTCGACGACGAGCCCGAAATGGCGGTGCTGACTCCGTGACTCTGCCTCGTGCTCGAAGAGCGCGATGAACTGGTCGCCGAGATCGATGAAGGCCATCGTCTGGGACCCGCCGCGGAGCTGCAGTTCCGGAAACAGCGCCCGCCAGAACTCGAGCGCGTCATCGATGCTGCCCACATCGAGCGCGACATGGTTGATTCCGATTGCGCGTGCCACTGCGCGACATCATCGCGATTCCTTGGAGGCTTACACCGCGTCCATGTCCACAGATAACGCCGCGACATGACTTGGAGACGATCGTCGTCAGGGGGTGGGGTACCCGGGTCAGCTCCTCCCGCGTGCGCGCGATAGGGAGGAGGTGCCGCTGATCAGCGCGCGGCGGAATCAACCGCGGAGCGGCGCCTAGGCCACGCCTACCCTGTTGTCGACAAGCGCCGAAACCTCGGCAAACTGCACGTTCGGTTCGGCGCCGTAAAGCTCGATGACGTGCGCCTTCAACTCCGGGGTGAAGAATGCGCGAGCAGCCCGCTCGGAATCCCAGACGTATGTACTGGTGACCGTCCTGGTCTGTTCGTTCCACATGAACACCTTGCTCTGGAGACCGTCCATCCCCTGGAACTTCGGTGCCTCTTGTTCGGCTACGGCGGTGGCGCGTTCGCGGGTGAGTTCCGCGTGCGGGCCGATGGTGACGATGACGCCGATCATGCTCTGCCTCCTTGGACTCGTGCGAAGCCGCACGAGTCTTACAACGCAGATTCCCACGGTCAACCAGTCGGCTTGCAATGCGATGCGCGTCGAGAGAGGCGGGGGCCGCGACGAGCACCGACACTCCTGGACGGAGCGTCGGGCATCGTGGACGGGAGCGACGGGACTCGAACCCGCGACCTCCGGCGTGACAGGCCGGCGTTCTAACCAACTGAACTACGCCCCCAGCGCCGGGTGATTGTAGCCGTGGGGCGGCTCGGCGATGGAGAGGGGCGCGGCGTCGGCAGACTTGTGCCGTGAGCCTCGCCGACTGGATCGCCCTCGCGGTCATCATCGCGACCGCGGTCGGTGGAGTGCGGCGTGGGCTCGTCACGGGCGTTCTCTCTCTCGGGGGCCTCGTGGCAGGCGCGATTGTCGGCGCCCGGGCGATCCCGGGACTCGTCGGCGGCCTTGGCGGGTGGACGCCGCTGGTCGCGCTCTTCGGCGCGGCCGTCGGCGGGATGCTCGGCCAGACGGTCGGGTTGTTCGTCGGCCAGACGGCTCGGAAATCCATGCTCCCGCTGCCACCGCTCCGAATCGTCGACTCGGCGGGGGGCGTTCTCCTCGGCGCCGCGACGGGTCTCGCACTCTGCTGGGTCGTGGGAGCGGCGCTGCTCTACTCACCCGGTCAGAGCGATCTCCGCCGGTTCGCACAGGAGTCCTCGATCCTCTCCGGGCTGACCGAAGCGCTGCCGCCAGAACGCGTGATGGACGCGCTCGAGCGGATCGACACCTTCTCGGCGATCGTCGGCCCGGCGACAGGAGTCGGGGATCCCGACCCTGCCATCGCGCACGACCCTGAGGTCGCGGCGGCACGGAACTCGGTGGTGCGCATTCGCGGATTCGCGTGCGGTCTCGGGATCGAAGGGTCGGGTTGGATTGTGCGGCACGGCCTCGTGGTCACCAACGCCCACGTCGTCGCGGGCGTCGACGAACCGGTGATCGACCGCGGCGACGGGCACGGGACGAAGGCGACCGTCGTCGCGTTCGATGCCGGGAACGACGTGGCGATCCTCAAGGCGCCCGGGCTGAACGGCGGTCCGCTGACGCTGTCGGACCCCGAGCGGGGCGAGCCGGCGGCGATCCTCGGCTTCCCCCTCGACGGGCCCTACGTCGTGACCGCGGGGAGGCTCGGCGCCACCGCCCGCGTCGCGTCGCGCGACGCGTACGGGCGGCTCAACTTTGGCCGCACCGTGGTGGGATTCCGCGGCGCGGTGCGGCCTGGCAACTCCGGCGGCCCGGTCGTCGATCGCGACGGCAACGTCGTCACGACCGCCTTCGCGCGTCGTCACGGCGCGGACGACGGGTACGGCGTGCCGAATGACGCCGTCCGGTCCGCCCTCGAGAACGTCGGTCCGCGCCTCGAGACCGCCTGCGTCGCGGAGTAGCGCGGCTTCAGTCGGACGGGACGATGCGCGCGACCGGCTCGGGTCGCGGCGATCCCTCGGCGACGCTCCCCGGGCCCTCATCGGCGCGGGCACCCGCCGCGGCGAGAAGCTCGGTCACCGCGAAGACGAGCGCGCGCTGCTCCGCGGATGCGAGCCTGTAGCCCGCGGGGCCGAGGTCGTCGGGCCGGTCGACGAGCTCGGCGTACGTGCGCTCTCCCTCGGGTCGCGAGCGCCACGCGCGGTCGAACTGCTCGAGCTCCGCGGCGATAGCCGCGACTGCGCTTCGGAACCGAACCCAGCGGTGGTTGTCCCACGACAGGCCTGGCTCCGTTCCGGGGGTCTCCGCGAACCGCTCGACGAGCGCGCGGCCCGCCGCCTGCCCACGGCGCGTCAGGGCCTCGATCACCTCGGGCGGCATCGCGAGGTTCGTCCCGCCCTCGCCGTGCGTCGTGTGGACGTGGACGATGCGGTCCCGGTAGCCGGGCTGGTGAGTCAGCGCCGCGTCGACGTGGTTCTGCATCGTGCGCACGATCCCACCGACGAATCCCACGAGGCTCCCGAGCCCGGGCTTCGAGTCGAGTCGGTGCCACGTGTCGAGCAGCCCGCCGACGTTCGACGACGGCAGGTAGACATTGTCGGCCTCGTCGGGCGTCCGTGGATGGTCGGGGTGGAACCCGTCGAGGTCGATTGCGAACGTCGGCCGCGTCGGCAGCGGAGTGTCGAAGAAGTGCACGGGGAAGTTGCTCGTGATGCCTCCGTCCGAGAACCAGCACACCTCTGCCTCGAGGGGGTGCTCGGGTCGGCGTCCCGCCTCGACGGCGGCGAGCGCTCTCCGCGTCCGGGCCCGCGTCAGGTCGAGCGCCCTGAGCGGGACGGCGCTGACCAGGAGCGGGAAGCTGAGGCTCATCCGCGCGGCGACGACGACCGGCAGGTCGTCGGGATCGGGGAGCGGACGGAGCGGCCCGAGCGCCTCGAGCGTCCGCCGGCGGCGCTCGCCCGGGCGGCCCTCGGGCACCGGGGGCGGATGAGCCTCGAGCCAGGCGACGACGCGCTCGGGGAACAGGCGGCGAAGCTCGTCGGGGTGGAAGAGCAGCTGGTGATGTGTCCAGGGCATCCGCTGGGGGCGTCGGTGCGTGACATTCGTCGTCATCACCTGGAGATGGACGCCCTTCGCCCGCAGGTCGCCGAACGTGAGCGGTGCGCCGTCCGCCTTGCCGGCAAGATCGTCGAGCAGGTCGGCCAGCCAGGGCGTGAGCGCGGGATGCGAGCTTCCTCGCGCGCGCAGCCCGGAGCAGAGGCCGAGGTCGTTGCGGACGAGGGCGCGGGGGAGGCCGAGCGCCATCCGGAGCCCGAGGGCGATCGCCAGCCCGACGAAGGCGAGGACGAGGCCGGCAACGACCGCCGCAACGGCGAGGACGCCCGTTCCCGTCCAGGCGGCGAGGATCACGAGCGCGATGCCAGGCGCGAGCCCCGCGGGCGCCGTCAGCGGGAATCCGGTGAGTGCCGCCCCGGCGATGCGCCCCCACCTCCCGGCGCCTCGCCGCCCCAGGCCGGCGGTCACGAGCGTGAAGTACCCGCGCGTCCGGGGTTGCGGTTGGAAGAGGCGGAAGAGGTTGTCGCCGTCGCCGATCCATGCGGGCAGCGCCGCGAGCTTGCGAAAACCGTCCCGGTCGCGTCCGTGCTCGGCCGCGGCTGCGGCAGCTGCTGCGATCGCGCCGGCGGAGGTGCCGCCGACGTCGACGAAGCGGTACGTCCGGGCGAGCTCGCAGATCGCGTGCGGGTAGACGACCCCGCTCGTGATCCCGCCCTTCATCACGACGTCGCACGAGCGCGTGGGGCGCGAGTAGTCGTACGCGCGTGGATCGCCGAAAGAGGCGGGCGACTCCGCGGGGCGCTCTCCTTCTGCCGCAGCGTCTCTGGGTCGACCCATCGCTCCCTCCCGACGCCTGAGGACGGAGCCTAGGGGAGAGCCGCGGGCCGTGCCAGCGCTCAGGCGAGCAGGTCGAGCGCGGCCGTCGGCTGCTTGAACGGGGGGATCACGTAGATCCCGGCCGCCCGCGTGCGAGCGCCCTCGACCAGCTCGCGCGCGAGCTCCAGCCCGACCTTCGGCGCATCCGGCCCGGCCGCCTCGAGCGCGTCGAGCACGCCGGCCGGCACCGAGATGCCCGGCACCTCGTTGTGCAGCCGCAGCGCCATCGCATGGCTGCGCAGCGGCCAGACGCCGACGAGCACGGGCACCGGCCAGCCGCCGAGCCGCTCGCCGAAGCGGTCGAGCAGCTCGATGTCGAAGAGCGCCTGCGTCATCGCGAAGTGTGCGCCTGCGTCCAGCTTCGCGCGAAAGCGCTCGAGCTCGAGGTCGAGATCGGCCGCCGACGGGTTGACTGCGACTCCGACGAAGAACGACGTCGGGGTGTCGAGGCCCTTGCCGACATAGTCCTCGCCGCGGTTCAAGGAGGAGACGAGCTGGACGAGGCCGATCGCGTCGACTTCGTAGACCCCGCGGGAACCGGGGTAGTCGCCGACGTGCGGCGGGTCCCCGGTCACCGCGAGGACGTTCCGCACGCCCTCTGCGTGGGCGCCGAGCAGCATTCCCTCGAGTCCCATCACCGTCGTGTCGCGCGGCGTGACGTGTGGGATCGTCTCGATCCCGACCTCGCGCTGGAGCGTCGCGGACGTCATCAGCGCGTTCATCCGCGCGCGCGCCATCGGGTTGTCGTTGACGTCGACGACGTCGACCTTCCCCGAAGCGTGCAGCTCGCGTGTCGCCTCGACGAGCCCGTCGAGGGAGCCGCCCTTCGGCGGGTCCAGCTCGACGCAGACCACCCAGGACCTCTCGCGAAACGCCCTTGCGAGCTCCGTCTCCGCCTCGTCGGCCGCCGGCCGCACGGGAAGCGCGGGCTCGTCGACGAGCAGGCTCGCGGTCGGCGTCCTGCCGGCGTCGAACGCCTCGCGGACCGCCTCGATCTGCGCCGGGGTCGTCCCACAGCAGCCGCCGACGATCCGTGCGCCCAGCTCGACCGCCTGAACGGCGAACTCCGCGAAGTAGTCCGGCGTGGAGTGCGGGTAGACGATCTGCCGGCCGGCCAGGCTGGCAAGGCCGATGTTCGGCAGTGCGGCGAGGGGCAGCCCGGCGTCGCCCATCTCCCGGAGCGCCCGCAGCGCGACGGTGGGGCCTGCCCCGTGGTTCGTCCCGATCGCGGCGACGTCGAGCCCTGCGAGGCGTGCGGCGACCTCCTTCGCGCCGACGCCGCCGGTGATCTCCGCCTCGTCGTCGAACGTGAGCAGCGCCACGACGGGCAGCGACGACACGGATCGCACGGCCTCGACGGCGACGACGAGCTCCTCGAGGTCGAAGAACGTCTCGACCATGAAGAGGTCGACGCCTCTTCCCTCGAGCACCCGCGCCTGGTCGGCGTAGAGCGGACCGTGCTCGGTGGGATCGAAGACCTCGAGCTCGCCGAGCGGGCCGATCGAGCCGGCGATGAAGACGTCGCGGCCGGCGACCTCCCGCGCCTCGCGCGCCAGCCGGACACCGGCGGAGTTGAGCTCCTCGAAGGAGTCGTCGAGCATCACCCGCGCGAGCTTGCGCCGGTTCGCCCCGAACGTGTTCGTCTCGATCAGCTCTGCGCCGGCGGCGATGTACCCCGTGTGCACCGCGACGACGCTCTCCGGCGCGCGGATGTTGGCCTCTTCCGGGCAGCGGAGACCGTGGACGGCTCCCGAGACCAGCGCACCCATCCCGCCGTCGGCGACGAGCGGAGGGCCTGTCCGGAGTCGTTCGACGAAGCGGTTCACGGATTGGCCACTGTAGTCACGGGCACCCCGCGGGTCCGCGAGGACGAGACGGGACTGCCGCCTGGTCCCGTCTCGTCCCTCGACTGGGCCCCCCCGGAATCCAGGGCGCCGCGCCCGCCTTCGCGCTCCGCGCGTCGGCCGAGCCTGACGACTATCGGCATTGCCCCGGGTCGGCAAATACCCCTTTCGGTGGAACGCACCGGCCTGGGGCTCAAGCTTTCCGCGGCCGGTGCCGATAGCAGTCGTAGCTCCTGGTCGGGAACTGACGGCAATCATTTCCAGGGCCGCGGAGTTCGAGAACGGGGCGGCGATGGCCGCCCCTTCTCATGAGGTCACTCCGCGTGCAGAACGCGGCCTTCCATCCCTCCGGCGACCGTCACGAGCTGGCCCGTGACGTGACCGGAGATGCGCTCCGAGGCGAGCGCGACCACCTGCGCCGCGACGTCTTCCGGGGTCGCAACCTTCCGCAGCGGCATCGTGCGTGTGATCCGCTCGACGTCGTCGGGCTCGAGCAGGCCGCGTGTCATCGGTGAGACCGTCCAGCCCGGTGCGACGGCGTTGACCCGCACGCCGGGGCCGAGGCGCGCCGCCTCGTTCTTCAGCGAGAGGAGGAGGCCGACCTGGATCGCCGCTTTCGCCGCCGCGTAGTCGGCGTGGCCGGCCTCGCCGAAGCGCCCCGCCGTCGAGCCGACGAGGACGAGCGCGCCGCTCCCGGCCGGCGCGAGCTCTCGAAGGAAGGTGCGCGCGGTGAGGAACGTCGCGGTGAGGTTCTCGAGGATCGTCCGCTCGAAGCGCCGGAGATCGAGCTCCCAGACGGGCACGTCCTCCGACGGGTAGACCCCGGCGACCGCGGCGCAGACGTCGACCCGGCCGAGCGCCTCGCGCGCCTCGGCGAAGAGGCGGTCGGAGTCCGATTCGCGCGTGAGGTCTGCCTGCGCGACCGGCGCCTCGCCGAGCTCGGCGGCGAGCGCGCGCGCGCGCTCCTCGCCGCGGTGGTAGTGGACGAGAACGCGAGCGCCCTCGGCCGCGAAGGCGCGGGCGCACGCGGCGCCGATCCCGCCGGACGCGCCCGTAACGACGACACCCAGCCCGCCGAGCCCCGTCTCCACGCGTCGAGCCTAGTCGGGTGGGCTCAGTAGGTCTCGAGTGAGGCGCGCCGGCGACCCTCGGCCTCGAACACCCGGAAGAGCGTGTACGCCGCAGCGCCGTAGGCCAGGCCGATCAGCGCTTCCGTGAGCAGGAGGCCCGAGACGTCCGAGATCGGCGTCCCGTTCGCGATCTCGCGCGCCGCCTCGATCCCGTGCGTCAGCGGAAGGCAGCGCCCGATCGCGCCGAGCCAGTTGGGCAGGTCGTCGTTCGCGATGTTCACGCCGCAGACGAGGAGCATGAGGAAGTAGACGAGGTTCGCCCCGAAGAACACGTCGCGCGCACGGAGTCCGATCGAGCCGATCAGCATCCCGAGTGCGACGCACGAGCACGTGGTGATCAGCACCGCGACGGCGAGCGGCGGAATGCTGCCCGAGTCGACGCTGAAGTCGAGGAACAGCCACGCCACGCCGAAGCCGAACGCGGAGACCACGAGGCCGTTGAGGATGAACGGCAGCGCCCGCCCGGTGAAGATCGCGAGCCGGTTCGCGGGCGTGCCGAGCAGCGGCTGGAGCGTCCCGTACTGGCGCTCGTTCGCGATCCCCATCGTCATCCCGTAGATGCCGGCCATCGCGGCCACCTGGATCGCGTTCCCGACGATGAAGAACGAGTCGTCCTCCGAGCCGGCATAGCGGCCGAGGTACGTGAAGAAGAGGATCTGGAACAACGGGCTGCCGAGCATCGTCGTCACGTACGTGCCGGGGTTGATCCAGTTGAAGAGCGCGCGGTACGAGATCACCCCGCCGACGAAGAACACCCGGGCCGTGGTCGTCATGTCAGCGACAGCGTCGCGCGGTCGCGCGCCAGGCGCTCGAAGTTCTGGAGGGCCACCGCGCCGAGCACGACGTAGACGAGCCCCAGGCCTGCGCACAGCGCGATCTCGGGCCAGGCGTTCCCGCCGAACGCGGCGTCGCGGATCGCGCGCATGCCCCACGTCGGCGAGAGGATCCACGAGAGCGGCCCGACCCAGCCCGGGAGCAGCGAGAGCGGGACGAGCAGCCCGGTGATCAGCCAGACCGGGTACTCGAGCAGGTTCGAGAAGGCGTTCGCATGCCGGTACAGCACGAACGTCGACGCGAGCAGGAGCCCGAGCATCCCGAGGCTCAGGATCGTCGTCGGCAGGGCGATCGCGAGCTGGAACGGGTGCGCGAAGTCGAGCGGCGCACCGAAGAAGATCCGGCCCCAGATCAGCGTCGCGACGATCGAGTAGAGGCCGAGCGTCGCCGTCGCGACCGTCAACGGAAGCAGCACCGCGACGAACGGCGGCGGCGCGCCCACCATGAGCTCGAGCGTCCCCTGCCAGCGCTGCCACTGGATCGCGCCGCCCGAGCCGAAGAGCGTCGCCGACCACACGCCCATGAGTCCGGCACCGAGCGAGACGTAGAGAAGCGTCCCCGATGCGCTCCCGGTGCCGACCATGAAGAACGCGATCGAGGCGAAGATGATGGGCTGGAGGACCGAGACGAGCACGAAGAAGAGCGAGTTCGTGAGGGTCTTCAGGTGGAAGAGCCAGCCCATCCAGAACAGCCGCACCGTCACGGCTTCACGCTAGCGGCGCGGGCGCGCCCTCGGGGGTACGGACAACCGCCGATTGCCGGGGGCGGTGCCAGAGACGGATGTACCCGGCATCGGCGAGGACAAGGACCGCGCGGCCCAGGTCCCCGGCTCGACGAGGACATCCGCCCTCGCTCAGTACCACTTGCCGCGCGCGAAGCCGCCGAACGCGAGCAGGCCGACGAGCGCGATGATGATGCCGATCCAGACGCTCCACACGATCGCCACGACGATCCCGACGATCACGATGATCCCGCCGAGGCCGATGCCGAAGGCCCCGCGGTCGGTCGTTCCGTTCGTCATGTCCCGTTCCTCCCGGTCGAATGGCGCTGGTCGCTCGTTACCCAGAACCGCAACGCACCAACCGCGCGCACGGGGCGTTCGAAAGCCGCGCGGCCCGGGTACACGTCGCGTGACACCGAGAGGAGGACCGACGTGAGCGAGCCTATCGAACCGCAGCCCCCCGAGCCGAGACCTCCGGACGTGCCCGAGCCTGCACCGAGCCCCGACCCCGTGCCGGCGCCGCAGCCGCCTCCCGGCGAGCCCGACCCGGGCCCGCAGGGCGACGACGAGCATCCGCTCGAGTCGGACTACCCCGACGGCGAGGACGATGCCGACGCACGCTGACACGCAGGTCCTCGGACCCTCCGACCGCGAGCCGCGCGAGCGGAGCGGCGCGCGGCGGCTTCGCGACATCTCCATGGCCGAGTGGCGCGATATCGGCGTCCGCGCAGTCAAGGAGTCGCTCGACGACAACGTGCCGATGATGGCGTCGGCGCTCGCGTACAGCGCCTTCTTCGCCATCCCGTCGGCTCTGCTGCTGCTCCTCGGCGTGTTCACGCTGATCGCCGACGACGCCACGATCACCCATCTCGTCGACCGGCTCACGGAGATCGCGCCGTCGGACGCGGCCGACCTGTTCGGAAACAGCTTGCGGCACCTGAGCGAGCGCGCGTCCACCGGCGTCACCCTCACGCTCGTCGGCCTCGGGCTCGCGCTCTGGTCGGCGACGAACGCGATGGGGACCGTGATCTCCGCGCTCAACGTCGCGTACGACCGGGACGACAGCCGGGGCTTCGTCCGCAGCCGGCTCGTGGCGCTCGCGATGGCGATCTTCGTCGCCGGCGCGGCGATGCTCGCCGGCGGCCTGCTGATCATGGGGCCGCATCTGCAGGCGTGGCTCGGGTCCGCGCTCGACGCCCGCCGGACGGTGGAGCTCGTCTGGTGGATCGGGCAGTGGCCGATCCTGGTGGGCGCCTTCCTGTTTGCGTTCGCCGTCGTGCTCTACCTCGGCCCCGACGTCGAGCACCGGCGCTGGCAGCTGATCAGCCCAGGCTCCGTCGTCGCGGTGGTGGTCTGGCTCGTCGTGTCCGGCGTGTTCTCCTTCTACACGGCCCACTTCGGGACGTACGACAAGACCTGGGGCACGCTCGGGGCCGTGATCGTGACGCTGATCTGGCTCTGGCTCGCCGGGCTGTCGCTCCTGTTCGGCGGAGAGCTGAACGCCGAGACGGAGCGCCGCGCGCAGGCAGTCGACGATCACGGGGTGCGCGCGCCGCGCTAGCCCGCGGCGCGCGCACCCTACCGCGATCTCACGCGAGCGCCTGCGCGCTCTCCTTGCTGACGCGGGTCGCGATCTTCTCGACGAGCTTCAGGGCGTCCTTCTCCTCCTCGAGGTTCCGGTCGAGGAGGCCGACCGCCTTGTCCTCGCCCATCGCCTTCGCCATCCGGCGGAGGCCCTCGTACGCCGCGATCTCGTAGCACTCCGTGCGCGCTGCCGCGCCGAGGTCGATCGAGTCGACGAGATCCGACGAAGCCTCGCTCACGAGCTTGTCGTGCTCCGCCTTGAGGCCCTCGAAGGCGATGCACTTCTCGGCATGCGGCGTCTCGCCGAGCTCCTCGAAGACCTTCTCGACGTTCGTGAGGTGCCGCTTTGTCTGCTCGAGGTGCTCCTCGAGCGCCCCGCGGAACTCCTCGTCCGTGACCTCCGAGACGAGCTTCGGGAGCACCTCGGTGGAAAGCGCCCGCTCGACGTACATGATGTCGCCGAGCTCGTGCAGGAACAGTTCGCGCGGTGTCGTGATCTCAGGCACGCGATTCCTCCTTTTCGTCGGTGGGACCGAGCACGTACCCGTTGGGCCGGTGCGGAAACCTCCCGATGCCGCGCTGGGGCACCGACGACAGGGGCGATGGTCGTCGTGAGCGCCCGGCTCGACGACTATCTCGTGCGGTTGACGGTCCGTGACGAGGGCCGGTGGCGTGAATCCGCCCGCTCCGGGCGACCGGGGACGCGGGTGCGGCTCATCGAGGCCCGTCATGGACGACGTCTCGCTCGATCGCTCCGGCGGAGCGACGGTCGTGAGGATGGCGCACTCCACCCGTGCCGTCATGCTCGCGTGAGCGAGCGCCGAAGCGCGGCCGTCCCGGGGCGGTACCGTCCCCGAGGTGACGCACGAGGCGGAACGGCTCTACGGGCTGCCGCTGGAGGAGTTCACCGGCGCCCGTGACGCGCTCGCCCGCGAGCTTCGCCGGGACGGAGAGCGGGAGAAGGCGGCGGAGGTCGCGGCGCTCCGCAAGCCGGTTCTGGCGGCCTGGGTCGTCAACATGCTCGCCCGCGACGAGCGTGCGGACATGCGGGACCTCGTCGGCGCGGCGAAGGCGATCAAGGCGGGCAAGGAGGGAGCCGACAGGGCGTTCCGCGACGCGCTCGAGCGGCTCACCGCCGCCGGTCGCCGCCTCCTCGAGGCGGAGGGGCGGTCGGCGGATGCGACGCTGCAGCAGGTCGCGGCCACGCTGCGCGCCGCCGCGGCGAGCGACCCCGAGCAGCTCGTCGCCGGGACCTTCGCCCAGCCGGTCGAGTCGAGCGGCTTCGGCGCCATGACGGGCGCGGCTCCCGCAAGCCGCCGCTCATCCGCGGCGAAGGCACCGGCCGCGAGGCGCGTCGACCGGCGTGCGGTCGAGCGGGCCCGGAAGGCGCTGACCGAGGCGCGCGGAGAGGCGAGAGCCCTCGCGCGCGCGGCGACCGCAGCCGAGCGCGAGGCGGACAAGGCGCGCGAGGCAGCGGAGCAGGCGCAGCGGCGCGTCGCCGACGCCGAAGCCCGCCTCGCCGACGCGCGCAGCACCTGACGCGGCGCGTCCGTCGAGCGAGCGCGCTAGCCCGCCGACGCCGGGACGCGGGCGTAGCGCGGCAGCAGCTCCGCGGCGCAGAACCGCAGGAACCCCTCCTGGTCGGCGCCGACCTGGTGGAGGTAGACGTGCGTGTAGCCGGCCTCGACGTACTTGTCGATCCGCTCCGCGTACGCCTCCGGGTCGGGGCCGCACACCACCATTCGTGCGACGTCGTCCTCGGTCACCATGCCCGCGGCGGCCTCGAAATGCGACGGGAGCGGCAGCTCCTGTCCGAGTGGGCCCTCGAGCGCGGCGTTCGGCCAGCACTCGAGCGCCGTGCGCCTCGCCTCGGCCTCGGTCTGCGCCCAGCACACAGTCATCTGCCCGTACCGCGGCTTGCCTTGCCCGCCGGCCTCGTCGAACGCCCGGAGGACCTCAGCCTCGGGCGCGGTCCCGATCAGGCCGTCGCCGATCCTGCCGGCGAGCTCGGCTGCCTGCTTCCCGCCGGCCGCGATCAGCACGTCGATCGGCTGGTCGGGAAGGGTGTAGACGCGTGCGTTCTCCACCGTGTAATGCCGCCCGCGATGGCTCGTGAGGTCGCCCTGCCACAGGAGCCGCATGACCTCGATCGCCTCCTCGAGCATCTCGCGCCGAACCTCCGTCGCCGGCCAGCGCTGCCCGAGCACGTGCTCGTTGAGGTTCTCGCCGGTGCCGACGCCGAGGAAGAATCGGCCGGGCAGCATCGCGGCGGTCGTCGCGGCCGCCTGCGCAACGATGGCCGGGTGGATGCGGATCGTCGGGCACGTGACGCCGGTGCCGAGCACCAGCCGCTCGGTCGCCACGGCGATGCCGCCGAGCACGCTCCAGACGAACGGACTCTCCCCCTGGCGGTCGATCCAGGGGTGGTAGTGGTCGGAGATCAGGGCGAACTCGAAGCCCGCCTCCTCGGCCTGCGCGGCGTTCCGCACGAGATCGAGCGGCCGGTGCTCCTCGCTCGAAAGGGCGTACCCAAGCGTCATGTCGTCTCCTCGTTCGTGTGACGCTCGCGTGCCCCGCGCAGATCCGCTTCAAACCCTGCGCGTGCGCCTGAGCGGAACGGCCGATCGACGATTCGCGTCGCGAGGCTCGTTCTGCCCGTCCGCCCGGATCGGAACGTCGGTGCGCTACGCCGTGCTGTGGCGCCCGATCGCCGCATCGAGCGCGTCGTCGAGCGACTCGCGGACGACGTCGCGATCCATGCCGGCGACCCGCAGCGTCCACGCCGACGGTGTCGTCGGCGGGGAGACGACGACGAGGGAGCGTTCCTCGGAGGCGAGGTGCCGTTGGCTCCCCTCCAACGTGCTGATCGCCATGCTGTCGAGGAACGTCACCGCCGAGAGATCGAGCACGACCGTCTTCGACGCCGTCCCGTCGACCGCCTCGCGCACGAGGGTCGCGTTCGTCAGGTCGAGCTCGCCCTGGAGGGAGATGATCTCGACGCCGTCGGTCTCGGCCTTCGCGATCGCGATCGTCCCGTCGCTCATCGGCGAGGCCGTCCTGTCGGGGCCCCTCGGGGCGGCCCGGTTTCGAGCTGGCACCCGCGCACGAGACGCCGATTATCGCACGTGCTCGGCGGCGGCCGGGTCGAGGATCACGACCGTCCTGCCGGCGCGGGAGCGGACGAGCGACGCAGGCGTCGCCCGGGACGGAGGCTCCGTGAACGCCTTTCGCGCGGCCTCGGCCTTGTTCGCCCCGACGACGAGGAAGACGACCTCCCGCGCGGTGCAGAGCGTCGGCACCGTCATGGTGACGCGATCGACCCACGGCTCCAGCTCCGCCGGCGCGGCGACGACCCGCGCGTCGGTCACGTCGAGCGACGGTGCATTCGGATACAGCGAGGCGGTGTGCCCGTCGGGGCCGATGCCCTGGAGCGCCAGCCCGAGCTCGACCCCCTCCAGCTCCGCGTCGTACGCCGCGGCAGCCCGGGCGGGCGGGAGCGACGTGTCGACGGGATGGACCTTCGGCGGCGCCTGGGCGCCTGCGACGAGGGACTCGCGGACGAGGCGCAGGTTGGAGCGCGGATCGCGATCAGGGACACAGCGCTCGTCCCCGAGCCACGCGTCGACCCCGTTCCAGTCGCGCACGAGCTGCGCCGCGAGCTCGTACGCCCGCCGCGGCGTGGAGCCGCCGGAGAACGCGATGTGCCCTCCCTGCCTTGCCGCCTCGGCCAGCAGCTCCGCCGCGCGACGAGCCGCGTCCTCCTCGTCCTGCGCGACCACGAGCTCGAGCGTCATCCCGCCGAGCCTACTCGGGCTTCCGAGAGAAGCGGGACGCTACGGCTCCGAGCTCGAGCGGGTGACGCGGACGAAGGCGGGCGGGGGTTTCTGCTCGGCCCGTTCGCCGGGCACCGCAAGCTCGATCGAGAAGGTCGCACCGGCGCCCCGCTCGCTACGCACCTCCGTCGAGCCGCCCATCGCCTCGACGAGCTCGTCGACGATCGCGAGCCCGAGCCCCGTGCCGACTCGCCGCTCGCCCTCGTAGCGGTCGTACAGGTAGAAGCGCTCGAAGGCGCGCCCGAGATCCGCCTCCGCCAGGCCCGGCCCGTCGTCGACGACCTCCAGCCGGCCCGGCCGGGCGACGATCCGCACGGTTCCGCCGCGCGGCGTCGAGCGAAGCGCGTTCTCGACGAGGTTCGAGAGCGCCTGGAGCAGGCGGTCGGGGTCGCCCGTGGCGAGGGCGTCGGGCTCGGCGAGGACCTGTAGCTCGACGCCGAACGACCGAGCCGCCTGCTCGTGGCGCTCGAACGCCGCCAGGGCCGTCTCCTCGAGGTCGACCGGCTCGGCGCGGACGGAGAATGCGCGCCGCCGCAGCCTGGCGAGGTCGAGCAGGTCGCCGACGAGCCGCTCCAGCCGTCTCGCCTCGCGCTCGATGACGACGCCCGTCGGCCCCGGCTCGAGGACGCCGTCCTGAAGCGCCTCCGCGTGCCCGCGGATCGCGGTGAGCGGCGTCTTCAGCTCATGGCTGACCGAGAGCAGGAACGAGCGCTCTGCATCCTGCGTGCGCCGGAGCTCCTGCGCGAGGTGGTTGAACGACGCGGCGAGCGTCGCCACCTCCGTCGGGCCGGCGACGGGCACCGGCGTCGGCGTCGAGCCGCTCGCGAGCGAGCGGCTCGCTTCGGAGACGCGGGCGACGGGCCGCGCTACGGCACGGGAGAGGAGGAGCGCGACGGTGGCGGCGAGGGCCGCGCCGACGAGCCCCGCGACGCCGAGGCCGAGCACGAACGGCAGCCAGTCGGCCTGCTGGCTCGATGCCGAGCGGAGGAGGACGATGGCCTCACCGCCGCTCTCGCGCGCGGCGAAGAGGAATCGCGTGCCGCGCACGTCGACCGAGCCGCTCGCCGCCTTTCCTCGGCGCAGCCGTCCGGCCGCGTCGTCGGGGAGGAGCAGGTCGGCCTGCGCGGGCGTGAGGATCGCGAGCCGCTGCTCGTCGGTCGCGAGGAAACGGCCGAGCTCGTCGTCGACGCCGCGGGCGGGGTCCTCGCGGCGCTGCGCGGCGATCAGCTCGACCTGACGCTCGAGGGCGTCGAGCGCGGTCGCCTCGAGCGAGCGGCGGGTGAGGAGCGCCCCGGCGACGACCGTCACGACGAGGGAGACGAGCACCGTCCCCGCGATGCCGAGGAACAGCCTCGAGCGGAGGTTCACGCGCGCCCCCGGCCGGCAGCCACTTCCGGCCGGCGAAGCCGGCCTCCCGACGCCGCTCGCCGCCAGCGGTTCACGTCACGACCTTGTATCCCGCGCCTCGCACGGTCCGGATCAGCTTCGGCCGCCCGAGCTTCCGGCGCAGCTGGCCGACGTGGACGTCGACCGTGCGCGTCCCGCCGGGGAACGCGATGCCCCACACGCGGTCGAGGAGCTGCGAGCGCGAGACGACGATGCCCGGGCGCGCCGCGAGGTGCCAGATGAGGTCGAACTCGCGGGCGGTCAGCTCGACCTCGGCTCCGGCGACGGTCGCGGTGCGCGCCTTCCGGTCGAGCTCGAGGTCCCCGGCGCGTAACCGCTCGTCGGTCTCGTCGGGCTCGACGCGCCTGAGCACCGCGCGGACCCGCGCCGTGAGCTCACGGGGCGAGAACGGCTTCGTGACGTAGTCGTCCGCGCCGAGCTCGAGCCCCGTGACGCGGTCGACCTCCTCGTCCCGGGCGGTGAGCATCACGACCGGCAGGCTCGACGACGCGCGGATCGCCCGGCAGACGTCGAACCCGTCGGCGTCCGGCAGCTGGAGGTCGAGGATCGCGAGGCGGATGTCGTTTCGCTCGAGCTCGGCGAGCCCTTCCGTCCCGCGCGTCGCCCAGACGACGCGAAAGCCGTCGCGCTCGAGGTACGCGCGGACGAGCCCGGCGATGTCCTCTTCGTCCTCGACGAGCAGGATCGTTCCGCCCCCCGACATCGCTATGCGCCAGCCCGGAGGACGCGCACCGTCTGCGCGGAGCCGTCTACCGCGCGGACGACCTCGACGCGCATCCCGACCCGGAGGACGCGCAGCGCGACGAGCCGTCCGCGGCGGCGGACGACCGTGCGGCTGGAGATGGGGATCCGCGTCCGCCCTGCGCTCGCGCGTAGGACGAGCGAACCGTCCTGCACCGCGAGGAGGCGGCCCCGCTCGGTCGTCGTCGCGACCCGACCGAACGCCCGCACGCGCACGGCGGCGCGCGTTCCGAAGCGAACCGTCTCCGCGACGAACCCCGGCTGCACGTCCGCGAGCGTCGCGGGCAGCCCGTTCAGGCGAAACCGCGTCGCCGGGCCGAGCGGAACCTCGACCTCGACGCCGTCGAGGCTGCGCAGCACCAGCACTGTGGGCGTGACCGACTGGACGATTCCCCGGTCGACCGTCCGGTCGGCGGCGATCGCCGGAGACGCGGCAGCGAGCCACGCGATCGCGACACCCGCGACGAGACGTGCCCGCATCCCCGCATCCTCCCAGGCCGTCGTTAGCGAACGCGTCCGCGCAGGTAAGCGCTCTGTAAGCCCGTCAGGCGACCGTGGTCTCGGCAGGATCGGTCACGAGAGCGACGTACGCGTCCTCGAGCGTCGGCTCACGGGTCGTCACCCGCCCGACTGAGACTCCGTCCAGCCGCGAGAGGATCTCCTGCGTCGGCTCGCGGCCCGCACCCGCCTGGACGACCACGACCTGCGCCTGCTCCTGGTCCTCGACGGCCACGGAGGTGACGCCCTCGATCCGCCGCAGGGACTCGACCGCGTCGTCCTCGATCCCGTACACCTCGATCTCGACCACGACGCCCTCGGTGACGATCTGCTTGAGGTCGCGCGGGGTGCCCTCGGCGACGATCTTGCCGCGCGCGACGACTGCGATCCGGTCGCACAGGGCGTCGGCCTCGAACATGTAGTGCGTCGTCAGGAGCACCGTCTTGCCCGCCGCCTTGAGGCTCGCGATCATCGACCGGAGCTCGCGCGCGCCGACGGGGTCGACGCCGATCGTCGGCTCGTCGAGGAACACGACCGCCGGGTCGTGCAGGAGCCCGCGGGCGATGTGGAGCCGCTGCCGCATCCCGCGGGAGTAGCCCTCGACGCGCTCCTTCTCGCGGCCCTCGAGCCCGACGAGCTCGAGCAACTCTGCGATCCGCGTGCGCTGGGTGTGGGGGTCGACACCGTAGAGCTCCGCGAAGTAGCGGAGGTTGTCCAGCGCGGAGAGCCGCTCGTAGAGGCCGCGGTCGCCGCCGAACACGTAGCCGATCCGCTTCCGCACCCAGTGGGCGTCCTCGACGACGTCGTGCCCGAGGACGCGGGCCTGGCCGGACGTCGGCAGGAGCAGTGTGATCAGCATCTTGATCGTCGTCGTCTTCCCGGCGCCGTTCGGCCCGAGCAGCCCGAAGAGCTCGCCCTCGCCAATCTCGAAGCTGACGCCGCGCACGGCCTCGACCTCGAGCGAGCGACGGCGGAACGTGCCCGTCGTGGTGCGGTAGGTGCGGTGGAGATCGATTGCCTCGACGACGGCGGCCACGGCGCCACGCTAGCGGTGCGTTCCCGTGTCCGCCGGGCGGTAATCCGCACTCGGCGGACAACGTTGACATGTCAGGCCGGGGGCTTCAAAGTTCGCGGCTCCGGCGCGATTGCGGCGCAACATCCGCCGGAAAAGGACGTCTCACGTTTGGATACCCACCAAGGAGGAGTCAGGGCATGAGAAGACGAGGACTTGCGGCGCTGGCGCTTGCTGCGCTCGGTGCCGCGGCACTCGCCGCGACGGCGGATGCGGGCTCGCAGGCCGTCGTGAGCTGCAAGAGCCCGGTGAAGATCGCGATCGTCACGCCGCTCACCGGCGGCGGCGGCTTCATCGGCCAGGAGCAGCTGTCGTGGGCGAAGTACGGGGTCAAGACCCTTGCGGGCAAGTACGGGCTCAAGGTGACGCTCGTGCAGGCGGACACACCGGTCGAGAAGGGCCCTGGTGAGGCGCTCGTCGTCTCGCAGAAGCTCATCTCCGATTCGAAGGTGCTCGCCGTGATCGGGCCGGCGACCTCCGGCGGCGCCGCCTCGGCGAGCAACGCGCTCACCGCGGCGGGCATCGCGCAGATCTCGCCGTCCGCGACGCGGACGTCGCTGACGAAGGGCTCGCAGCGGGAGGCGACGTCGTCGTTCTTCCGGGTCGTGCCCGGCGACTACATCCAGGGCCCGACCGACGCGAACTACATGGTCGACAAGCTCAAGGCGAAGAAGGTCGTCATCGTCGACTTCCAGGAGCCGTACTCGGTCGGCCTCGCCGACGCCGCCGAGCTCGTCCTGAAGAAGCGCGGCGTGAGCGTCACGCGGCAGTCGACGTCGGTCAACACGACCGACTATTCCTCGCTCGTCACGCGCGTGCCGAGCGACGCGGACATCGTCTTCTTCCCGACGCAGCAGCCCGGGGACGCGCAGACCTTCGCGCAGCAACTCCTCGAGCAGGGCAAGAAGGCGAAGGTCTTCGGCGGCGACGGAACGAACAGCCCCGACCAGTTCAAGGTCACGGGCTCGTACGTCTCGAACTTCGCTCCGGACATCAGCGGCATCGCCTCGAGCAAGGCGCTGATCGACGGCTGGAAGAAGGACAACCCGAAGGCGACGCTCGGGTCGTTCGGGCCGCCCACGTACCTCGCAGTCGAGGTCGCACTCAACGCCATCAAGAAGGCATGCGACGCGGGCAAGGGCCAGATCAAGAGCCGCAGGGACGTCGTGAAGAACATCAAGAAGATCAACCTCAAGACGTCCATCCTCGGCGGTCCGTTCCGCTTCTCGACGAAGTCGAACGACCCGCTGAACGCGAAGTTCTACATCTTCCAGATCCAGTCGAACGGCACGTACAAGCTCGTCGGCTGAGCGGTTCGGTGACCGACGCGGCCCGGGTCGAGCCGGGCCGCGTCGGTCGCTCCAAGCCCCTATAGACTCGCGGCCCGCGTGGACACGTTCACCCAGCTGACCCTGAACGGGCTCACCCTCGGGAGCGTCTACGCGCTGATCGCACTGGGGTACTCGCTCGTCTACGGGATCCTCAAGCTCCTCAACTTCGCCCACGGCGACGTGTTCATGGTCGGGTCGTTCATCGGCTTCGGGATGCTGCAGCTCCTCGGCGGGTCGACGGATCCCGTCGTCCCGATCTGGTTGCTGCTCGTCCTGATCACGCTCTCCGCGATGGCGGGCTGCGCCGTCCTCGGTGTCGCGATCGAGCGGTTCGCGTACCGGCCGCTGCGCGACGCGCCGCGGATCGCGCCGCTGATCAGCGCGCTCGGCGTCTCCTTCTTCCTCGCATACTCGATGCAGCTCCTGTTCGGCGCCGAGCAGCGCGACTACGACGCGTTCGCCTTGGGCGACGGCGTGCTGTTCCTCAAGGGCTTCGACATCGGAAACGTGCGCGTGCCCCTCCTGCGCATCGTGATCATCGTCTCCGCGTTCGTCCTCATGGCGCTGCTGTGGATGCTGGTCACCCGGACGAGGACCGGGAAGGCGATGCAGGCGACCTCGCACGACCGCGAGGCCGCGGCGATGATGGGGATCGACATCGACCGCGTGATCGTCTTCGCGTTCGTCCTCGGCTCGGCGCTCGCCGGCGCCGCAGGCGTGCTCTTCGCGCTCCGCGCGCCGACGTTCGCGTCGATCGGGTTCCTCGCGGGACTCAAGGGTTTCACGGCCGCGGTGATCGGCGGCATCGGCTCCATCCCGGGTGCGATGGCGGGCGGCCTCATCCTCGGATTCGCCGAGGCGTACACGCAGGGCTACATCTCGACGAAGTGGTCCGACCTGCTCGTGTTCCTGATCCTCATCCTGTTCATGCTGTTCCGGCCCCAGGGCCTGTTCGGCAAGGCCGACATCACCAAGGTGTAGTGATGGCCGGGCCGACCGACTGGGACGACTCCCTCACCTCACCGCTCGAGGGCGCGGTGGAGGCCAGCACGGCCGAGGGGCCCGCGAGTCCCGCGGTCGGTCGCGACGAGTGGGTCGCACGGCACGGCGAGCGGCGCACGCGCCGCGGTGGGTGGCTCGGGACCCTCGAGGAGCGGCTCGCCCTCGTGCCCTGGTGGGCGTGGCTGACGCTGCTCACGGCCTGCATCTGCCTGGTGCCGGTCTTTTCCGACAGCGGGTACGTGCGGCGCGTCGCGTTCGACACGGTTGTGTTCATGCTCCTCGCGCTCGCGCTCAACATCGTGGTCGGCTGGGGCGGGCTCCTCGACCTCGGGTTCGTCGCGTTCTACGGGATCGGCGCGTACACGTATGCGCTGCTCAGCTCCGACCAGTACGACATCCACCTGCCGACGCTCGTGGTGATCGTGATCGTCGCGATCGTGGGCGGGGTCGTCGGCTGGCTCGTGGGGCTCCCGTCGCGTCGGTTGACCGGCGACTACCTCGCCATCGTGACGCTGTTTTTCTTCCAGGTGTTCCTGACGTTCACGAACAACGGCGACAACGTCTTCGGCCACAGCCTCACGAACGGCCCGAACGGGATCCTCAACGTCGACGAGTTCAAGATCTTCGGTTGGGAAATCTCGCGCGCGACGTCCGAGGGGCTTTTCGGCGTCGAGTACCTCTACGTCGCCCTCGGCCTGTTCGTCGTCGTGTACGTGCTCCTGCACCTGCTCAACGACTCGCGCACCGGCCGCGCCTGGCGGTCGCTCCGCGAAGACCCGCTCGCCGCAGAGCTGATGGGCATGCCCGTCAACCGGCTCAAGCTGATGGCATTCGCGTTCGGCGCCTCGGTCGCCGCCACGACGGGAACGCTCTCGACCGCCCTGAACGGCAGCGTGTTCCCACAGAACTTCGAGTTCCCGCTCCTGATCACGATCTACACGATGGTGATCCTCGGGGGCGCAGGCAGCCAGGCCGGCGTGGTGCTCGGCGCGATCATCATCAGCGTTCTGCTCGAGGTGCTCCGCGACCCGGGCAACACGCAGCAGAGCGTCTTCTACCTCGCGATCCTGCTCGGGCTCGCGGCGGTGTTCCGGGCCTCGTGGCAGCTCGTCGCCGTCCTCGGCGGCACCGCCGTCTTCGGGGTGGTCGCCCATCTGGTCGCGGGCGGCATCGACGACTCGTGGACCGGCGGGTCCGTCGAGGCGAGCGGGAGCATCGGCTCCCGGGCCTCCGACTGGGTGATCGTGCCGACGCAGCTGGCCGGGTGGATCCCGCCGGTGTCCTACGTCGGCCTCATCGCGCTCGCTCTGGTGCTCACGCTCGTCCGCGGCTGGGTGCGGATCGCGCTGCTCGTGCCGACGCTGTACCTGGCCGCGTTCGTCTGGGAGAACGTGATGGTCGCGCATCCCGAGTCGACGCGGTACATCGTCCTCGGCGCGCTCCTCGTAGCGATGATGGTCGCCCGGCCGCAGGGCATCCTCGGCGAGAAGCGCGTGGAGATCGTATGAGCGCGACCCGGCTCCTCGAGCTGGAGAAGGTGTCGATGTCGTTCGGCGGCCTTGCATGCGTGTCGAAGCTCGACCTCCACGTCGACGAGGGCGAGATCGTCAGCGTGATCGGTCCGAACGGCGCCGGGAAGACGACGCTGTTCAACCTCGTGACGGGCGTCTACCAGCCGACCGAGGGCGACATCCGGTTCGCGGGGGAGAGCATCACCGGCCTCGAGCCGCACAGGATCACCCGCAAGGGGATCGCGCGCACGTTCCAGACGCTGCGGCTGTTCCTCAACATGACCGTGCGCGAGAACGTGATGTCCGCGGCGTACGGGCACACCCGTTCTGGCCCGTTCCGCTCGATGCTGCGGACGCCGGGACAGCGCAGGGAGGAGCGAGAGATACGCGACCTCGCCGAGCAGCGGCTCGCCTTCTTCGGCGAGCGCCTGATGGGCTACCGCTGGGACCAGCCCGCGTACTCGCTGTCGTACGCCAACCGCCGCAGGCTCGAGATCGCGCGAGCGACCGCGACGAACCCGCGGCTGCTCCTCCTCGACGAGCCGGCCGCCGGGATGAACCCCCGCGAGACGCAGGAGATCACCGAGCTGATCGCCAAGCTGCGGGAAGACGGCGGCTACACGATCCTCGTGATCGAGCACGACATGCATGTGGTGGAGGGCATCTCCGACCGGGTGGTCGCGCTCGACCACGGTGTGAAGATCGCCGAGGGTACGTTTGGCGAGGTCGCTACCGACCCGCGCGTCGTCGAGGCGTACCTCGGGACGGGCGGGATGGCGCGCAAGTGAACGCTGTCGCCGAGGCCGGTCCGCTTCTCGCGCTCGAGGGAGTCAACACCTACTACGGGCAGATCCACATCCTCCAGGACTCGAACCTGAGGGTCGGCGCGGGCGAGCTCGTCTGTCTCCTGGGCGGGAACGCGTCGGGGAAGTCGACGACGCTCAAGACGATCCTGGGGCTCGTCCGACCCCGCACGGGCGCCGTCCGGCTCGAGGGAGAGGACGTCACGCGCCTGCCGACCGCGCACCGGATCCGGCGCGGGCTCGCGATCGTGCCGGAGAATCGGCGGCTCTTCGGGCCGATGACCGTCCTGCAGAACCTCGAGATGGGGGCGTACCTGCGTCCCCGGGCCGACCTCAAGGACGAGTTCGAGCGCGTCTACACGCTGTTCCCCCTCCTCTACGAGCGGCGCAGCCAGCTCGCGGGGACGCTCTCGGGCGGCGAGCAGCAGATGGTCGCGATGGGTCGCGCGCTCATGTCGAAGCCGAAGCTCCTGCTGATGGACGAGCCCTCGATGGGCCTTGCGCCGATCCTCGTCGAGCGAAGCTTCGAGATCATCCAGCAGGTCAACCAGACCGGCGTCGCGATGCTCGTCGTCGAGCAGAACGCGAACGTCTCGCTCTCGATCGCCGACCGCGGGTACGTGCTCTCGACCGGCCGCATCGTGCTCGAGGGGCCCGCCTCGGAGCTCCTCGAGAACGACGATCTCCGTAAGGCCTACCTGGGGCGGTAGCACCTAGCCTGCTTGACGGCGCGGGAGCGCCCGCGTTGAATCAGGCGCTGACATGTCAGGCACTTCGTACGCGCTCGACACCGATCCGCGCCCCGGCCCGCTCGCGGCGGGCGTCTCCGTCCTGCGCCGCCACCCGCTCGCCGCGCTCGGGGTGGTCATCGCGCTGGTCGCGCTCTGGCTCGGGCTCAAGGAGGGCTGGCACGAGCTCGCCCAGGCGACGCTCAACGGGATCGTCGCCGGGAACTACTTCGCGCTCGGCGCCGTCGGGCTCACGCTGATCTTCGGCGTCCTCCGGCTCGTCAACTTCGCCCACGGCGAGTTCCTGACCTTCGGCGCGTACATGCTCGTCGCGGCGAACGCGCTCGACCTGCCCCTCGTCGTCTCCGCCGTCGTCGGCGTCGTCGCGACGGCCGGGCTCGCGCTCTCCCTCGAGGTCGCGCTCTGGCGGCCGGTGAGGCGGAAGCGCGTCGGCGAGCTGCAGCTCCTCCTGCTGGCGCTCGGCCTCGCGTACGTGATGCGCTACACGATCGCCTTCGTCGCCGGGCCGGAGGACCGGGCGACCGGCGCAGACGTCACGGCCGGCGTGACGATCTTCGGCCTGCGGATCGGGCGCACCGAGCTGATCGTCACGCTCGTCGGCCTGGCGGCGATCGCCCTCGTCGCCCTCGGGCTGCGCTACACGTCGCTCGGCCGTCAGATGCGGGCCCTGTCGGACAGCATCGAGCTCTCCGAGACGACCGGGATCGACACGGACCGGATCGTGCTCGTCACGTGGGCGATCAGCGGAGGGCTCGCCGGCCTCGCGGGAATCATCTATGCGCTGCCCGCCGGGACGGTGAACCCGCAGCTCGGCTTCACGCTGATCCTCAGCATCTTCGCAGCGGTCGTCGTCGGCGGCATTGGCAACGCGTACGGCGCGCTCGCGGGCGGGATCCTGATCGGCGTTGCGCAGGAGTGGTCGACGCTCGTGATCAACCCGTCGATGAAGGTCGCGGTGGGCTTCGCGGTGCTGATCCTCGTGCTGCTCGTGCGGCCGCAGGGCCTGTTCGGCCGCGCCAGGAGCGTCGACCGATGACCGGCGCGGCGCTCCTCGGGGTCACATTCGAGTTCCTCACGAACCAGGACTTCTGGATCAATGTCGGGGTGCTCGCGACGACCTACGGCGTGTTCGCACTCGGTGTCCAGCTGAACATCGGTACGACGGGCATCTTCAACTTCGGCCAGGCGGGTTTCATGGCGGTGGGCTCGTACACGATGGGGATCCTCGTCGTGAAGTCCGGCGCGTCGTTCTGGCTCGCTGTTCTCGCCGGCCTCGGCACGGCGGCTGCGGCGGCCATCCTCGTGGGCCTCCCGTCGCTGCGGCTTCGCGCCGACTACTTCGCGATCTCGACCCTCGCCTTCAGCGAGATCGTCCGCTACATCGCCGACAACTGGGACGGGCTCACGGGCGGCAACCTCGGATTGTTCGGCTACACCGACACGTGGAACGACCTCTCCGCACGGATCGACGGGTGGCTCGGCCATCTCGGGATTGCGCCGCGCTTCCTCCTCCCGCTGCTCGTCGTGAACCTCGCGGTCTTCCTGGTCCTCGCGGCCTTCGTCGCCGTGCTCGTCCGCTCGCCTTGGGGCCGCGTGCTGAACGCGATCCGGGAGGACGAGGACGCGGCGCGCGCGCTCGGGAAGAACACGTTCGCGTACAAGCTGCAGTCGCTCTCGATCGCCGCCGCGCTCGCCGCGATCGCCGGCTACATGCTCGCGATCAACATCTCG
>DASXAW010000070.1:0-22452 GCA_036406535.1 Gaiella sp.
CCCTCGAGGAGCCGGAGGGCGCGCTCGGCCTCGCCCTCGCCGGAGACCAGGACGGTGAGCGTGCCGCCGCGCTCGCTCGAGACGTGGTCCATCTCGAAGTCCTCGATGTTGATCCGCTCGGCGCCGAGCGCCTGGAAGATCCCCGCGAGGACGCCGGGCCGGTCCGGGATGTGCACGCGGAGCCGCTGCAGGGCGCCCGGATCCGCGAAGGCGGTCTCGAGGAGCCTCCGCCGGTGGGAGCTCGCCTCGCCGATCCAGCGGGCGAGGTACCCCGCATCCTCCTCCGCCAGCGCGCGCTCGACCCGCTCGAGCGCGCGGCGCTGCTCCGCGAGGGCGACTCCAAGGGCCTCTCTGTTGTCGAGGAAGATGTCGACCCAGATCCGCGGGTTCGCGCCCGCGATCCGCGTCATGTCGCGCAGGGAGCCTCCGGCCGCGTGGAGGGGGTCGTGACCCTCGATGCGCGTCGATCCGGCGTGGTTGAGAAGGACGTTGGCGAGCACGTGCGGGAGGTGGCTCGTCAGGCCGACGAGCCGGTCGTGCGCATCCGGCCCGATCGCCACGGGCCGGGCGCCGAGTGCGGTCACGAACCCGTGGACGAGTCGCAGCCTGTCGGGCGCCGTGGCCGCAGTGGGGGTCAGGAACCAGGTCGCGTCGCGGAACAGCTCGGCCGACGCCCGGCCCGGGCCGCGGGTCTCCGCACCGGAGATGGGATGCCCGCCGATGAACCGCGCGTCCGTTGCCGCCGCCGCGCACACCGGTCCCTTCGTCGAGCCGACGTCGGTGACCGTGCACGCTGCGGGTGCACGCACCAGGACTTCGCGCACCGTCTCTGGAAGCTCGCCGACGGGGGTGGCGACGACGACGAGCTCTGCGGCGTCGACCGCGTCGGCGAGCGAGGACGCAGGATCGACGGCGCCGCGCTCGGCGGCGACGCCGAGCGCTTCGGAGTCCGGGTCCCACCCGATGACGGAGCTCACCTCCGCGCGCCGCGCGGCGAGACCCGCGGACGCTCCGATGAGGCCGGTTCCGAGGATCGTCAGGCGTTCGAGCGCCATCGACTGTCCTAGCCCCAGGATCGCCGACAGGCGATCATGCGGCCCGCATCAGCTCCGCGACACGGAAAGCCAGGTCGAGCGACTGTCGGGCGTTGAGCCGCGGATCGCAGAGCGTCTCGTAGCGCGTGTCGAGCTGATCCTCGCGCACCTCCTCGGAGCCGCCGAGGCACTCCGTGACGTCCTCTCCGGTCACCTCGAGGTGGACGCCACCCGGCCATGTGCCGGTCTCGCGGTGCGCCGCGAAGAAGCCCTCGATCTCGCCGAGCACATCGTCGAACCGGCGCGTCTTGTGCCCCGACGGCGTGACGAACGTGTTGGCGTGCATCGGGTCGCAGACCCAGAGCACCGGCACGCCGCTCTCGCGCACGGCGCGGATCAGAGGCGGCAGCACGTCGCGCACGCGCTCGGCGCCGAGGCGTGTGAGGAGCGTGAGCCTGCCCGGCAGCCGCCTCGGGTTGAGCCGCTCGCACAGCGCGACGAGCTCGTCGGGCGTCGCACCGGGCCCGACCTTCGCGCCGACGGGGTTCTCGACGCCCGCGAGGAACTCGACATGGGCGCCGTCCGGCTGGCGCGTCCGCTCGCCGACCCAGAGGAAGTGGGCGGAGCACGCGTACCAGTCGCCCGTGGTCGAGTCCCGCCGGACGAGCGGCTCCTCGTAGTCGAGCAGCAGCGCCTCGTGGCTCGTCCAGATGTCCACCTCGTGGATCGAGTGCTCGTCGCCGAGGTCGATGCCGATCGCCTGCATGAACCGCAGGGCGCGGCCGATCTCGTTCGCAATCACCTCGTAGCGGCGCCCCTCGAGCGAGCTCGAGACGAACTCCTGGTTCCAGGTGTGCACCTGCGTGAGGTCGGCGAAGCCGCCCTTCGTGAACGCCCGGAGAAGGTTGAGCGTCGAGACGGCCTGGTAGTAGGCCTGCACCATCCGCTCCGGATCGGGGACCCGCGCCTCGGGCGTCGCCTCGTCGGAGTGCACCGCGTGGCCGCGGAAGGCGGGCAGCTCGACGCCGTCGACGAGCTCCGTCGGAGCGGACCGCGGCTTCGTGAACTGCCCGGCGATCCGCCCGACCTTGACGACGGGCAGCGTCGCGCCGTACGTGAGCACCGCCGACATCTGGAGGATCACCTTGAGGCGCTCGCGAATCGCGACCGCCGAGACCTGGCGGAACGACTCGGCGCAGTCGCCCGCCTGGAGGAGGAACGCGCGACCCTCGACCGCCTCGCCCAGCGCCCGCTGGAGCGCGCGCGCCTCGCCCGCGAACACGAGCGGCGGCAGCTGCCCGAGACGTTCGCGGACCGCCTCGACCGCAGTCGGATCCGGCCAGTCGGGCTGCTGCAGCGCGAGAAGCGACCGCCACGACGACGGCGTCCAGGGCTCCGTGACTGCCATGCGGCGAGTGTATCCGGGGGCGTTTTGACGCCCCGGGTCAAAACGGCTAGAAGAGGGGCATGCCCGGCATCGACCGCCACACCGTCTTCTGGCGCGCCAACGCATCGACGTGTCGTTGCGGTCGGGAGCGCGCCTAGGGTCGTTTCGGCCGCGAAGCGGACGAAAGGAACCCCATGAGGATCTTCTCGGGCATCCAGCCCACGGGCGACAAGCACCTCGGCAACTACATCGGCGGCTTCCGCCAGTACGCGCAGACGCAGGAGCTCGGCGAGGCGTTCTTCTGCATCGTCGACCTGCACTCGATCACCGTCGAGTACGACCCGCGTGACCTGCACGAGCGGACGCTCGACCTCTTCGCGATGCTTCTGGCGACCGGCCTCGACCCCGACCGCTCGGCGGTGTTCGCCCAGAGCCAGGTCACGGCGCATGCCGAGGCGAGTTGGCTGCTCTCCGCCGTCACGAGCTACGGGCAGCTCGGGCGGATGACGCAGTTCAAGGACAAGGCCGACCAGCGCGAGTTCGTCTCCGCAGGGTTGTTCACGTACCCCGTGCTGATGGCGGGCGACATCCTCCTCTACCAGACCGACCGTGTCCCGATCGGCGACGACCAGCGGCAGCACCTCGAGCTCGCGCGCGACGTCGCCCAGCGGTTCAACGCGCGGTTCGGCGAGACCTTCGTCGTTCCGGAGGGGATCTACCCCGAGGTCGGGGCCCGGATCATGGACCTCCAGGAGCCGACGAAGAAGATGTCGACGACGGGCGGCACCGAGCAGGGCACGGTCAAGGTCCTCGACGACCCCGACGTGATCCGCAAGAAGTTCCGCTCGGCGGTGACCGACTCGGGTCGCGAGGTGCGGCGCGCAGACGACAAGCCCGGGGTGACGAACCTCGTCGACATCCTCTCCGTCGCGACCGAGCGGACGCCCGAGGAGGTCGAGCGCGCCTACGACGGGGCCGGATACGGCGACCTCAAGCGGGACGTCGGCGACGCCGTGGTCGAGCTGCTCACGCCCGTCCGGGAGCGCTACCTGGAGCTCCGCGGCGACGAGCCCGAGCTCCTGCGCCTGCTCGCGGTCGGTGCCGGGAAGGCCCGGGCCGAGGCGGCCCCGACGCTCGCGGCGATGTACGAGCGGATGGGCTTCGTGAGGCTCTGAATGACCCGGACGTACGCGGCGGCGGCGCTCGTCCTCGCCGTCGCGACCGCAGGCGCGATCCTCCACTTCACGAATGCCGATCCGGTCGCGACGTTCGTCGTCACCGCGGTCGCGCTCGGCGGCGTCGCCTGGGCGATCGGCCTCGCGACCGAGTCGGTCGGCGCCCGGTTCGGGCCGGCAGTGGCGGGCGCGCTCCAGTCGACGCTCGGCAACCTCCCCGAGCTGTTCATCGTGCTGTTCGCGCTCTCCGCCGGCGAGGTCGTCGTCGCGCAGTTCTCGATCCTCGGCTCGCTCTTCGCAACGGCGCTCCTGGTGCTGGGCCTCGCGATCGCGGCCGGGTCGCTCAGGCAGCCGGACGGGAAGATGACCTTCGGCGCCCGCCTGCCGAACGACACCGCGACGCTGCTGCTGCTCGCGGTGTTCCTCATCTCGATCCTCGGGCTGTCCGACCAGGTCGGCGACCGCGCGAGCGAGCACCAGATGGAGATCTCGGTGGTCGGCGCCGTGTGTCTTCTCCTCGTCTACGCCGCCTGGCTGTTCGGCTACCTGCGCTCGGAACGCACCTCGGAGCAGGCGCTCTCGGAGCCCGCGCACTCGGTCATCCCGTTCCCCGTCGCGGTTGCGACACTGGGCGTGGCGGGCGTGCTCACCGCCTTCCTCTCCGACTGGTTCGTCGACGCGCTCGACCCCGCAGTCGAGGCGCTCGGCATCTCGAAGGCGTTCACGGGGCTCGTGATCGTCGCGATCGCCGGGAACGCCGTCGAGAACGTCGTCGCGATCTCGCTCGCCTGGAAAGGCCAGAACGACCTCTCGATCTCCGTGGTCAAGAACTCCGTCTCGCAGGTCGCCTGCTTCCTGTTCCCCGTGCTCGTGATCGCGTCCCTCGCTTTCGAGCACCGGCTCACCTTCGTGGTCGACCCCGTCTACCTCGGGGCGCTCGCGCTCACCGCGATCGCCCTCTGGCAGATCACGGGCGACGGCGAGGCGGTCCTGTTCGAAGGGCTCGCGCTCCTCAGCCTGTACATCGTGCTGGCGACGCTCGTCTGGTTCGAGTAGTGGTCGCCGCTACAGCCCGACGAGGCGGCGGAGCCGCGCGACCTCGGCCGCTGTCAGGTCGCGCCAATCGCCTGGTCGGAGCCGCCCGGGCCCGAGCCCTGCATACCGCGATCGCCGCAGCTTCACGACGGGGTGACCGACCGCCTCGAGCATCCGCCGGACCTGGCGGTTCCGCCCTTCGTGGAGGACGAGCTCGATCCGCGACGGCCCGAGACGGCGCACGCGCGCGGGCGCGGTGGGGCCGTCGTCCAGCTCGATGCCCTCCGCCAGCGCGCTGACCTCCGCGTCCCCGGGCTCGCCCTCGACCTCGGCGACGTACGTCTTCTCCACTCGGTAGCGCGGGTGGGCGAGCCGGTGGGCGAGGGGGCCGTCGTTCGTGAGGAGGAGCACGCCGGTCGTGTCGCGGTCGAGCCGGCCGACCGGGACGACGCGGACGTCGCCGCCGACGAGGTCGACGACCGTCGGACGGCCCTCCGGGTCGCGGGCGGTGGTGATCGTCCCGCGCGGCTTGTTCAGCAGCACGTGGCGCAGGCGCTGCGCGCCGATCGGCCGGCCGTCGACCCGGACGTCGTCGGCGCTCCCGACGAACGAGTTGAGCTCGCCTGGAGCGCCGTTCACCCTCACGCGCCCCGCCTTGATCAGCTCGTCCGCGCCCCGCCGCGACGCGACGCCCGCCCGGGCGAGGTACGCGTTCAGACGCATCGCGTGTCATTCTCGCCGGTACCCTCTTGCCGTGACGGCCCACGCGGATCTCACGCGCCGCCTCGCCGACCTCGTCGTCGGCTACGGCGCGAACGTCCAGCCCGGACAGATCGTCGGCGTCACGACGTACACGGGCAAGGAGACGCTGACGCGCGAGGTCGCACGCGCGGCGTACCAGCGCGGCGCACGCTGGGTCGACGTGGTCACGTTCGACCCCTGGGTCAAGCGCCAGCGGCTGGCCCACGCCGACGAGTCGACCCTCGAGTACATCCCGCCCTGGCTCCTCGAGCGCCTCGAATGGCTGTCCGTCGAGCACGCGGCGCGCGTGACCCTCAACGGGCCGGCCGCACCCGACTCGCTCGAGGGAATCGACCCCGTGCGGGCGGGTCGGGACGTCCTGCCCTGGCTGCCGCGCACGGGCGAGATCGTGAACGAGCGCACGACGAACTGGTGCGTGGCGCCCGCGCCGACGCATGCCTGGGCGAGGCTCGTGCATCCGGATCTCTCGGAGGACGAGGCATACGACCGCCTTTGGGAGGAGATCGCGTACATCTGCAGGCTCGACAGCGACGACCCGGAGGAGGCGTGGCGCGAGCGCGCGCGCACGATCCAGAGCGCCGCGGCGCGGCTGACGGAGCGCCGCTTCGACGCGATCCACCTGCACGGCCCTGGGACCGACCTCACGGTGGGCCTGCTCCCCACGTCCGTCTGGCACGCCGCGGACTTCGAGACGGTCGACGGCATCCGCCACTTCCCGAACATTCCGAGCGAGGAGATCTTCACCACGCCGGATCCCTCTCGAGTCGAGGGGCACGTGACGGCGACACGGCCGCTCGAGCTGTACGGCGCCTTGATCGACGGGATCCGTGTCGAGTTCGCAGGCGGTCGCGCCGTGAGGATCGACGCCGACCGCGGCGCGGACGCGATGCGTGCGATCGCCGCGAAGGACGACGGGGGAACGCGCCTCGGCGAGCTCGCGCTCGTCGACGGCGAAGGGCGCATCGGCCCGCTCGGCACCGTCTTCTACGAGACGCTCATCGACGAGAACGCGGCGAGCCACATCGCGCTCGGGAGCGGGTACACGCTCGGCGTCGAGTCCGAGGACGACCGCGCCCGGGTCAACGCCTCGGAGATCCACGTCGACTTCATGATCGGCTCGCCGGAGCTCGACGTCGACGGGATCACGAGCGACGGCGACGTCGTCCCGTTGCTGCGCTCGGGCGCCTGGCAGGTGTGACGGCCGGTACGGCCCCGGCTCCGTCCGGGTGGCAGCGCCTTCGATCGGGTCTCCCGCGCGCGCAGTCGTTCCGCTCGTGGTCGATCGACGCGAACGACGGGATCATCGGCACCTCGGGCATCCTCGAGGGCTTCGCGGGCGCCGGGGCGTCGCACTCGGTGCTCGTCACGGCGGCGAGCGCGGCGACGATCGCGGGCGCCCTCGGCCTGGGGGGCGCAACCTGGGCGGAAGCGGCGGCCGAGCGCGAAGCGCAGCTCGAGAAAGCGGCCGAGGAGCGTGCGGAGCTCGCCGCCGACCCGGCGGCGGAGCTTGCCGAGCTCGAGGCGTACTACGAGCGGAAGGGGCTCGCGCCATCGCTCGCGCGGGAGGTCGCCGAGCAGCTGACGGTCCACGACGCGCTCACCGCACAGCTCGAGTCGGAGCACGGCATCGACGAGGTGATGTCGCGTACGGAGACCGTCGTGGACGGGGCATCGGCGGCGATCGCGTTCGCACTCGGCGCTGCGGTGCCGCTCGCGATCACGCTCGCCGTCTCCGCGGCCGTCGAGTCCTGGGCGATCCTTGTCGCGGCGGTCGCCTCGTTGACGCTGACCTCGCTCGTGGCTTCCGGCGCCGGCGATCTGTCGGTGCGGCGGACGCTCGTCCGGACGCTCGTGGTCGGCATCGGCACGCTCGGCATCAGCTACCTCGCCGGCCGCGCCCTCTTCTGACCCGCCGCCGACCGCTACACCGGTGGTTCGGGGTCGTACTGGATGTAGCGGCGGACCTCGCGGGCGCGCTCGACCGAGTGGAGGCGCGCGACGAGGTGCAGGGCCATGTCGATCCCGGCGGAGACGCCCGCCGCCGTGATGATCTCGCCGCTGTCGACGAACCGGTCGTCGGGACGCACCTCGACGGTCGGCTCGAGCTCCGCGAGGCGGTCGAGCCGCCCCCACCACGTCGTCGCAGGCCGATCGCGGAGCAGGCCGGCCGCCGCGAGCGCGAGCGCCCCCGTGCAGACGCTCGTCACGAGCGTCCCGCGGCCGGCATCCGCCCGCAGGCGCTCGAGGAACGCCTCGTCCTCGAGCTTCGCGTTGACGCCGAAGCCGCCCGGGACGATCAGGACGTCGGCGGCCGGAGCGGTGTCCCAGGTGTGGTCCGCCGCCACCTTGAGCCCTTTCGCGCACTGCACCAGGTCGGTCGAGTCCGCGACGGTGAACACCGACGCCCCGTCGTCCGGGTACTGCGTCGCCCACGCCGCGAGAACCTCCCAGGGCCCGGCGAAGTCGAGCTCCTCGACGCCGTCGAAGAGGACGATCGCGATCGCGGTCATGCCGCGATGCTAGTGGTCGAGCCCTCGTCTACGAGGCGCGTGCGCCCGCGACCTCGAGGAGCCGCTCGCGCAGGTCCTCGGCGTCGGCGCCGAGGTCGTCGAGCCGCGGCAGCTCGGCGAGGCTGTCGAGCCCGAAGACGCGCTCGAAGAGCGGCGTCGCCCGATAGCGCACCGCACCGCCGGGTCCCGCCTCGCGGCCCGCCTCGGCGATGAGGCCCCGCTCGACGAGGGAGGCGACCGTCGAGTCGGCCGCGACACCGCGGATGCGGGCGATCTCGGGTCGCGAGACCGGGCCGGTATACGCGACGATCGCGAGCGTCTCGAGTGCAGCCTGCGAGAGCCCGCGCTCCACCGGCCGCTCGAACAGGCGGCCGCACGCCTCGGCGGCCTCGCGGGCCGCACGGAACGCATAGCCCCCGGCCGCGCGCTCGAGGACGATCCCGCTCCGTCCCTCGCGGTAACGCTCCGACAACAGTCCGAGGGCGGTCTCCACCCGCTCGACGTCGTCCTCGGCCGCATCGGCGAGCTGCTCCACGGTGAGCGGCTGCGACGCGACGACGAGGAGCGCCTCGACCGTACGCGCGAGCGAGTCGATCGGGCTCTCGGCGATGCTGTCTCGGGAGATCAGGCGGAGCGGACGGTCCACTGCGGAATCCTTTCCTTCTCGGGACGGGTGACGCGGATCGGGGCGAACGGCGCAGCCTGCGCGAGGCCGACCTCGCCGCTCTTGCGAAGCTCGAGGAGCGCGAGGAACGCGACGGCCTGCTCGACCCGCGAGAGCCCCGCCACCTCGCCGTCGAAGTCGAACACCGTGCGCCGGCGGAGCACGGCGCGGAAGCGCTCGAGGAACTGCGCGACGGGCGGGAAGCGAAGGGCCATGTGCGAGAGGGACACCTTCGGCGGCGGCGCGGCCAACCCTGCCAGCGCCGCGGCGAGGGCGGCGGGGTCCTGCGGCGCCAGCCGGCGCTCGGCACGCGGCGCGAGCGGCGCGGGGCCGAGACGGAAGTAGCGGTCGCGCTCGTCGGCGAGCCGTTCGCGCAGCCAGCCGGCCGCCTCCTTCATCCGGCGGTACTCGGCGAGCCGACGTGCGAGCTCCTCCGCCGCCTCTTCCGGCTCGAGCTCGGAGAGCTCCGCGCTCTCGTCCGGGAAGAGCTGGCGCGCCTTGATCTCCAGCAGCGCCGCGACGAGGACGAGGAACTCGCCGCAGGCGTCGAGGTCGATCCGCTCGGTGGCCGTCAGGTGCTCGACGAAGGCGACGACGATCGCGGCGACGTCGATCTCCGCAGGCTCGAGCTGCTCCTTGAGGACGAGCGTGAGGAGAAGGTCGAACGGCCCCTCGAACGCATCGAGGTCCAGCTCGAGATCGCGAACCGCCGACGGCACCGGGCGAATCTAGCCGGGCGGTCGGACGCGCCTCTCCCCAGGAACGGCCATCCGACGCTGGGGCTTCTCGGGTCGCACCCGGCCTCTGCGCCGCGGAGTCCGCGTCCGGTCGCGCTGCGAGAGGACGTACCACGTCACGCCGACGACGATGCCGATCAGCGACACCCACGCGTTGAGCCGGAGCCCCGCGATGTGGTGGGCGGGGTCGATCCGCAGCAGCTCCTCCCCGAAGCGGCCGAGGCAGTAGAGCGCGATGTAGGCGGCGAACACGCCGGGCGGGCGCGGCCGGAGCCGCCGCTCGATCAGGTACACGAGCACCGCGGCCATCGCGAAGTCCCAGAGCATCTCGTAGAGGAACGTCGGGTGGAACGTCGCGGAGTCGAGATGGTCGACCGGCCGGTTCACCGGGTCGATCTCGAGGCCCCACGGCAGGTCGGTCGGCTTGCCGAAGAGCTCCTGGTTCCACCAGTTCCCGAGCCGCCCGATCCCCTGTGCGAGGAGCAGCCCCGGCGCGAGGCAGTCGGCGAGCAGCCAGACGTCGGCACCCGAGCGCTTCGCCACGATCCCGCCGACGAGACAGCCGAGCGCGATACCGCCCCAGACCCCGAGACCGCCCCGCCAGATCGCGAACGGCCCCCACCACGTGTCCGGGACCTCGTCCCAGCTCGTGATCACGTGGTAGAGGCGCGCCCCGACGATCCCGGCCGCCACGCCCCAGACGGCGCAGCGGAAGATGAGGTCCCAGTCGCCGCCGCGGTTGACCCACCGGCGACCGGTGACCCACGTGCAGACGGCGATCGCGACGAGCAGCGTCAGGCCGTACATGTGCACCGTCAGCGGCCCCAGCTCGACCGTGCCGGAGCTCGGCGAGGGGATCGACGCGAGCAGGCTCACCGCCGACGCATTCTGCCTGTGAACGGAAGGTGCCGGTTCGCCTATCTAGCCGCGAGCTCGCGGCTCACAACGCATCCGCGTGAAGCCGTTCGCCGAGGCTCTGCATGACCTTGACGGAGATCGACGGCACCTGCTCGAGCAGCCGGCTGAACGCGCGGTCGGTGACCACGAGGAGCCGGACCGGCGAGGTCGCGGTCACGGTCGCGGTGCGGGGACGGTCGACGACGAGCGCGATCTCGCCGATGAAGTCGCCGGCCCCGAGCTCGCGGAGCGTCTCGCCGCCGCGCGTGACCTTGACGGTGCCGTCGGCGACGACGATGAACTCGCGGCCGCGCTCGCCCTCGCGGATCAGCGTCGCGCCCTCCGCCAGGTCGAGCTCGTCGGCGAGCTGCGCGACCTGTTGGAGCTCCGCCTTCGAGCACCCTGCGAAGAGCGGGACGTTCCGGAGGAGGTCGATCTTCGCGTCTTTGTGGAGCACCGCACGATCCTACGAGTGTCGGAGCCGCCACTGCAAGTCGCGGTGGAGTCAACAGTCACCGAGGTTTAACAGCATGTTCACGGGGCTAATGCAATTCCCAGACCTCCGTGGCGTAGAACACGAGAACCGAACAGTAGGTTCGGCCGAATATCGGGCAGGGCACCGTCGTTGAACAGGCAGAGGCACATGACAACGGCACACATCACAGAGCTGGATTGGGAGGTCGACCGCGTCGAGCAGTGGCGTCTCGCGTCGCTGGAGCGCGCCGGGTACGACCTCGAGTCCGCCGCCGTGCTCGCCGCGTCGCCCGAGGTCGACCTCCATCACGCCGTGACCCTGCTGGAGCAGGGGTGCTCGGTGGCCCTCGCCCTGCGAATCCTCCTCTAGAGCCTGCTCGCCGAGCAGGAGTCGACGCGCGCGGATTCCTTCCGCTGATCCCCGCCTACGGCGGGGCACATCCCTGAAGGGGGCGGCTTCGCCGCCGCAGGTCGCCGGTCAGAGCACGGACGCGCGGCCCAGGAGGGAGCGGGCCTCCGCGAGGAAGTCTGCATCGGGGCGGACGCGGTACTCGGGGCCGAGTGCGTACGTCTTCGGCCCCTCGGAGGTGTCGAGCGAGAGGTAGACGGGGGACTCGCCCGGAAACTCGCGGACGAGACGCGCGAGCTCGCGGATCACGCCCGCCGGCGCCTCTCTCGCGTCGAGCGAGAAGCGGACCTCGGTCCGCTCGTTGACCGCTTCGAAGGCGGAGATCTCCATCGCCACGAGCTTCGTCTCGCCCTGCTGCTTGTGGTCGACGCGCCCCTTCACGACGAGGATCCGGTCGGCCACGCAGAGCTCCCGCGCCGCCTGGTACGTCGAGTTGAAGACGACGACCTCGGCGGAGCCGGTGGGATCGTCGAGCGCGAGAAAGACCATCGGCTCGCCGCGCTTCGTCGTCACCTGCTTCGTGTCGGTGACGATGCCGCCCACCGTGACGACCTCGCCGTCGCGCCGCCGCTCGAGCTCGGCGAGCGTCGCGTCCGTCTTGCGCCGCAGCTGGTCGCGCACGCCGGACAGGGGGTGCTCCGAGACGTAGAGGCCGAGCGTCTCCTTCTCGAGCCGGAGGAGCTCCTCCTTCGTGAACTCGCCCGTCGGGACGGGTGGATGGTGCTTCGAGGCGGTCGTGTCGCCCTGTTCGAACGCGCCGTCGAAGAGCGACGACTGGCCGATCAGCCTGTCCTGCGCCAGTTTCTGTCCGTGGGCGAGCGCCTGCTCGAGCACGGCGAGCATCCCCATCCGCGAGGCGCCCGTCGAGTCGAGCGCGCCGCATTTCACGAGCGACTCGAGGGAGCGCTTGTTCACGACCTGCGGGTCGACGCGCTCGGTGAAGTCCCAGATCGACGCGAACGGGCCGCCCTCGTCGCGCGCGGCGACGATGCGTTGCGCCGCGGTCTCCCCCACGTTCTTCACCGCGTTGAGGCCGAAGCGGATCTTGCCCTCGACCACTGCGAAGTCGACCGCCGACGAGTTCACGTCCGGGGGCAGGACGTCGATCCCGAGCTCGTCGCATGCGTTGACGTAGAACGGGACACGGTCCTTCGTGTTCATCACGCTCGAGATGAGCGCGGCCATGTACTCGCACGGGTGGTTGGCCTTGAGCCAAGCCGTCCGGTACGCGATCAGCGCGTAGCAGGCTGCGTGCGCCTTGTTGAAGGAGTAGTCCTGCGAGGACTCCATGTCCTTCCAGAGCTGGTCGGCGACCGCCGGCGGCACGTCGTTCGCGGCGCAGCCGTCGAGGAACTTGCCCTTCAGCGACGCCATCAGCTCGTGGATCTTCTTCCCGATCGCGCGGCGGAGCGTCTCCGCCTCCGCAGGCTCGAAGCCCGCGAGCTGCTTCGCGATCTGCATGTACTGCTCCTGGTAGACGCAGATCCCGTACGAGTCGCCCGTGATCGGCTCGAGGCGCGGGTCGATGTACGTGACCCTCTCGCGCCCGTTCTTCCGCGCGGCGTACGTGGGGATGTACTGCATCGGGCCCGGCCGGTAGAGGGCGACGAGCGCGATCAGGTCTTCGAACTCGGTCGGCTTCACCGAGCGGAGCGCGTCTCGCATCCCCGACGACTCGAACTGGAAGACGCCGGTCGCGTCCGCCCGCGCGAGCATCTCGTACGTCTTCCGGTCGTCGAGCGGGAGCGCCCCGATGTCGACTCCGCCGATCAGGGCGACGGCCTTGTCGATCACGTCGAGGTTGCGAAGCCCCAGGAAGTCGACCTTCAGCAGCCCGAGCGCCTCGACGTTCTTCATCGAGAGCTGGGTGACGACCTCCGCCTCCGGCCCCTTCTGCTGGAGCGGGACGACGTCGATCAGCGGCTCGGCGCCGATCACGACGCCGGCGGCGTGGATCGAGTCGGCGCGCGTGAGCCCCTCGAGCGGCCGGGCGAGCTCGACGATCTCCTTCGCGACGGGGTCCTCCGCGACCGCCCGCGCGAGCTCGGCGCCGGGCTTCAGAGCCTCGTCGAGCGTCTGTCCCGGGCCCTCGGGGACGAGCTTCGCGATCCGATCGACGACGCCGTACGGGATCTCCAGCACGCGGCCCGCGTCCCGCAGCGCCGCTCGCGCGGCCATCTTCGAGAACGTGATGATCTGCGCGACGCGGTCGCGGCCGTACTTCTCGGCGACGTAGTTGATGACGCGCTCCCGGCCCTCGACCGCGAAGTCGATGTCCATGTCGGGCATGTCCTTGCGCGCCGGGTTGAGGAAGCGCTCGAACAGCAGCCCGTAGCGCATGGGGTCGATGTCCGTGATCTCGAGGCAGTACGCGGCGAGCGAGCCGGCCGCCGAGCCGCGGCCGGGGCCGACCGACACGCCGTTCCGCTTCGCGAACCCGATGAAGTCGGCGACGATCAGGAAGTAGTCCGCGAAGCCCATCTCGCGGATCGTCTTGAGCTCGAACCGCAGGCGGTCGTCCAGCTCCGGGGTCGACGAGCCGTAGCGCTTCACGAGCCCTCGCTCGCAGAGCTCGACGAGGTAGTCGAACGCTTCGCGCCCCTCGGGCACAGGGAACCTCGGCAGCCGGATCCTGCCGAGCTCGAGCTCGACGTTGCACCGCTCCGCCACCTCGAGGCTTCGTCGGAGCGCCTCCTCGTGGCCCGGGAAGTCGAGCGCCATCTCTTCCGGCGTCTTGAAGTAGAACTCGTCCGCGCCGAACCGCCAGCGGTCGGGGTTCTTCAGCGAGTCGCCCGACTGGATGCAGAGCAGGGCGTCGTGGCTGTGCGCGTCGGCCGCGTCGAGATAGTGCACGTCGCCCGTCGCGACCAGCGGGAGGCCGACCCGCTCCGCGAGGCGCGGCAGCCCGAGGAACGCCGTCTGCTGCGCCTCGAGCCCGACGTTCTGGAGCTCGACGTACGTCGAGTCGCGCCCGAAGATCTGGGCGAGCCGGTCGAGCTCCGCGACCGCGTCGTCCTCCCGGTGCTCGGACAGCGCCCGGGAGACCCGGCCGGAGAGGCACCCCGAGAGCGCGATCATCCCCGCCGAGTAGCGCTCCAGCAGCTCCCAGTCGACGCGCGGCTTGTAGTAGTAGCCCTCGAGGTACCCGAGCGAGCAGAGCTTCACGAGGTTTCCGTAGCCGGTGGTGTCGGCCGCGAGGAGGGTGAGGTGGGCGTGCCCCTTCGTCTGCACCTTGCGGTCGTCCACGACGTACACCTCGCAGCCGAAGATCGGCTTGACCCCCTGGGCCTGGGCCGCCTTGGAGAGGTCGACGGCGCCCGCCATCGAGCCGTGGTCGGTGAGCGAGACGGCCGGCATCTCCAGCCGAGCCGCCTTCTCCGCGAGGGCCGGGATCCGACAGGCCCCGTCGAGGATCGAGTACTCCGAGTGGACGTGCAGGTGGACGAACGGAGCGCTCACGGGATGGCCATCGTAGTTCGCCGGTCCGCTGGACAAACGCGGCAAATCTGCCGATAACCGGTATATGCGGCGGATTCCGATCTCACTGAAGCTGGTCGCGGCGCTCAGCATCCTCGCGGAGGCGACGGCAGCGGCGCTCGTGTTCTGGCATACGGGCCCCCGGGCTCGCTGAGCCTCCTCCACCCCGGAGGTTTGGCCGCGCCCGTAGGGGTTGATGATGCGCGGGATGATCCTCGTCACGGGCGGCACCGGGTTCGTCGGCGGCCACGTCGTGACCGCCCTGCGACGCGCCGGCAAGGACGTTCGCTGCCTGGTCCGCGACGTGCGACAGGCGGAGAAGCCCGGGCTCGCGGGCTGCCAGCTTGTCGAAGGCGACATGACCGACCCGGCGAGCCTGCGGGCCGCGGTCGAGCGCGCGGACTGCGTCGTGCACCTCGTCGCGATCCGACAGGGGAAGGACGAGCAGTTCGAGCGGATCATGAGTCGGGGGACCCGAGACCTCGTCGCCGCGGCGGGGGCGGCCGGGGTCCGGCGGTTCGTGCTCATGAGCGCGCTCGGAGTCGACGAGCAGACGAAGGATCTCGTTCCCTACTACCGCGCCAAGTGGGAGATGGAGGAGGCGCTGAAGGCCTCTTCGCTTCCGTTCGTGATCTTCCGGCCGAGCTTTGTGTTCGGCCCTGACGGCGGGATGCTGCCGACGTTCCGCAAGCTCGCGAAGCTCGCGCCGGTCACCGCGATACCGGGCTCCGGCGAACAGCGGATCCAGCCGATCTGGGCGGACGACGTCGCAGCGTACTTCGTCCGGGCGCTGGACGACGACGTGCCGACGGGCACGACGTTCGAGCTGGGCGGCCCCGACATCGTCAGCTGGAACGGGCTCTGGGAGCGGCTCAAGGCGGCGCTCGGCGTGCGCCGGCCGAGCCTGCACGTGCCGATGGCGCTCATGCGCCTGAACGCGCTCGTGACCGAGCGCCTGCCGGGGAACATCCCGCTCACCCGCGACCTCCTGAAGATGATGGAGGCCGGTGACAACGTCCTCTCCGACGACGCCGCGGAGCGTGCCTTCGGGCTGTCCCTCGTCCCGCTCGACGACCAGCTCCGGCGGGCCGCCTAGCCGGGGCGCTTCACCCGCGCGGACGCGTCGGGCATACTGGGAGCCGTCCCCGACGAAGGAGGTTGCGCGATGACAGAGCTTGCTTCCTCCCGGCCGCGCCCGGCGCGGCCCGTCGGCCGATAGCCAGAGCACCGGAGACGGGCCTCTCGCAACGGGCGCGCCGCCCCGCGTCCTGTAGCTAGCCCCGAGAGGAGACCATCACCGTGCACGACCTGACCGCCTTCGGCTGGGACGACGCCCTCGCCGAGCAGTTCGAGCCACACGCCCGGGCCGGCCTGATTCCCGGCCGCGTCGCCGTGCAGCACCGCGGCGCCTACGACGTCCTCACCGGCGAGGGCGAGCTCCGCTGCGACGTCGCGGGGCGTCTCTACGAGGAGGCCGCGTCGCCGGCCGAGCTACCTGCGGTGGGCGACTGGGTGGCCGTGGCCGCCCGGCCCGACGAGCGCGCCGGCACGGTCCAGGCCGTCCTCCCGCGCCGCACGAAGTTCTCGCGGAAGACGGCGTGGCAGGCGTCGGAGGAGCAGGTGCTCGCCGCGAACGTCGACGTCGTCCTGATCGTCAGCTCGCTGAACGAGGACCTCAACCTGCGGAGGCTCGAGCGCTACCTCACGCTCGCCTGGGAGAGCGGCGCGCGGCCGGTCCTCGTGCTGACCAAGGCCGACCTCTCCGCCGACGTCCCGGGGGCGCTCGCGGAGGTCGAGTCGGTCGCGTTCGGCGCGCCCGTGCACGCGATCTCGAGCGTCACCGGCGAAGGGCTCGACGAGGTTCGCGCGTACCTCGAGCCGGGCATCACCGCCGCCCTCCTCGGCTCGTCGGGCGTCGGGAAGTCGACGCTCGTGAACACGCTGGCGGGCGAGGAGCTCCTCGAGACGCGCGAGATCCGCGACGACGGCAGGGGCCGGCACACCACGACCCGCCGTGAGCTCGTCCAGCTGCCCGGCGGCGGGCTCGTGATCGACACGCCGGGGATGCGCGAGGTGCAGCTCTGGATCGCGGAGGAGGGCCTCGAGGAGGCGTTCGAGGACGTGACCGAGCTCTTCGGGCAGTGCCGCTTCTCGGACTGCGCCCACCAGAGCGAGCCGGGCTGCGCGGTGAAGGAGGCGCTCGCGAACGGCACCCTCTCGCCCGAGCGCTGGGAGAGCTACCTCAAGCTCCAGCGGGAGCTCGCACACCTCGAGCGGCGCCTGGACAAGCGGGCGGCCGCCGAGCAGCGCAAGCGCTGGAGAGCGCTCTCGACCTTCGCCCGCGAGGCGAGCCGGGCGAAGCGGCGCTAGCCGAAGGCTGCGTCGCGCTCGTCGGGCTTCATGGCGCGGCCCGCGTATGTCGACGTGCCGTCGGAGAGCAGCTCCCGCGCGCCCGCGAGCAGCGCGCCATATGCGGCCGAGGCGAGCAGGCTGCCCGTCGAGACGCGCCGAACCCCGAGCTGCTCGAGCTCGGGCACGGAAGGGGCGGCCGGCGCAGCGAGCACGTTGACCGGCGCCTGGACCGCCTCGACGACGGCCGAGACCTGCTCGCTCGTGAGGATCCAGGGCGCATAGAGGCAATCGGCGCCGGCGTCGCGGTACGCGACGAGCCGCGCGATCGTGTCGTCGAGGTCGTCGACGCCGCGGAGATGGTTCTCGCAGCGGCCGGTGAGCACCATGGGCGGGTCGAAAGCATGAGCCGCCTCCGCCGCCTGCGCGACACGCTCGACCGCGAGTCCGGCGTCCTCGATCCGTCCCGCGAGAGGGTTCCAGTCCTCCAGCGAGCATCCGGCGGCACCCGCCTCTCCGAGCAGGCGCACCGTCTCCGCCACGCCTCCTTCGTCGTCGGGGAAGCAGTGCTCGCTGTCGACGTTGAGCGGGAGCGGCGTTGCCGCCGCCACCTCCGCGACGTGCGCGACGAGCTCGTCCCGCGCGACGTGTCCGTCGAGACGCCCGAGCGTCCAGGCGAAGCCCGCGCTGGTCGTCGCGAGCGCCTCGGCGCCGCACGAGGCGAGGAGCTTCGCCGAGCCGATGTCCCAGGGATTCGGCATGACGAAGATGCCCTCGCGGGCGTGGAGCTCTCCGAAGCGTGCGCGGCGCTCGGCGGCGTCGCTCATCGCGTCCACGGCGGCGCCGTGTCGGCCTCGACGCCGTAGCGCTCGATCGCGCTCGCGACCACCGACGGCTCGACGGCGCCCTCGTCGGCGAGCGCCTTCAGAGCGGCCACGGCGACATGGTGCCGGTCGACCTCGAAGAAGCGGCGCAGCGCGACGCGGTAGTCGCTCCGGCCGAACCCGTCCGTGCCGAGCGCGACGTAGCGCCCGGGTACGAATGGGCGGATCTGGTCCGCGAACGTCCGGATGTAGTCCGTCGACGCGATCGCGGGGCCCTTCCGCCCGGCGAGGCACTCCTCGACGTACGAGCGCCGCTGCGGCTCGGTCGGATGGAGCCGGTTCCAGCGCTCGACGTCGAGCCCGTCCCGCCGCAGCTCCGTGAAGCTCGTCGCGCTCCACACGTCGGCCGCGACCGAGAAGTCGGAGGCGAGCAGCTCGGCGGCCGCTTCGACCTCACGGAGGATCGACCCGGAGCCGAGGAGCTGGACGCGGGGCCCGTCCCCCTGCGGCGCCTCGTGGAGCAGGTACATCCCCCGCAGGATCCCCTCCTCGACGCCCTCCGGCATCGGCGGATGGACGTAGCCCTCGTTCATCACGGTGAGGTAGTAGAAGACGTCCTCCTGCTCCGTGTACATCCGGCGCATCCCCTCACGGATGATCACGCCGACCTCGTACGCGTACGTCGGGTCGTAGGCGATGCAGTTCGGGATCACCGACGCGAGCACCTGCGAGTGCCCGTCCTCGTGCTGGAGGCCTTCGCCGTTGAGGGTCGTCCGCCCGGAGGTGCCTCCGAGGAGGAAGCCGCGCGCGCGGCTGTCACCGGCGGCCCACGCGAGGTCGCCGACCCGCTGGAACCCGAACATCGAGTAGAAGATGTAGAAGGGGATCATCGCCACGCCGTGGTTCGCATACGACGTCGCGGCGGCGATCCACGAGGAGAACGCGCCCGGCTCCGTGATCCCCTCCTGCAGGATCTGCCCGTCGCGGTCCTCGTGGTAGTACATGAAGTCGCCGGCGTCCTCGGGCTGGTACAGCTGGCCGCGTGACGAGTAGATGCCGAGCTGGCGGAACATCCCCTCCATCCCGAACGTCCGCGACTCGTCGGGCACGATCGGCACGATCCGCGGGCCGAGCGTCTTGTCGCGCACGAGCGAGTTGAGGATCCGAACGAAGGCCATCGTCGTCGAGTTCTCCCGCTCGCCGCTGCCCTCGAGCACGCTCGTGAACGGCTCGGGTGTCGGCAGCGCCTCCGCGTCGGCGTGCCGCGCGGGGAGGCTGCCGCCGAGCTCCTTGCGCCGCTCGAGCAGGTAGCGCAGCTCGGGGCTGTCCTCGGACGGGCGGTGGAAGAACGCGCCTGTCGCCCCCTCGTCGGTGAGCGAGATCCCGAGCCGGTCGCGGATCGCGAGCCGCGCCTCCTCGTTCATCGCCTTCTGCTGGTGCGTGATGTTGCGCCCCTCGCCGGCGACCCCCATCCCGTAGCCCTTGATCGTCTTCGCGAGGATCACCGTCGGCTCGCCCGTGTGCCGCACGGCCGCGTCGTACGCGGCAAACACCTTCTGCGGGTCGTGCCCACCGCGGCGGAGCGCCCAGATCTCGTCGTCCGTCCAGTCCGCCACCATCGCGGCCGTCTCCGGGTACTTGCCGAAGAAATGCTCTCGCACGAACGCGCCGTCGTTCGCCTTGAAGGTCTGGTACTCGCCGTCGACGCACTCCTCCATCAGGCGCCTGAGCCAGCCGTCGTGGTCGGCGGCGAGGAGGGGATCCCAGTTGGAGCCCCAGACGACCTTGACGACGTTCCAGCCGGCGCCGCGGAAGTTCGTCTCGAGCTCCTGGATGATCTTCCCGTTCCCCCGCACCGGCCCGTCCAGGCGCTGCAGGTTGCAGTTCACGACGAAGACGAGGTTGTCGAGCCGCTCTCGGCCGGCGAGCGAGATCGCGCCCATCGACTCCGGCTCGTCCATCTCGCCGTCGCCCATGAACGCCCAGACCTTGCGATCGCCGGCGCCGACGATGCCGCGTGCGTCGAGGTACTTCATGAAGCGCGCCTGGTAGATCGCCATCAAGGGCCCCAGGCCCATCGACACGGTCGGGAACTGCCAGAACCCAGGCATCAGCCACGGGTGCGGGTACGACGAGAGCCCGCCCCCACCGACCTCCTGGCGGAAGCGGCGGAGCTCGTTCTCGCTCAGCCGTCCCTCGAGGAACGCGCGCGCGTAGAAGCCGGGCGACGAATGGCCCTGGAGGTAGACGAGATCGCCGAGGTGGTCGCCCGAGCGTGCCCGCCAGAAGTGGTTGAAGCCGACCTCGTAGAGCGTCTCCGCGGACTGGTAGCTCGCGATGTGCCCCCCGAGCTCGGTCGACTCGGCGTTCGCCTGCAACACGATTGCGATCGCGTTCCAGCGGACGAGCGCGGTCGCCATCCGCTCGAGCTCCGCGTCGCCCGGCATCTCGGGCTCGTCCTCGGGGAGGATCGTGTTGACGTACGGCGTCGAGACCCCGGCGCCGACGGAGACGCCTAGGTCCTGCGCGTGGTCGACGACCGTGTCGAGGAGCTCTCCCATCCGCTGGCGCCCGTCCGCTTCGACGACCGCGTCGACGGACTCAAGCCACTCCCGGGTCTCGATCGGGTCGGTGTCGTTCGTCTCCTGGAGCACGCGCTAAGCATGCCAACAGAAAGGGCGTGGCTTCAGCCTCGCCCTTCTTGGGCGGGCCTGGACAGGAAAGGGCGTGGCTTCAGCCTCGCCCTCCTTGGTTGCGCTCACCCCGAACAAAGGGGGGCGAGGCTGAAGCCACGCCCCGGACGCCCCCGGAGGCGCCCCCGTCAGGCTGCGTTCGCGGGCTGCGGCGCGGTGCGGCGCGCGGCTTCCGCCAGGAGCCACCGCAGCTCGTCGAGCGCCCGCTCGTTCGCCTCGAGCTCGATGCCCACGTCGCCGCGCGCGCGGAGGCGCCGCCGCTCGCGCGTCAGCTGCTGGATCTCTGAGATCAGCGCGGCGACCTCTCGCCGGCCGTCTCGTCTCTGGGCGAACGTCCTGGTCATTCCGTTCCGTCTCCGTCTCTTGCTCGACACGCAACACAGCATGGCGCGTCCTTCGCCTGACAGTTCGGGGGATCGCGCCAGTCGGATGGTGCGGTTACCCACACCTTGAGTCCACGCCCGCTGCGGCGGAGCCCTGGAGATCCGCCCCCCGCTCACACCGGCCCCTCGTACACGTCTCCGACGTAGGTGCGGCGGGCGGCTGCGTCGCGCGCCGAGCCGAGGTACTCGGCCCAGGCGAGGCGCTCGTGCGCGACGACGCCGAGCTCCCAGACGCAGAACGTCGGGCGATGGCCGTCCTCGACGACCCAGGGGTGGAAGCCCGGGTCCGCGTCGTCGTGCTTCGCCCAGACGGTCTCCCAGAGCTCGTTCTCGTTCCGCCACGTGCCGACGAGCAGGAAGTGGAAGCCCGCGGTGCCGCAACGGTGGAGGATCACGAAGCCGAGCTCGGCGCCGAGCTGCAGCGAGCCCACGTTCACGGCATCGTCGAGCGCCCGTCGCGCGAGCGCCTGCACCTCGTGGGGGACGGGATCGTCGTCCGGAGCGACGTCGTACCACTTCAGCAGCGCGTCGCCGAGCCCGACGCTCGACGCCGGCCGGGCGTGCTTCGGGACGTGCCGGTAGCCGGCGTCCACCCCGTGCTCGATCGTCAGCGAGGTCACGCTGCCTCCCGCACGCGCGTGAAGTCCGCGATCCAGTTCGTCTCCCACGTCTCGCCGCCGTCCTCGGAGAACGCCTGCTCCCACCGCGGCGACGGAGTGTCGACGCGCGACCACGTGAAGCGGACGCGGATCGGCCTTCCCTCGAACGTGTCGTCGCCCTCGAAGATCCCGACGCCGTTCTCGAAGCCACCGAGCACGGGCGGGTCGAGGAGCCCCGACCGCCGGCTGTCGGCCCAGTAGATCGACCACAGTCCGGTCTCGGGGTCGAAGAAGCGAAGGGACATTCCCGCGAACCCGCCCTGGAAGTCGGTGTGGAAGTCGTCCTCGTTCCCCATGCCGTCGAGGATCTGCCACGCGTTGCTCGTCGAGTCGAACTCCTCCCACTCTTCCGACCCCGCCAGCCGTTTGCGCAGCCTCCTGTTGCGCGCCGTCCAGCTGCCCATCCAGAAGTCGAAGTCCCGCACCGTCGAACGGGCCTGCACCGTCTCGCTCATCGCGGCCTCCCAGTCGCTTTCCACCGGACGCTACACCGTAATTAGGGCAGCTTGCGCCCTCTATCCGTGCTTGACTTCGCTCCGTGCAGACCCCGACCGCGCGCCTTCTCGAGCTGCTCGAGCTCCTCCAGGAGCGGCCCCTCACGACGGGTCGCGAGATCGCCGATCGGCTCGGGATCGACGCGCGCACGGTTCGGCGCTACGTAGACGCGCTCCACGACCTCGGGATCCCCGTCGAGGGGCAGCGCGGGGTCGGCGGCGGCTACCGCGTCCGCCCCGGGTACCGCCTGCCGCCCCTGATGCTCTCCGGCGACGAGGCGGTCGTGGTCGTGCTCGGCCTGCTGGCGGCACGGCGACAGGGGCTCGAAGCGAGCGAGGGCACGGTGGACGCCGCGCTCGCGAAGCTGCACCGCGTGCTCCCCGACACGCTGCGCCGCCGCGTCGAGGCGCTCGAGACCACGCTCGGGTTCACCGCGGCCGAGCGGGCCGGCGCGCCCGTCGCGAGCGACGTTGCGCTCCTGCTCGCCG
>DASXAW010000071.1:0-11351 GCA_036406535.1 Gaiella sp.
GTACAGCGACCGCGGGATGGCCTTCCGGTTCGTCTCGAACGTCGACGCGACGCAGCTCGTGGAGGCGCTTCGCGACCTCGACCCGGAGGAGACGCTGGCGATCGTCTCGTCGAAGACGTTCACGACCGTCGAGACCATGACCAACGCCCGCAGCCTGCGGCAGTGGCTGCTCGACGGGCTCGGCGGCGACGAGGCGGCGATCGCACGCCACGTCGTCGCGGTCTCGACGAACCTCGAGGGGGTCGAGGAGTTCGGGATCGACCCGGCGAACGCGTTCGGCTTCTGGGACTGGGTCGGCGGCCGCTACTCGATGGACTCGGCGATCGGCCTCTCGACGATGGTCGCGATCGGCCCCGAGGCGTTCACCGACCTGCTCGCCGGGTTCCACGCGGTCGACCGCCACTTCGCAGAGGCGCCGCCGGAGCGCAACCTGCCGCTCCTGATGGGCCTTCTCCGGGTCTGGTACCGCGACTTCTTCGGCGCCCAGACTCACGCGGTGCTGCCGTACGAGCAGTACCTCGCGCGATTCCCCGCCTACCTCCAGCAACTCGTGATGGAGTCGAACGGGAAGCACGTCACCCTCGAAGGCGATCCCGTCGCCGTCGACACGGCTCCGGTGGTCTGGGGCGAGCCTGGCACGAATGGCCAGCACAGCTTCCACCAGCTGCTGCACCAGGGGACCGTCCTCGTCCCGTGCGACCTGATCGCCTTTGCGACGCCGCTCAATCCGCTCGGCGAGCACCACCGCCTGCTCCTCGCGAACGTGCTCGCGCAGGCGCAGGCGCTCGCATTCGGGCGCACCGTGGACGAGCTGCGGGACGCCGGCGTGCCCGAGGCGTTGCGTCCGCACAAGGAGATGCCGGGGAACCGCCCGTCGACGATCCTCCTGCTCGAGCGGTTGACTCCCTCTGCCCTCGGGTCGCTCGTCGCGCTCTACGAGCACACGGTGTTCGTCGGGGGCGCGATCTGGCACATCGACTCCTTCGACCAGTGGGGCGTCGAGCTCGGCAAGGAGCTCGCAGGCGCGCTCGTCCCGGTGCTTCGCGGCGAACAGCCCGATCGGCCGCTCGACGCGTCGACCGCAGCGCTCGTGGAGGGAATCCGCGGCGCCTCGACCGAGGGCTGACGCGCGCCCACGGCGGCGCTGCAAGCCGGGCGCGGGCGGCTACCCTCACCGCATGGAGAAGGTTCGTCTGGGCGGCATGGCCCTCCAGAACGGCGTCCTCGTGCACGGCCCGCATGTCTGGGGCGCAGCCGTGCGGCTCGATGACGGCTCCGTCAAGGCGGCGTCGGGTCCCAAGCCGACGCTCGCGTCGAGCGTCAGCGTGCCGTTCGTGCGCGGACCGTTGCGCCTCGCGGAGGCGTTCGCGGTGCTCCCCGCGCTCAAGCGCGGCCTGCCCGAGGCGAAGCTTCCGTTCGAGCGGCCCGCCGTCGCGGCGGCGCTCGTCGCGGCATCGACGGGCGCGAGCCTCGTCCGCCGCTCGTCGCTCCCGGTCGTCCCGCGCGAGGCGGCGGTGATGATGGCCTCGCTCGTTCCCGCCCTGGTCGCGCTCCGCGGGGACGAGCTGACGCGCTACCACGGCGCGGAGCACATCTCGATCGGCACGTACGAGACGGGCGAGCCAGCCGCGAAGGAGCACGAGCGCTGCGGCTCCCACCTCGTCGGCCCGCTGACGCTCGCGACGGCGCTGGCCGGCGCCGCGGCCGAGCTCGCTCCCGCACGGCATCGGACGAAGGCGCGCGTGGTCGGCGCGATCGGAGCGATGGGCGCCGCGGTCGAGGTGTTCGGCTGGATGAGCCGCAATCCCGACCATCGGCTGTCGCGCGCCCTCGCGCGACCGGGCACGGAGCTCCAGCGCCGGATCTCGACCAGGGAGCCGTCGGCGGCGCAGCTCGAGGTCGCCGAGGCCGCGATCCGGGCCTGCCTCGAGGCCGAGGAGGCGTACGCACGATGACCGTCGCGCCCGTTCGCGAGCGGCGCGAGCGCCTCGATCCCCAGATCTTCGACCTGCCGGTCGAGAAGATGCGCGACGGGTACTACACCGACGCGTACTTCAACCACACGCGCGCGGCGCTCCTCCACGACGGGCGCCGTCCGCGCGTCCTGATGCAGCTCTTCCAGCGCCACCACGCGATGCTCGGCGGGATGGACGAGTCGATCGCGATCCTCGAGCTCTGCTCGCACGACTGGCCCGGACTGCTCGTGCACGCCCTGCGCGACGGCGATCGGGCCGAGCCGTGGGAGACCGTGATGACGATCGAGGGGGACTACACGTCGTTCTGCCACCTCGAGACGATCGTGCTCGGCACGCTCGCGCGCCGCACGTTGATCGCGACGAACACCGCGCGCGTGCTCGAGGCGGCGAACGGCAAGCCGATCATCTTCATGCCCGCCCGCCACGACCACCATCGCGTCCAGACGGGCGACGGGTACGCGGCGCACGTCGCCGGTGCGGTGCTCGGCGCCGAGATCGGCGTCACCTCCGACGCGCAGGCGTCCTGGTGGGGCGGCCGCGGCGTCGGGACGGTGCCCCACGCGCTGATCGCGGCCTACGGCGGCAACACGGTGCTCGCCGCGACGAAGTTCGCCGAGTGGGCGCCCGAGGACTTCCACATCACGGTGCTGGTCGACTTCGTCAACGACTCGGTGCGCACCGCGCTCGAGGTGGCGCGCGCGCTGGGGCCCCGGCTCTGGGGCGTCCGCCTCGACACGTCGAGCCAGCTCGTCGACCGGTCGCTCTGGGACGAGCTCGGCGACTTCGACCCGAGAGGGGTCAACGAGCGCCTCGTACGCAAAGTGCGCTCGGCGCTCGACGAGGACGGGTTCGAGCAGGTCAAGATCGTTGCCTCGGGCGGCTTCACCGTCGAGAAGATCGAGGCGTTCGAGCGGCGCGGCGTGCCGGTCGACGCGTACGGGGTGGGCTCGTCGCTGATCCGGGGAGAGAACGACTTCACGGCCGACATCGTGATGGCCGACGGCCGCCCGACGGGCAAGGTCGGCAGGCGCTTCCGGCCGAACGAGCGGCTGGAGCTCGTCCGGTGAGCGGCCGGCTCCTCTGGGACGTCGACACGCAGGTCGACTTCATCCGCGCCGACGGCAAGCTGCCCGTGCCCGACGCCGAGGTTGCCGTTCCCGCGATGGAGCGGCTCGTCCGCTGGGCGGAGACGGAGGGCGTGACGCACCTGGCCACGGCGGACGACCACGAGCTCACCGATCCCGAGCTCGCCGACGAGCCCGACTTCACGACGACGTTCCCGCCGCACTGCCTGCGGGGCACGCCGGGCGCCGCGAAGATCGCGGAGACCACCCAGAAGGATCCGCTGCCGCTCTCGCTGACGCCGTATTCCCCCGGGATGCTCCCGAAGCTCGTGCGCGACCGGCGTGAGCTGCTCGTGCTGAAGAAGACCTTCAGCGCGTTCTCGAACCCCAACGTCGAGCCGCTGCTCGAGCTACTCGCGCCCGACGAGGTGCTCCTCTTCGGCGTGGCGACCGACGTGTGCAACCACGCAGCCGTGATGGGGCTCCTCGCCCGGAACTACGACGTCGCCTTCGTCGAGGACGCCTCCCAGGGGCTCTCGCCGGACTTCGTCGCACACTCGTTCGACCTGTGGCGCGCCGGGGGAGTCCGGTTCACCACGAGCGACGAGGTGATCGGCTAGGCGCGCGCCGCGCCGCGCTCCTCGACGTGGCGCGCGAGCGCCGCGAGGCGCGTGTCCCACTCGGAGCCCACTCGCTCCAGCCAGGCGGCGGCCTCGTCGAGCGGGGCCGTGTCGAGCGCGTAGCGGGTCTCACGGCCCCGGCGCTCGCTGCGCACGAGCCCGGCGGCGTGGAGGGTCGAGAGGTGCTTCGCGACGGCCTGGCGCGTCACGGGGACCTGTGCCGCGAGCTCGGACTGGCTCGCGCTCTCGCGTCCTGCCAGCACCTCGAGCACGAAGCGCCGGGTCGGATCTGCGAGCGCGTCGAAGACCCGGTCTACGCCGCCGCCCACGATGCGAGCGCGCTGAGCTCGAGCGCCGTGCCCCACTGCGGAGCGGACTCGCGGACGAGCACCCTCGTGCCGTCCTCGTCGTCGACGAGCCGGAGGTCGACGACCCCGTCGTCCTCGAAGCGGAGCACGAGCCGCTCCTCGTCCTCGACGGTGACGATCTCCGCGCGACGGGCGTCGCCGTCGCCCCAGCGGAAGACGGCGGCGCCGCCCTCGCGCAGGTCGAGCTCGACCTCGGTCGCGAACCACTCCTCGAGCCGGCTCGGCTCCGTGAGCGCCTCCCACGCGTCCTCCCGCGTCGTCGGCAGCACGATCTCCCGCTGAACGTCCATCCGCAACCTCCAAGTTGCATGTATAGTGCAACCGTCTGGTTGCAGATTAGCGAAGGAGGGCGCTGTGGTGATCCCCACCGTCGTCGAGGCCGACGGGCGCGCGGAGCGCGCCTTCGACATCTACTCACGGCTCCTGCGCGAGCGCATCGTGTTCCTCGGCCGCCCGGTCGAGGAGGAGCTCGCGAACATCATCGTCGCCCAGTTGCTGTTCCTCGAGGCCGAGGGCCCGGACAAGGACATCGACCTCTACGTCAACTCGCCGGGCGGGGACGCCTACGCCGGGATGGCGATCTACGACGCGATGCAGCACGTGAAGTGCGACGTGCGGACGATCTGCTTCGGGATCGGCATGTCGGCGGCCGCCGTGATCGTCGCCGGCGGCGCCCCCGGCAAGCGGCTCGCCCTGCCGCACGCGAAGTTGATGATCCACCAGGGCTCGGCCGGCGCACGCGGCGCTCCGTCGGACATCGCGATCGCCGCGCGCGAGATCGAGTCGTCGACGCGGCAGATGGCCGAGGTCCTCTCGCGCCATACCGGCCGGCCCTTCGAGCAAGTGATGGAGGACATCGACCGCGACCGGTTCATGACGCCTGCCGAGGCGGTCGAGTACGGCCTTGTCGACCGCATCCTCGAGCCGCGCGCACCCCTCCCCGCCGAAGTAGCATCGGCCGGGTGACCGTGCGCGGCATCCACCATCTCGGGGTCGCCGTCGCGGATCTCGACGAGGCGCTCGCGACGTACGGGCGGCTGTTCGGCGCGACCCTGGAGCACCGCTCGACCGTGCCGGACCAGGGGGTCCACGCGGTGTCGCTGCTCGTCGGCGGCGACCGCATCGAGCTCGTCTCGCCGACCGGCGACGACACGCCGGTGGGCCGCTTCCTCGCGAGCCGTGGCCCCGGGATGCACCACGTCGCGTACGAGGTCGACGACGTGGGAGCGGCGCTCGCCGAGCTCGCCGAGGCCGGTGCCGAGCTGATCGACGAGGCTCCCCGCGAGGGCCTGTTCGGCCTCGAGGTCGCGTTCGTCCATCCCGACGCCGTCCACGGCGTCCTCACGGAGGTGGTCTGCCCTGGCTGACGATTCCATCCGCATCGAGCTCGCCTTCGAGGGCGGGCAGATCATCGGCGCGACGGTCGAGCCCGACACCGCGGACGCCATCGAGCGGGCGGTCGGCGCCGGCTCGGGCGGCGCCGTCCAGCTCGACACGCAGGACGGGCGGCTCACGGTGGTCGTCCCGCGCGTCGTGTACCTCAAGCGGTACCCGCCCGGGTCACAGGTCGGGTTCGGCGCGTAGCTCCCTCGGAGGAGGGACGCGACCGGCGAGTAGCCTGACCGCGCGATGGCGCTCGAGGTCGGGATCGTCGGGCTTCCGAACAGCGGCAAGACGACGCTGTTCAACGCGTTGACCCGCGCGGGCGCGGAGATCACCGCGTACGCCTCGGTCAGCGAGAAGCCGAACGTCGGGATGGCGACCATCGCCGACGAGCGCCTCGGACGGCTCGCCGCGCTCGTCCACGCCCGCAAGGTCACCCCGGCGGCGATCCGCGTGGTCGACGTCCCGGGGACGGGCCCTCAGCTCCTCGGCAACCTCCGTCAGGTCGACGCGATACTCGCCGTCCTCGACGGATTCTCGGACGAGTCGTCCCCGGACGACGACCTCGAGACGCTGAAGCTGGAGCTGCTCGTCGCCGACCGCGACCACGTCGAGCGGCGGCACGAGCGCGTCGCGAAGGAAGCGAAGTCCGGAGACGCAGCCGTACGTGCCGAGCTCGAGGTGCTCGAGCGGCTCATGGACCACCTCGACGGCGGCAGGGCCCTCGCCGAGTGGGACGGAGAGCTCCCCGAGGCGCTCGACCCGCTGACGACGAAGCCGCTCCTCGCCGTCGAGAACGGCCCACGCGGCATCGACGGCAAGCTCGAGGCCGAGCTCGCCGAGCTCTCCGAGGACGATGCGGCGGAGTTCCGCGACGGCCCCTCCGCGCTCGGGGACATCGTCCGCCGGCTCGAGGACGCGCTCGGCCTGATCACGTTCTTCACGGTCGGGGAGAAGGAGACGCGGGCCTGGACGCTTCGGCGGGGCCAGACCGCGCTCGACGCGGCCGGGACGATCCACTCCGACATCGCCCGTGGCTTCATCCGCTGCGAGGTGATCTCGACGGAGGATCTGCTCGACGCAGGCTCCCACGCCGAGGCGGCCCGGCGAGGCACGCAGCGGCTCGAGGGCAAGACCTACGTCGTCGCCGACGGCGACGTGCTGAACATCCGCTTCAACGTCTAGCCGACCGCGACGAGCGCGGCACCTGCAAGTGCAAGCACCCCGCCGATGCGCCGGGGGCGGTCGAGCCGTTCGGCGAGGAACGCGCGGGCGAGCAGGATCGTCGTCAACGGGTAGAGGGCGCTCAGCACGGCGACGATCCCCGCCGAGCCATGCGTCGTCGCGAGGGCGACGAGCACGTTCGCCGTCGTGTCGAAGACTCCGACCGCCACGATCGCCGGCAAGAGGCCGGTCGGCGGCCGAAGCGGGACGGACACGAGGAGCACCGCGCAGAGCGCGACGAGGGAGGATGACGCGCGCGCCACGACGACGGCCCACGTCGCGCCGCCGTCGGAGGCGGCATCGATGCCGACGATGAACAGGCCGAAGCCGAGGGCAGCGACGAGCGCGAGCGAGACGCCTGCCGCGAGCCCCTCCCGGCCGCCGCGCGTCCCCGGCTCGCGGGCGAGAAGGACGACTCCCGCGAGCGCCGTCGCGATGCCGGCCCACTGGAGCGCAGCGGGGGCGTCGCCGCGCACGAGGTCGACGCCGAGCGGCACGACGGGACTGACCGCCGAGATCGGCGCGACGATGCCCATCGCCCCGATCGCCATGCCGCGGTACAGCGCCGCGAGCCCCACGGCGCCGGCAGCCCCCGCGCCGACGGCCGGCAGGACGTCGCCCAGCCCGGGCGGCGCGTCGCCGCTCGCGATCGCCCACGCCGCGACACCGACGAGACCGACGGCCTGCGACACCACAAGCACGGTGAGGACATGCGCCTTTCGAGACGCGAGCCCGCCGAAGAAGTCTCCGGTACCCCAGGAGACCGCCCCCAGGAGCGCGAGGACGGCCGTCTCCATGCGGGCTCAGTCGTCGCCGACGGGACGGGTTGCGGCCTGCGCGTCGAGCTGGTTCGCGTGGTACAGCACCGCCGCCTCCGCGGTCCGGGCCGCGGGACGATCGTGGTGGGTGGCGATCGCATGGAGCAGCTCGGCGCGGACCTCGCGCTCGAGCCGCTCGGCGCTCTCGTCGACGAGGCGGACGCCGAGCTGGACGTGCCCGAGCAGCGCGCCCTCCCGGCTCGGCCGGAACGACGGACCTCGCTCGAGCTCCCGGACCCGGCCCACGTCGTGCAACAGCGCGGCCGAGACCAGGAGGTCGGCGCGCAGCCGAGGATGCAGCTGCGAGGTCTCACGGCACAGCGTCGCGACCCCGACCGTGTGCTCGAGCAACCCGCCCGCGTAGCCGTGGTGGCCGTCGGCGCCTGCGGCGGGCAGCGCGCGCATCCCGTCGCGCACCTCAGGCGTTGCGAGGATCGTGCCGACCGTCGCGGCGAGGCCCGGATGGGCGATCTCGGCCGCGATGAACTCGAGGAACCCCTGGAGCTCGTCGGCGTCGCGGCGGAGCGCGGGCGCGAGCGAGGCGGGGTCGTCCTCGGTCGCCTCGAGCGCGCGCACCTGCACCTGGAGCCGCCCGTCGAACAGCTCGACGCGGCCGAGCACCCGCACGGCGTCGCCCTCTGCGAACCGGCGGTCGAGCAGCTCGACGTCCTCCCAGACGCGGCCCTCGATCCGGCCGCTCCGGTCGACGAGCTCCAGCGCGAGGTACGGCTTGCCCTTGCGTGTCGTCAGGCGCCGCTTCCTGGCGACCGCGAACACGGCGTCGACGGTGCGGTCCTCGGAGAGCTCCGCGATCGTCGCCACGGCCTGAGTGTAGGCTCGGCGGGTGGCCGACGTCCGTCCGTTCCGTGCGGTCAGGTACGCGAGCCCGAGCCCCGACGTGACCGCCCCGCCGTACGACGTCCTGGACGAGTCCCAGCGGGCCGAGCTCCGCGCGCGCGACCCGCACAACGTCGTGTGGCTCACGTGCGATCCGGACGAGCCGGCCGCCGGCCGGCGGTTCCGCTCGTGGCTCGCCGACGGCGTCCTCGTCCGCGACGAGACACCCGCCGTGTGGGTGCTCGAGCAGGACGTGCCGGAGAGCGCCGGCGGTGGGGTCCGGACCGGCATCGCCGCGTCGCTTCGCGCCGAGCCGTACTCGACCGGCGTCGTGCTCCCGCACGAGCGCACGCATGCGGGGACGCGACGTCGGCGGCTTCGTCTCCTCCGAGCGGCGCAGGCGCAGCTCGAGCCGCTCTTCTTCCTCTACGACGGATCGCCGCCGCTCTCGGTGCCCGGTCGGCCGCCGGATGTCGACATCGGCGACACGCGACTCTGGCGGGTCGAGGGCGAGCAGGGAGTCACGGACGCCTTCGCGGGGACGCAGCTGCTGATCGCCGACGGTCACCATCGCTACGAGACGGCCGTCGCGTTCGCGGAGGAGACCGGCGAGGACCGCCTGCTCGCCGTGCTCGTCTCGACCGACGACCCGGGCCTCGCGATCCTGCCGACCCACCGCGTGTTCGCGGGCCGGCCGGACATCGACCCCCAAGGTGAGCCGTTCGACTCGCCGGACGCGGCGCTCGCGGCGCTCGCCGCAGAGCCGTTCGACCGGTCGGCCGCGGTGCTCGTTCGGCGCGATGCCACGCGTCTCGTCCGCGGCGGGACGGGGGAGCTGGACCCCGAGCTCGTCGAGCGGTTCGGCCGCGACGGCATCGGCTACACCCCGGAGGCGGACGACGCGATCGACCGCGTTCGCGCCGGCGAGGCGGATTGCGCCTTTCTCCTTCGCGCGACGCGGATCGAGGACGTGTTCGACCACTCGCGCAGGGGCGTCACGATGCCGCCGAAGAGCACGTACTTCTTCCCGAAGCTCGTCTCCGGGCTGCTCTTCCACCCCGTCGAGCCGTGACCGACTGGCTCGCGTTCTCGCGTGCCTGTGTCGAGGATCTCGAGCGCATCCTGGTCGACCTGCCGACGCGCGCCGAGCGCGAACCAGTGCTCCGCGCGGGCGAGGGCGGGGACGACACGACCGCGATCGACGCAGCTGCGGAGGCGGTCGTCGTCGGGAGGCTCGAACAGCTCGGCGTCGACCTGACGCTCGTGTCGGAGGAGCTCGGCGTACGCACCTTCGGGGCGGGAGGCGCCCTCCGCGTCGTCGTCGACCCGATCGACGGCTCGGTGAACGCCAAGCGTGGGATCCCGTACTTCTCCCTCTCGCTCGCGGTGGCCGAGGGACCGACGATGAATGACGTGACCTTCGGGTTCGTCCACGACCTCGGGGCGGGCGAGGAGTGGGTCGCCGAGCGGGGGAGCGGCGCGCGCCTCGACGACTCGGCTCTCGACGGGCCGGGTCCGAAGGAGACGATCGAGATCCTGGCGCTCGAGGGGACGACGACCGAGGCGGTCGCCGAGGTCGTCACCGGGCTTCGTGGCGTCGCGCACCGCGTCCGGGTGATGGGCTCGCTCGCGCTGTCCCTGTGCCACCTCGCAGCCGGTCGCGTCGACGGCGTCTGCTGTCTCAAGCCGGCGCGCTCGATCGACATCGCCGCCGCCCAGCTCCTCGTCCGCGAGCGCGGCTACGCGATCGAGCTGTTCGAAGACCCGCCCTTCGCCGCCGCGCCCCTCGACCTGGGCCAGCGCTCGCGTGTCGTCGCCGCTGCGACGCCGGAGCTCTGTGAGAGCATCGCGGCCGCGCTGTCCTGAACGCGGGGGAAGGCCGACGACGCGTGGTGTGGTCCTACGACGAGGATCGTCACGGCCCGCGCGCGTCGAGCTCGGCGACGAGACGCTTCGGCGCCACGATCCGGTAGCTCTCCTCGACCCAGTGGCGGAGAACCGGGAGCGCGACCTCCGGTCACCGGCACCTTGACGCTGCGCTCGCCCCAGGGAAAGTCCTCGTGCGCGCCCGGCAGAGCCAGCGCGAACGCAGCCAGCTTCGAACGCGGGTCGGCCATCCTCCAGAGGCTAGGCTGGACGGGATGGCACCCGACCGCGACGCGATCCTCGTGGCGCTCGAGCGCGTGATCGACCCCGAGCTCAAGCGTCCCGTAACCGACCTCGACATGGTCCGCGACGTCGTCGTCTCGGCGGATGGTGCCGTCGCGGTGACGATCGCCCTCACGGTCGCCGGCTGTCCCCTCCGGTCGAGCTTCCAGGACCAGGTCGCCCGTCACGTCGGGGCGGTGTCCGGCGTCACGGCTGTCGCGCTCCACTTCGACGTGATGAGCCCGGCGGAGAAGGCCGCGCTCGCGACCCGGCTGCGCGGCGGCCGCCCGGCGAAGGAGATCCGGATCGACGCGCGGACAAGGGTCGTGGCGGTCGTTTCGGGAAAGGGCGGCGTCGGCAAGTCGACGCTCTCGGCGAACCTCGCCGCCGCGCTGGCCGAGCGCGGGGAGCGGGTCGGGGTCCTCGACGCGGACGTCTACGGATACTCGATCCCCCACATGCTCGGCGTCGACCAGCGGCCCGTCGTCGTCGACTCCATGATCGTGCCACCCGTGAGCGGCGACCTCCACGTGATGTCCATCGGCCTCTTCGCGGAGGACAACGCGCCGATCATGTGGCGTGGGCCGATGCTCCACAAGGCGCTCGAGCAGTTCCTCTCCGACGTGCACTGGGGCGAGCTCGACACGCTCGTCGTCGACATGCCGCCGGGAACCGGCGACGTCTCGATCTCGCTCGGGCAGCTGCTGCCGCGTGCCGAGGCCGTGATCGTGACGACGCCTCAGCCGCTCGCGCAGGAGGTGGCAGCGAGGGCCGCCCTGATGGCGCGCAAGACGAACATGCGCCTGCTGGGCGTGGTCGAGAACATGACCGGCGAGACCTTCGGCTCGGGCGGCGGCGAGCGCCTCGCCGAGGAGCTCGAGGTGCCGCTGCTCGGCCAGGTGCCGCTCGACGC
>DASXAW010000072.1:0-3881 GCA_036406535.1 Gaiella sp.
GCGGCTCGACGGCTCCGGCGTCAATGCAGTGACAGGCTCAATCCTGTCACTGCGGTTCGAAGCGCGCCGCCGCTAGCTGTCGAGCGACGTGCGCTCGATCTCGCGCGTCTCGAACACCTCGAGGACGTCGCCGACCTTGACATCGTCGTAGTTGGCGAGGTGGATGCCGCACTCGAAGCCTTCCTGCACCTCGCGGGCGTCGTCCTGGAAGCGCTTGAGCGAGTCGATCGTGGTCGTGTAGACGACCGTGCCGTCCCGGACGACGCGCACGTCGGCGCCGCGGCGGACGACGCCGCTCGTGACCATGCAGCCGGCGATCGTTCCCACGCGGGAGGCGCGGAAGGTCTCGCGCACCTCGGCCTCGCCGATCGTCTCCTCCGTCGTGACCGCGGTCAGCATGCCGACCAGCGCCTGCTGGATGTCCTCGGTCAGCTGGTAGATGACGTTGTACGTCCGGATCTCCACGCTCTCGCGCTCTGCGACCGAGCGCGTCTCGGCGTTCGGCCTGACGTTGAACCCGAGGATCATCCCGCCGGAGGCGGAGGCGAGCATCACGTCGTTCTCGGTGATCCCGCCGACACCCTGGTGGATCACGTTGACCCTGACTTCCGGATGCTGGATCTTGGCGAGCTCGCCGACGATCGCCTCGATCGAGCCCTGCACGTCGCCCTTGACCACGAGGTTCAGGTCCTTGACCTCGCCCGCCTGGAGCTGCTCGAAGAGGTTCTCGAGCGAGACGCTCGACGCGGGGCGAATCGCGAACTGCTCGCGGCGCAGGCGCTCGGCCCGCTTGTGCGCGAGATCCCTCGCGTCGCGGTCGTTCTCGACCACCCTGGCGAGCTCGCCGGCAGGCGGCGGCTTGTCGAAGCCGAGGATCTCGACCGGGTCGCCAGGCTTCGCCTCCTTGAGCTTCTCGCCCTTGTAGTTGTGGAGCGCGCGCACCTTTCCCCAGGCGTCTCCGGCCACGACGGCGTCGCCGACCTTGAGCGTCCCCCGCTGGACCAGCACGGTCGCCACGGGGCCGCGCCCGACGTCGAGCCTCGACTCGATGATCGGCCCCGACGCCTCGGTGTTGGGGTTCGCCTGGAGCTCGAGCTCCGCGTCGGCGACGAGGAGCACCTTGTCGAGGAGCTCGTCGAGCCCGGTCTGCTCGCGCGCGGAGACACGCGCGACCTGAGTGTCCCCGCCCCACTCCTCGGGCTGGAGCCCTTCGGCGGCAAGGTCGCCGAGCACGCGGTCGGGATTGGCGTCCGGGAGGTCGATCTTGTTCACCGCCACCACGATCGGCACCTCGGCCGCGCGGGCGTGGGAGATCGACTCCTTCGTCTGCGGCATGACCCCGTCGTCGGCGGCGACGACGAGGACGGCGATGTCGGTCACCCTCGCGCCGCGGGCGCGCATCGCCGTGAACGCCTCGTGGCCCGGCGTGTCCAGGAACGTGACCTTCCGGCCGTCGACCGGCACCTGGTACGCGCCGATGTGCTGCGTGATCCCGCCGGCCTCCGTCTCGACCACCTTGGCGTTGCGGATCGCGTCCAGCAGCGTCGTCTTGCCGTGGTCGACGTGGCCCATGATCGTGACCACGGGCGGCCGCGGGACGAGATCCTCGGGGTCGTCCTCGACGATCTCCGGCTCGACGTCCTCGTCGCCGGCGTGCTTGATGGTGATCTCGCGCTTGAGCTCGGCGGCGAGCAGCTCGACCTCGTCGTCGGTCAGCGACTGCGTCGCCGTCTTCAGCGCGCCGAGGCCCATCAGGATCTTGATGATGTCCTGCATCCCGACGCCGAGCGCCTGCGAGAAGTCGCGAACGGTCAGGCCGGACTCGAGGCTGACCGGGCCGGTTGGCTGGACGACCTCGCGCGGTTGCTTCGGCGGCGCCGCAGCGCGCTGGTCGCGCGCGCGACGATCGTCGCGCGGCCGCGCGGCACCCGTGTCGATGACGACACGGCGCCTGCGCCCCGGGCCGCCGCCCTGGCGCGGCCTGATTGGTCGCTTCGGGCCGTCAGCCATTGGCCCCCTCAGCCATACGGGGAGTGTAGAGCGCCGACAGCGACGGCTCGACCCGAACGGGGCGGCGCAGGACGCGCGCGAATGCGCGGTTTCCGGCCGCGCGCTCGAAGCAGGCGAGCCGCCGGCAGGTGTAGACGCCGCGGCCCGGCTCGGTCCGGCCGTGCGTCAACAGCCCGTCCTTCGCGACGAACCGCCGCAGCTCCGACTGCGGCGCCTTCCGCCCGCAGCCCGCGCACGTGCGAACGGGAGTGCTCAACTCGCGGGCTCGCCTTCCTCCGAGAGCGCCACGGCGGTCTCGGCGCTCTCTTCGGGGACAGTCCCTAAGGGACTGTCCCTCCCGCCGTCGTCCTGGGCTTCCGCGACCGCCTCGCCCGCTCCGTCGTCCGCTTCTTCCGCCTCGGCCACGCCCGGCTGCACGATCAGGTCGCCGAGATCCTCGCCGGCGTCGTCGCGCCGCGCCAGCTCCTGGTGGGCGGGGATGCCGCAGAACCGCGACCCGGGCAGCGCCGCGTTCGGGCATCGCTTGCCGTTCGACAGAATCGCGACACAGCGGCCGGTGAAGTCGTCGCCGTCGGCGCCGGCGAACGCTGCCTCCGCCTCCGCCTGCGCGAACTCGGTGTCGGACTGGATGTCCACCTTCCAGCCGGTCAGGCGCGCCGCCAGACGGGCGTTGAGCCCCTCCTTGCCGATCGCCAGCGCGAGCTGGTCGTCGGGGACGACGACCGTCGCCTCGCGGGTCTCGTCGTCGATGTACACCTCGCGGACGCGGGCCGGCGACAGCGCCTTGGCGACGAAGCGCGCCGGCTCCGGGTTCCACGGGATGATGTCGATCTTCTCGCCGCGGAGCTCCGAGACAACCATGCGCACGCGTGAGCCGCGCGGGCCGACGCACGCGCCGACCGGGTCGACGCCCTGGGCGTGCGACTCGACGGCGATCTTCGACCGGTAGCCCGGCTCGCGGGCGACGCCCTTGATGTCGACGAGGCCGTCGGCGATCTCGGGCACCTCGAGCTCGAACAGCGTCTTGATCAGCTCCGGGTCGCGACGGGACAGGATCACCTGCGGCCCCTTCGTGCCGGAGCGGACCTCCGTGATCACGGCCTTGATCCGCGAGCCTTGCTCGTAGCGCTCGCCGTCAACCTGCTCGGAGCGGGGCAGCAGCGCCTCGACCTTGCCGAGGTCGACGAGGACGTTGTTGCGGTCGCCGGCCTGCTGCACGATCCCGGTGACGACCTCGCTGACGCGATCGATGTACTCCTCGTACATCATCTCGCGCTCGGCCTCGCGAATCCGCTGGAGGATCACCTGCTTGGCGGTCTGGGCGGCGATTCGTCCGAAGTTCTCGGGGGTGACGTCGGTGCGCTTGACCAGCGCCGGGTCGACGTCGGACCAGTCGATCTGCAGGTCGTCGTCGGAGACGAGCACGTGCGAGTGCTCGCCCGATTCCAGCTCCTGCTCCTCGAGCTCGGTGATCGCGCGCTCGCGCGCCTCCTCGATCAGGCGCTCCTCGATGTCCTTCGGCAGCTCGATCGCGTAGACGCGGAAGTCGCCGCTGTCGGGGTCGAGCTCGACGCTCGCGTGCCGCGACGACCCCGGGGTCTTCTTGTAGGCGGCCTGCAGGGCGTCCTCGAGCGCGTGGATCAGGGTGTCCTCCTCGATCCCCTTCTCCTTCTCGATCGTCCTGACCGCTTCGATGATCTCTCTGCTCATGTCGTCACAGTCCTTCCGGTGCTATTGCCCTTCGTCGACGAGGTTGCCCCGCACGATCTCCCGGTACGGGATATCCACGCGCTCGCCGTCTCCGACGCCGAGCGCTAGAGCCTGGTTGGTCGCGCCGATGACGACGCCGCGGAAGCGCTTGCGTCCGTTCA
>DASXAW010000073.1:0-13160 GCA_036406535.1 Gaiella sp.
GCTCGCCACGCCCGCGTGCTTGAGCGCCTCGTGCACGGAGAGGTACGCGTCGTGGAGCTTGACGTACTTCCCGACGAGCGCGATCTGCACCTCCTCGTGCTGCTCCCCGATCCGCTCCGTGAGCTCGTTCCACTCGGAGAGGTCGGGCGGCGGCGTGGTCAGGCCGAGCCGGTCGCAGACGTACGCGTCGAGGCCCTCCGCGGCGAGGTGCTCCGGGACGAGGTACACGTCGGGCAGGTCGGGCGAGGAGAACACCGCCCGCGGGTCGATGTCCGCGAAGAGCGCGATCTTGTCCCGGATCTCCTCGGAGAGCAGGTCGCGCGAGCGGCAGACGACCGCGTCGGGGTGGATGCCGATGCGCCTGAGCTCGTTCACCGAGTGCTGGGTCGGCTTCGTCTTCAGCTCGCCGGCCGCCTCGATGAACGGCACGAGCGTGACGTGCAGGTAGAGCACGTTCTCGGGGCCGACCTCGCGGCGGAACTGGCGGATCGCCTCGAGGAACGGAAGCGACTCGATGTCGCCGACCGTGCCGCCGATCTCGGAGATCACGACGTCGGCGGGGTCGGACTTGGCGCCGCGCCGGATCCGGCTCTTGATCTCGTTCGTGATGTGCGGGATCACCTGCACGGTCGCCCCGAGGAACTCGCCGCGGCGCTCCTTCCGGAGCACCGTGTCCCAGATCGCGCCCGCGCTGTGGCTCGCGTTCCGCGAGAGGTTCTCGTCGACGAAGCGCTCGTAGTGGCCGAGGTCGAGGTCGGTCTCCGCCCCGTCCTCGGTGACGAACACCTCGCCGTGCTGGAACGGGCTCATCGTCCCGGGGTCGACGTTGAGGTACGGGTCGAACTTCTGCGCCCGGACACGGAGCCCGCGCGCCTTCAGCAGGCGCCCGAGCGAGGCGGCGACGATTCCCTTCCCGAGGGCCGAGACGACGCCGCCCGTGACGAACACATAGCGCGTCGCCGGCCCGTCGCTCATGGGTGCCGCCCGAGTGCGTCGAGAGAACTCAGAACGGGCGTCGACTCGATCAGCTCGCCGAGCGAGCGCCGGTCTGCGACGACGGTGAGGGCGGCGAGCGCGCCGATCGCGCCGATTCTCCGCGAGCCGCTCATCCGCTTCACGGAATGCAAACCTACCACGGCGCCGAGCGCGTTCGAGCCTGCGTCGCCGAGCATCGTCATCTCGCGATGATCGTACGGCGCGAGGAGGACGGCCACGGCGAGCGCCCCACGCGGAACACCGCGGAGCAGGAGCGAGCCGAGGAGGAAGGCCTTGATCGCCCGCCCTGGACGCGTGTCGAGCTGGTTGAGGACGTTCGCGCACAGCGCGACCAGCACGGCCCCCGTCGGGGAGCGTGTCCGCCAGAGCGCCCAGAGCGGAATCCCCACGAGCTTCAGCGTCCCCGTGGTCACGCCCGCACGGAGGTGGGCGCGGAACCCGCGCTCCGGGCCGCTCCAGAGGTCGTCCGCAAGCCCGAGCGCCGCGACCGGGGCGACCGCCGGCGCGCCGACGGCGACGACGGCGCCGACGAGCGGCAGCCGGAGTCCGCGGAAGTTGACGGCCGTCGCGCCGCACGCGAGCGTCAGGTCGCGCAGCTGCCGCCCGCGGTGGACGAAGCCCGCGAGATCGCGACCCGTCGGGCGATGCGCGAGATCGACCTCGACCTCGCGCACGTCGAGCCCGGCGCGAAGGGCGTCGATCGTCATCCGGGTCTCGACGCCGAAGCCGGCCGCGACGGGGAAGACCGCCTCTCGTGCGCGTTCGGAGAGGAACCGCTGCCCGGAGAGTGGTTCCGACATGTGGCGGCCTCCGCGGGCCTCGACGAGCATCCGCGCGACGCCCTTCGCGAGGCCGAGCCCGCCGCCGACGCGCCGCCGGAAGCGCGCTGTCGCAAGCTCCGCCCCGCTCTCGGCGAGCGGTCGCAGGTCGCCGTCGACGTCGGCGTCGCAGAGGAGGAGCGAGCCGGGCCGGCACTCCCGCTCCGCGAGCGTCAGCGCCTGCCCTTTTCCGCGCCGCGGGAGCGGCACGACACGCGCACCGGCCCGCTCGGCGACCGCGACGGTGGCGTCGCGCGAGCCGTCGTCGGCGACCACCACCTCGGCGTCGGGGAACGCCGCGCGCAGCCGCTCGACCGTCCGGCCGATGCGGTCCTCCTCGTCGCGCGCGGCGACGAGGACGGTGAGCCCGTTCACTCGCCGGGCGCCGTGACCGGCGCCACGGGAAGGACGCCGTCGACCGCATCCTGACCGAGACCGTAGCTCCCCGGCCGAGCGCCCTCGAGGAGGAAGACGAGCGCGACCTGCCCGACCGCGGTGTCGACCGCGTCGACCGTGGCCAGGCCCGCCGCGCGAAACGGCGGCACCGCGCTCGGCTGCGCGCCGCTCTCCTCCACCCCGACGCTCGGGACGCTCGAAGCCGCGATCCCCGAGTACAGGCCGGTCAGGAAGTCCTCTGTCTCGCCCTGCTGCGGCCGGGTCGGACGCGCGACGACCACCGCGTCGAGCGGCGCTCTCGACAGCCCGAGCTGCTCCTCGACGAGGACGGAGGAGAGGCGGTCGAGGACACGCGTCTGGCCGCCCTGGACGAGCTCCCGGGCGATCGTGCCGCCGAGCCGCGTCCGCCGGTCGGCGCCGGCGAGGTCCCTCGTGTCCGGGTCGCCGCGGAGCGCCTTGTCGACTGCCTCCGGATCGAGCGGGACGCGCAGTGCGCGCATCCGTACGACTCGCCCGCCCGCGTCCGCGACCGTTCGCCGGATCGTCCCCGCGAGGCCCTGGTCGACCGAGCCGACGAACACCACGCCGATCGTCGTCCCTGCGAGCCGGCGCCGCACGAGGCTCGTGTAGGTCGTGTCCGCGAAGTCGTCGAGCGCGTCGCCGCGCCGCCCGGCGCTCTTCGCTGCGGCCTCGGCCGAGTCGCGATCCGCCTGGAGCTCGTCGATCCGCGCCTCGAAGTTCTTCCGCTCGGCGTCGTTCACGAATCCACGGCCGGAGAGCCCGACGCCGACGAAGATCCCGATCACCAGCGCGACGAAGACGGCTGCGAGCGAGGCGACGTGGTAGCGAAGGTCGAACATCGTCCGGAGTCTCGCAGAGCCCTCCGGCCGCTCCGCTCGCTCAGCGAGGCAGCACCGAGGCCAGCCGCTCGATGCCGTCGTCGATCAGCGCCTCGTCGACGAGGCTGAACGACAGTCGCACGGTGTCGGCGCCGCGGCCGTCCGGGAAGAAGAGCGTGCCGGGAACGATCCCGACGCCCGCCTCCGCGGCGCGCGGAGCGAGAGCGACGGAGCTCGTCCCCGCCGGCAGCGTCAGCCAGGAGAAGAACCCGCCGTACGGCCGGGTCCAGCTGCTCCCCTCGGGCATCCACCGCTCGAGCGCCGCGAGGAGGCGCTCGCTCTTCCGGCGGTAGAGCGCGCGCGAGCGCACGAGCTGCTCGTCGATCCAGCCGCGGCGCACGGCCTCCTCGAACAGCCGCTGTCCGAGCGCGCCCGCGCACTGGTCGGTGTTCTGCTTCGCGTCGACCAGCTTCGCTGCGACTCCCGAGGGGCCGACCGCCCAGCCCAGCCGGACGCCGGGAAAGAACGTCTTCGACGTCGTGCCCGTCTGGACGACGACGTCCGGCCCGATGCTCCAGAGGCTCGGGAGCGTCTCACCGGAGAAGCCGAGCTCGCGGTACGCCACGTCCTCGACCACGAGGAAGCCGTGCGCCCGCGCGAGCTCGACGAGCGGCTCGCGCCGGTCGGCCGCCAGGGTGACGCCAGCCGGGTTCTGGTGGTCCGGGATCGTGTAGACGAGCTTCGGCCGTGCGCCTCGACGGAGACGGCCCTCGAGCTCCTCGACGTCGAGCCCGTGCGCGTCGAGCGGAACGGCCTCGAGCGTCGCCTCGAAGCTCCTGAACGCCTGGATCGCGCCGAGGTAGGTCGGCCCCTCGACGACGACGAGGTCGCCGGGGTCGAGGAACGACTTCGTGATGAGCTCGAGCGCCTCGATCGCGCCGCTCGTCACCACGAGCTCGTCCTCGGCGGGGCGCCTGCCCTCGAGCGCCTCGAGCCGCTCACCGAGCACGTCGAGCGTCCCCGCCAGGCCGCGCGTCGGTGCGTACTGGAAGGCACTCGCCTCGCCCGACGCCGCGAACTCCGCGAGGAGCGTCGCCACGCGCTCGCGGGGGAAGGTCTCGGGGTCGGGGAATCCGCCCGCGAACGAGACGATGTCCGGCATGCCCAGGAAGGCCAGGACGGACGCGATCCCGTCACCCGCGGCACCCTGGGAGCGCGCCGCCGCATCGACCTGTAGTCCTCCGAGCTCGGGCGTCGTCGTCAAGCCGCGCATGCTACAAGCCCAGGCCGTTCGCGATCGCGCGGGAGATGGACTCGATCACGTTGCGGAGTGCGGGCGACGCGACCACCGCACCGACGATCGCCGCGACGCCGATCGCCCCGAAGACCGCGAGCGGCCAGATGCCGACGTGACGGCTGACGAGCCGCGACACGCCCTTCGCGTCGACGAGTGACTCGCCGACCTTGAGCCGGGTGACGAACGTCGACGCCATGCCCGCGCGGTCGCGCTCGAGGAACTCCACGAGGTTGAAGTGCGTGCCCACGGCGACGATCAGCGTCGCCCCCTTCTCGTGCGCCAGCTGGAGCGCGAGATCCTCGCTGATCCCGGGCGCGGCGACGGTGACGAAGTCGAGGCCGAGCCGGCGCAGCCGGGCCGCGCCCGGCGCTCCGCCGCCGGCGTACGCGTGCACGACGAGCTCGGCGCCGCCGTGGAGCGCGTCGTCGGAGACCGAGTCGAAGTCGCCGACGATCAGATCGGGTTTCAGGCCCGCCTCCCGGAGCGCGTCCGCCCCTCCGTCGACGGCGACCACCACCGGCCGGAAGTCGCGGATGTACGGACGGACCATCCGCAGGTCGGACTTGTAGCCCGGGCCGCGGGCGACGACGAGGACGTGACGGTCGCGGAAGCGCGTGCGGAGCCCGGGCAGCTCGAATCCGGCGGCGAGGCTCTCCGCCTCGTCGCGCAGGTGCAGCAGCGTGTTCTCGGCGAACGACTCGAGCGCCTGGGACAACCGTCCCTGCTGCTCCGCGAGCGCAGTCTCGAGCGTGGTCGCATCGAGCTCGGTGCCTTCGGCGAGCAGCGTCCCGTCACGCCAGACGTGGCCCCGCTCGACGCGGACGAGCTCTCCGTCGGAGAGCGCGTCGAAGAGCGGCGCACCCGGCGCGTCGACCAGCCGGACCCCCGCCCGGACGAGGTCCAGCGGGCCCGTGTTGGGGAACCGGCCCGTCGACGACGGCGCCACGTTGACGACGACCCGAACGCCGCTCTCGACGAGCTCCTCGGCCGAGACGCGGTCGAGGTCGGGGTGGTCGACGATCGCGACGTCCTCGGGCCGCAGGCGCTTGACGAGGTCCTTCGTGCGCCGCCCGAGGCGCGCGGGCCCGGAGAGCTCGCCGTTCACCGTTCCTCTGCCGTGACCGCCGCCACGAACTCCTCCCCGCCGAGCATGCGCTCGAGCTCGTCGCGCCGCTCGACGTCGTCGAGGGCGGCGATTCGCGTGTGCGTCGGGTCGCCCGGGACCTTTTCGACGCGTAGGTGCTGGTCGGCGACGCTCGCGATCTGCGGGAGGTGCGTGATCGTCAGCACCTGCGCGCGCTCCGCGAGCCGCCGCAGCACGCCCGCGACCCGGTGCGCCGTCTCCCCGCCGACACCCGCGTCGATCTCGTCGAGGACGACCGTCTCGCCGCCCGCGACCGCGGCGATCGCGAGCGCGATGCGCGAGAGCTCCCCGCCGGACGCGGTGTCGGAGACGGGTGCGAGCTGCAGCCCGGCGTTCGGCCGCACGAGGAAGACGGCCTCGTCCGACCCGGTCGGGCCCGCGTCCCGTGCGCCGAGCTCCACGCGGAACTCCCCCTCGCCGAGCCCGAGGTCGGCGAGCTCGCGCGCGACGGCGTCCCCGAACGCGCCGGCCGCGTCGCGCCGCGCAGTGCCGAGCGCGTCTGCCGCCGCGGCGTAGCGCCGCTGCGCCTCGCCGAGCTCGGCCTGGGCGCGTTCCACCGGGTCGGCGCCTCCGGCGACCGCGTCGAGCTCGGGAACCGCGGTATCGCGGCGAGCGAGGAGCTCGTCGAGGCTTGCGGCGCCGTAACGGCGTCTGAGGTCGGCGATGCGGTCGAGTCGCTCCTCCACGTCGGCCGCACGGGCGGGGTCTGCGTCGAGCGCGTCCGCGAACCGGCGGAGGTCGGTCGCCACCTCGCCGAGCCGGACGGCGGCGTCGCGGAGCTCCTCGGCAGCCGACCCGAGCTCCGGGGCCACACGGGACGGCTCCGCCAGGGCCCGTTCCGCCGCCGCCGCGAGCGACCGCGCGCCGTCGCCCTCGTCGGGGTCGATCGCGGCGAGGGAGGCCGACACGCCCTCGGCAAGCTCCGTCACGTGGCGGCTCCGCTCCGCCTCGCGCCTCAGCGCATCCTCCTCCCCCGGCACGAGGCCCTCGGTGTCCTCGACGAGCGCGGCGAGCTCGGCGATCCGAGCGCGCTCCGCGTCGGCGCCCTGCTCGAGCTCCGCGACGCGGCGCGTCGCGGCCTGGAGCGAGCGCCACGCTTCTCGTGTCTCGAGGCGACGGAGCGCCTGCTCCGGCCCCACGAACGCGTCGAGGAGGTCGAGCTGGTGCGACGTCCGCGCGAGCCGGCGCTGCGCGAACTGGCCGGACAGCGCGAGGAGACGCTCGGTCGCGGCGACGAGATCCTCGCGCGCGACGCTTCTCCCCCACGCGTAGGCGCGCGAGCGCCCGTCCGCGCCGACGCGGCGGGCGACGACCAGCCCGGGCTCGTCGTCCGGCCGCAGGTCGCGAAGCGTCTCGAGACCCTCGTCCTCGAAGAAGCCCTCGGGCACGTCGAGCTCCGCCTCGACGAACGCCTCCGAGGCGGCCGCTCCGACGGACGCCGCATCGCCCTTCGCGCCGAGGAGCAGGCCGATCGCCTGGGTGACGATCGTCTTCCCGGCTCCAGTTTCGCCGGTGAGCGCGACCAGCCCCGGATCGAGCTCGAGGTCGGCCTCGCGGATCAGGACGAGGTTTTCGATCCGCAGCCTGCGCAGCACGGAGTGATCGTAGACAGGCGCCCGCGCGGCCGACAGGTGTCCGGGACGGCGCCGGCGCCTAGGTGGAGAAGCTCTCGCGGTAGCGCCGGACGAAGGTCGCCTCCGGCAGCGTCGCGAGGCGCGAGCGCGCGTCGCCGAGCCGGATGACGATCCGCCCGTCCCGGCCGGCCAGGCCGACACGATGGCCGTCCACGAGGATCACCACGGGCACGTCGGGTGTCCGGTTCCAGACGACGACCTCCTGCCCGCGCGCGACGACGAGCGGCCGGGCGTGCAGCGAGTGGGGAGCGACGAACGTGGTCGCGAGGGCGTCGATCCCCCACATCAGCACCGGCCCGCCGTTCGAGAGGTTGTACGCGGTCGAGCCCGTGGGCGTCGAGCAGATGATCCCGTCGCACGGGACCCGACCGAGGTCCTCTCCACCCACCGCCCACTCGAGCTCGACCATCCGGCCGAGCTCGCCCGACGTCACGACGACGTCGTTCACCGCGACGTGCCTCCCCTCCCCGTCAGGGAGCCCCGCCTCGAGGTCGACCTCGAGCGTCGGCAGCTCGACGATCACGAGCTCGCCCGCGAACGCGCGGGCGAGCCCCTCTTCGAGCTCGTCCGGCTGCATCGAGCTGAGGAACCCCACACGGCCGAAGTTGACGCCGAGCACCGGCACGCCCGTCCCGAGATACATGCGAAGCGCGCGGAGCATCGTCCCGTCGCCGCCGAGGACGACGACGAGCTCGGCGTCGGCGGGATCGCCCTGCGCGGCGAGGTCGTGGTGCGCCGCTTCCTCGGGCGTGACCACGAGGTCGACGCCGGACCGTCGCGCGAGCGCGACGAGGCGCTCGACGCCGTCCTCGACCTGCTCCGGCCGCCCGTGCGTGACGAACGACGCGCGCGCGACCGGGCGCAACTCAGCCGACGGCGGCGTCGATTCGGTGCTCGAGCTCATCGGGGTCGGAGGGCTCCTCGCTCGCGATCAGATGGACGACGAACTCCCGGTTGCCCTTCGGCCCCGGGTGCCCCGAGTCTACGATCCCGGCGACTCGGGCCGCCCAGCCCGCCGCGGTCTCGCAGAACTCGCGCAGCACGCGACGGTGCACCGCCGGATCGCGGACGACACCGCGCGGCGCGTCTGCCCGACCCGCCTCGAACTGCGGCTTCACGAGCACGAGCGCCTCCCAGTCGGGTACCGCGAGGCGGACGGCCGGCGGCAGGACGCGCGTCGCGGAGATGAACGACACGTCGCACGTGACGAGCTCGGGCGGAAACGGCAGCTCTGCGAGCGTCCGGGCGTTCGTCCGTTCCAGCACGACGACGCGGTCGTCGGCCCGGAGTCGTGGATGGAGCTGGCCGTGGCCGACGTCGAGTGCGATCACGCGCGCCGCGCCGCGCTGCAGTAGGCAGTCCGTGAAGCCGCCGGTCGATGCGCCGAGATCGAGGCAGTCCCGCCCGGAGGGGTCGACACCGAGTGCGTCGAGCGCGTGTGCGAGCTTCTCGCCCCCACGCGAAACGAAGCGCGGGAGGCTCCGCACCTCGAGCTCGACGTCGTCCGTGACCTGCTGTCCCGGCTTCGCGAAGCCCGGGACGAGGCCGGCGAGGACGAGCGCCTGGGCCTGGGAGCGGCTCTCCGCCAGCCCCCGCTCCACGAGCAGGACGTCCAGGCGCTTCTTCACCACGACCGGATGATGTCCGCCGCTCGCACCCCGTGCGAAGATGAACTCGTGCACCGCGCGCTCGCCTTCGTCGCCGTGTCGCTCGTGGCGGCTCTCTCGGTCGCCGCCGCCGGCTGTGGCGGCGACGACCAGTCGAGCGCCGAGCAGTGGGCGGACAGCGTCTGCACCGACCTGAACACCTGGGCGGACAGCATCACCACCACGATCACGGGGGTGATGTCGCAGGGCCTCGGCGTCACGCGCAGCGACCTCCGCGCCGCCGCCAACCAGGCGCAGAGCGCGACCACGCGGCTGGTCGACGACCTGCGCGGGATCGGGCCGCCCGACACCGACTCCGGCGAGCAGGCGCAGCAGGAGCTCCAGCAGCTCGGCGACAGCATCGAGCAGCACGCGAACAAGACCCGCGACCTCGTCGAGGGTGCGTCGGGCTCCGGCGCGGGGCTCGTCGCCACCGCCCGCTCGGTGCTCGGTGAGATCGGCGCCGCCGCCGACCAGATGAAGAGCGCGCTGACCTCGCTTCAGCAGGCGGGCGACGACATCCGCGACGGGATCCAGTCCAGCGACTCCTGCTCGCAGCTCCGCGACCGCGATTTCGTCACCGGCTGAGCCCTAGGCGGTCCGGACGGCGAGCCCGTCGACGAGCTCCGCGAGCACGCTCGTGTCTGCGTCGATCCGGCCGAGCCGCTCGTGCGCCCGCTCCGCCGCGTCTCCTGCCAGACGCCGAGCGCCGTCGGCGCCGAGCTCGAGCGAATAGCCGTCTCCGTCGAGCAGGTCGTCGACCGCCTGGAAGAGAACGCCGAGCTCCTCGCCGAACGCGCGCCACGGGCCCTGGTGCTCCGACGGGACGCCGGCTGCCCACAGGCCGAGCCCGACCGCGGCCGCGAAGAGGCGGCCCGTCTTGAGGCGATGGAGCTCCTCGAGCTGCATCTGGGCTCCCGTCACGTCGAGGTACTGGCCGCCGATCATCCCGAGCGTCGCGCGCGCGAGCTCGCGTGCGATCTCCGGCGGATCGCACCTGGCTGCGAGTCCGAGCGCCTCCGCGAGCAGCGCGTCACCCGCGAGCAGGGCGACTGCCTCGCCGAACGCGACGTGGAGGCTCGGCCGGCCGCGGCGCTCGTCGTCGTCGTCGAGCGCCGGCAGGTCGTCGTGGACGAGAGAGAACGTGTGGACGAGCTCGAGCGCCGTCGCAGGTGGCAGCGCGTCCTCCGCGCTCGTCCCCGCAGCCTCCGCGACCGCGAGGCAGAGGACGGGCCGTATCCGCTTGCCCCCGCCGCCCAGCGCGTACCGGATCGGCTCCTCCAGCGCGCCGAGCGTCGGGTCGAGCCGCAGCTCCGACAGCGACTCCTCGACGAGCGCGCGAAGCTCGTCAGGCGCCCGCATCTGCGGCCTGGCGCGCGCGCTGGAGCTCGGTCTCGATCTCCCGCGCGAGCTCCGCGATCTCGGCGAGCCCGTCGACGGCCTCGTCGACGTCGCCGCCCGAGTCCGCGCTCGCCTCGAGGGCGTCGACGCGCGTGCGGAGCCGCTCGAGCAGCTCCTCGGCCCGCTGGAGGGACTCGTCGGCGCCGCCGACGCTCATACCCGCTCCGGCGCCGGCAAAGCCGGCACCTCCGCTCCCTGTGAGTCTCCGTCGAGCCTACGACTCACGAAACCGCCACCACCAGTGCGGCCGTGATCACGGCGTTGACGGTCGCGATCGGCAGGAGCACCTTCCAGCCGAAGCGCATCAGCTGGTCGTACCGGAGGCGGGGCTGCGTCGCCCGCAGCCAGATGAAGATGATCACGAGCGTGAAGAGCTTCAGCACGAACCAGAGCGGCCCGAGGATGTCGAGGTCGTGCACCCACGGGAAGTGGTAGCCGCCGAAGAAGAGCGTCACGCAGAGCCCCGAGAGCACGATCAGGTTGATGTACTCGGCGGCCTGGAAGATGCCCCAGCGCATGCCCGAGTACTCGGTGTGGTAGCCGGCGACGAGCTCGGTGTCTGCCTCGGGCAGGTCGAACGGCGCGCGCGAGGTCTCGGCGGTGCCGCCGACGAGGAAGACGGCGAGGCCGACGAACTGCGGGATGAAGAACCAGAGTGTCGCTTCCTGCTTGTTCACGATCTCGACCAGGTTGAGCGACTGCCCCATCATCACGACGCCGAGCACGGACAGCGCGAGCGACACCTCGTAGGACACGAGCTGCGCGCACGTGCGCATCGAGCCGAGGATCGAGTACTTGGACTCCGAGGCCCAGCCGCCGACGATGAAGCCGTAGATGCCGAGCGACCCGAGCGCGAAGATCAGGATCAGCGAGATCGGCACGTTCACGACCTGGCCGCTGATGTAGTAGCCGTCGACCGTCCAGCCGGCGCCGAACGGAATCACGCTGAACGCTGCGAGCGCCGTGAACATCGAGACGATCGGCGCCAGGATGTAGAGCGGCTCCTTGGCGGCGCTCGGTGCGAAGGCCTCCTTGCGGATCAGCTTCAGCAGGTCGGCGATCGGCACGAGCAGGCCCTTCGGGCCTGCGCGGTTGGGTCCGTAGCGGAGCTGCATGCGGCCGAGCACCTTGCGCTCGAGCCACGTCGTGAATGCGAAGAACAGCATCACGACGTTGACCACGATCAACGCCTTGATGAAGGTGATCCACCAGACCTCGTGCACGGCTACGCCTTCACCTCGACCGTCTCGTGCAGCCCCGCCGCGTGCTCGTCGGGGATGCGCACGACACCCGCGACGAGGTCGCGGGCGACCCGGGCGCGCAGCTCGAGCGAGGTGCCGTTCGAGCTGACGGCGACCATCGCGCCGTTCCGGATGCCGCGCTTGCGCGCGTCCTCCGGCGAGAGCTGGATCTCCGGCTCCGGGCGCTGGAAGGCGAGCTCGGGGGTCCGGTCGACGGCGGCGCCCGAGAAGAGCGGCCGGTAGGCGACGAGGCGGAGCCCCTTGGCGCGCCGCGCGCGCGCCGGCTTCCGCGCGGGCGCAGGAGCCTCGTCGGCCGCACGCGGCGGGAGCGACGCACGCTCGCCGACGTCGGCGAGCGAGATGCCGCCGAAGCACTTCGCCGAGATCTCCTCGAAGACGACCGGGACGTGCGGGGAGAGCTCGACGCCGAACCGCGCTGCGAGCTTGGAGAGCCACGCGAGGACGTCCGGGACCGGCGCGACCACCGCACGGCGCTGGCGCTGCAGGCGCCCTTCGAGGTTCACCGTCGTGCCGTCGCGCTCGAGATAGCTCGTCCCCGGCAGGACGAGGTCGGCGAGCTCGCGGAAGCTCTCCTCGAAGAGGCCGATGCCGATCACCGCTGTCGCGTGCTCGGCGAGCACGCGTACGCTCGGGTTGCGCGCCGCCTCGTCGCCCGAGATGACGAGCAGCTGCGGCTCCGCGTCGTCGGGCTCGCCGTCGCCGGCGATGCTCCACGCGTCGGAGACGCCGCGCCCGTTCGGCGTCAGCGGCAGGTAGTAGACGTTCGGCGCGCCGGCCATCGTCGGGTCGTCGGTGACGATCGCGTCGACCGGCTCCGCGGGGGCGCCGTAGGTGATCGTCGCGCCCGCGCGCCGCGCTGCCCTCAGCCACAGGTCGACGCCCGGCGCGCGCTCGACGACGGGGTCGTCGGAGACGACGGCGATGCGCCTGGCGTCGCGGAGCGCGGACAGCGGCGCGCGGTGGGCGTCGAGCGCGTCGGGCACGGTCTCCGGGAGCACTGCGTTGTCGGCGCCGAGGCCGAGGCGCAGCACCTTGGCGAGGCCGTACGCCTCCTCGACCGATTCGCTGCCCGACAGCGCTGTGAGCGTCGAGCCGCCGCCTGCGCGCAGGAGCCGCTCCGCCTCGTCGAGGGCCTCGTCCCAGTCGAGCGCGTCGAAGCGGCGGCCGTTCCTCTTGAGCGGCGTCGTGATCCTGTCGTCGGCGCGAAGGTGGCTGAAGGCGAAGCGGCCCTTGTCGCAGAGCCACCCTTCGTCGATCTCGGGGTGGATCCGCGACTGGATGCGCTTGACCTTGCCCTCGCGCGTCGTCGCGCTGATGTTGCAGCCGACGGGGCACAGCCCGCAGACGGTCGGCACGTCCTGGATCTCCCAGGGGCGCGCCTCGAAGCGGTACTGGGTCGACGTGAGCGCGCCGACCGGGCAGATCTCGGTGATGTTGCCGGAGAACGGCGCGCGGTACGGCTCGTCCTCGAACGTCGCGATCATCGAGTGCGAGCCGCGATTCACGGCGACGAGCTGGCCGTCCTCCGCGACCTGCTCGCTGAAGCGCGTGCAGCGGTAGCAGAGGATGCAGCGCTCGCGGTCGAGCGCGATCAGCGGCGAGATCGGGATCGGCTTCTCGAACGTGCGCTTCGGGAACACCATGCGCGTCGAGCCGGGCCCGTAGCGGAACGTGAGGTCCTGCAGCGGGCACTCGCCGCCTTTGTCGCAGACCGGGCAGTCGAGCGG
>DASXAW010000074.1:0-4920 GCA_036406535.1 Gaiella sp.
ACCGGGATCCAGCGCGAGCTCGGGCCGGGTGTGCGCGTCCGTGCCGCGGCCGACGGTGAGCTCTCGCGCCACTGGCCGGAGGCGCGGGGTCTCCTGCCACACGGCTTCGGTCACGAGGCCGACCGCTACTGCGTGCTCGAGTTGCGCTCGGCGCTCGGGCCCGAAGAGGAGGTGCCGGACGCGCCGGCGGAGATCGCCGACGCGGTCAGCGCCATTCGCCTGGCCACTGCGGCGCCGCTCGCGGCGGGGCCGGTGCTCTTCGAGACGCTCGACGGACGTCCTTACGGCATTCGGCCCGTGTTGCCGATCGCCGCGACGCAACCGCCCGGCGAGCCGACGCGGCTCGACGAGTTTCGCGCGGCGCTCGCGGCCGAGCTCCTTGTCCGCCTCGGGCTCGCGGATGCCGACACGACGCTCGCAGAGGCCCTCGACCGCTGGGAGCTGTCGCTCTTCCAGCACGAGCCGTTTCGCTCCGAGCAGCTGCGCGGTGCGCTGTCCGCGCTCTTCGGCTCGACCTGGCCGCTCCGGGTCGCCGTGCTGCTGGAGGACGAGGCCGAACGTCGCGAGGCGCTCCACCGGGCGCTCGCAGCGCTCTCCGACGGCGAGGAGGCCGACGCGCCCGCACGCGAGGCCGTCCGTCGCTCCCTCGTCGAGGTGCTCCGCGACGACGACCGGCCGGCGCTCACAGCCCGTCTCGACCGCGCGCTGCTCGGGCTCGAGCATCCGGGGCGCCTGCGCGCCGCCTCGTAGTCCCCTTCGCTTCGGCCGGAGGTCTGGGCGCCGTTCCGCAACCGGCACGAAGCCGGCACACAGGCGTCACGCGTGCAGGGCTACGGTCGCTCCATGGAGGAGGCACGGAGCGTGTTGGAGCGGTTCGAGCGGATCGAGTCCATGCGACGGGCGAACGCGGGCCCGGTCGAGCTGCTCGGCGAGCTCCGCGCCCTCCTCCGAGAGGCGGAGGCCTGGGCGCGTGCGGAAGGAGGTGATGCCGGCGACGCCGCTGTGGCGCGACTACGGGAGGCGTTGGCGCGTGACATGATCGGGGCGTGATCGCGCACTGGGACGACGTGACGGTCGTTCGACGCGCAGAGGGCCATATCTGCGGCGACTGGCAGTACCTCACGGGGGACGATTCCGTCACGGTCGGCGCGAGGAGGCTCCGCATTCCCGCGGGGTCGTGGTCGACGCCGCTGCACCTCGAGGGCTCCGAGGAGGAGATCTTCTTCGTCCTCGACGGTACTGGCGTCTCGGTGCAGCAGCTCGCAGGCGAGGAGGAGGCGTTCGCGGTACGGCCCGGCGACTGCCTCGTCCATCTGGCGCTCGTCCACGCGCACACGCTGCAGGCCGGTCCCGACGGCCTCGAGGTGCTGACGTTCGGCCAGCGGCACTACGCGCGCAACACGTTGCTGCCGCGGGCGGGTGTCTCCTGGCTGGGGCCCACGTGGGTGTTGCAGGGCGACCCGGAGGATCATCCGTACAAGCGCGAGGCAGCCGCCGGCCCGCCGGAGATCGGCGAGCTCGAGTCGCGGCCGTCGCACATCGTCAACGTCGAGGACGTCGACTCCGCCACTCGAGCGGGCGCGACCGTCGAGCGGACGGTTCGCGATCTTGGCCGCGCCGCGGGCTCGTTCGCCACCGGCCTTCGACTCTTCGAGGTCCCTCCGGGCAAGCTGCACAACCCGCCGCACTGCCACAGCGCCGAGGAGGAGATCTTCGTCGTCCTCGACGGGACGGGGACGCTCGAGCTCTGGCACCGCACGGATGACGACGGCCCCGAAGCGCACCCCGTGCGGCGCGGCAGCGTCGTCGCGCGTCCCGGCGGCACCGGCGTCGCGCACGCATTCCGCGCCGGGGACGACGGCCTGTCGTTTCTCGCGTACGGCACGCGTGACCCGCGCGACATCACGTACTACCCCCGCTCGGGGAAGGTCTCGCTCCGCGGCGTGGGTGTGATCGGCCGTCTCGACGTGCTGGACTACTGGGATGGCGAGGATTGAAAGGCCGTGAAGGAGTCGGCGGGACCGCGGTGAACGAGGCGTGGTCATGGGTCTCATCCGCCTGCTGCCGCGACCTGGCGGCTCGCCGCCGTCGCCTGCTCCCGAGCGCCAGCCCGAGCACGTCGAGCGCATCGAGCGCACGGTGGAGCCGGTCGTGAGCGAGCCGGCCTCCGAGGCGCCGACCGACTCGTCCGACGACGCGACGCCATCGCCGACCGCCGAGCCCGCGCCGGAGACGTCGGGAGAGACGCGCACCGCGACGCGCGTCATCGCGCTTGCGAACCAGAAGGGCGGCGTCGCGAAGACGACGACGACGCTCAACCTCGGTGTCGCGTTCCGCGAGATGGGCCACCGCGTCCTGCTGGTCGACCTCGACCCGCAGGGGAACCTCACGATGAGCCAGGGGCTGAACCCGGACGCGATCGAGCGCTCGATGTTCGACGTCCTCGTCCATCGGGTGCCGATCTCCGAGGTGATCGAGCAGCGCGAGGTCGACCTGGCCGTGGCTTCGATCGACCTCGCGGGAGCAGAGCTCGCGCTGAGTGCGCTGATCGGCCGCGAGCGGTCGCTCGAGAAGGCGCTCGCCGAGGTGCGCAGCCAGTACGACTTCGTGCTCGTCGACACGCCTCCGTCGCTCGGGCTGCTCACGATCAACGCGTTCGTCGCCGCGACGGGCGTCATCGTCCCGGTGCAGTGCGAGTACCTGTCGCTTCGCGGCCTCGTGCAGCTCGAGAACACGCTCGCGATGGTGCGCGAGAACCTCAATCCCCACGTCGCGGTCGAGGGGATCGTGGCGACGATGTTCGACGGCAGGACGCTGCACTCGCGCGAGGCGATCGAAATCCTCGAGGAGAACTTCGGAGACCTCGTCTACCGTACGCGGATCAGGAAGACCGTCCGATATGCGGAGGCTCCCGTGAAGGGGAGCTCCGTCCTCAAGTACGACCCGACGGGCGCCGCGGCGGAGGCATACCGCGAGCTGGCGCGCGAGGTCGTGGCCGCGAAGGAGGCCCAGGATGGCGCGCAAGCGCGCGAGCATGCGTGAGGGGCCGCTCGCCGAGCTCTTCCGCGCGACCGAGGCCGCGCAGCGAGCGCAGCGCGAGCAGCCGGAGCCCGAGAGCGAGGCGACGCCGGCCCCGCCCGCGTCGCAGCGGCCGACGGAAACCACGCGGCCGGTCCAGCCGGAGCTTCCGATTGCGCCAGAGGAGACAACCCTCGAGGCGACGGTGGAGCACGTCTACGACTTCGAGACCACACGGCCCGAGCCGGACGAGCGACGGCCCGAGCCGGAGCCACGATCGGCGCCGCCGGCGCCCGTGTTGCGCGCCGAGCCTGTCGCGCCGCCCGCGGAGGCGCCGGCTGTTGCGCGCGCCCCCGCTCCCGCGGCGGTGCCCGAGCCCGCGCCGATCGAGCGCGAGCCCGTCGCCGAGCCGTACGCGCCGCCGGCGAGCCGCTTCGTCGCGCCGATGCCGGAGAGCGCCCCGCGGCTCCACGTCGCCGGGGACGTCGCCTCGTATCTCGCCGTGATCCGCGTGGTCGGTGTCGGCGGCGCCGGGATCAATGCGGTCAACCGGATGATGGACGCCGGCATCGCGCAGGTGGACTTCGTCGCGGTCAACACGGATGCGCAGCAGCTCGAGCTCTCGGATGCGCCTGCGAAGATCCACATCGGCCAGTCGATCACGCAGGGGCTCGGCTCGGGCTCCGACCCGGAGACAGGACGGCGCGCGGCCGAGGAAGGGTTCGACCACGTTCGGGCTGCATTGCGCGGCAGCGACATGGTCTTCGTCACCGCGGGTGAGGGCGGCGGCACCGGCACCGGCGCGGCGCCGGTGGTGGCGCGGATCGCGCGCGACCTGGGTGCGCTGACCGTCGGGATCGTGACGACGCCGTTCAAGTTCGAGGGGACGCGCCGCCGGGTTGCCGCCGAGTCGGGGATCGACGAGCTTCGCGCCGCCTGCGACACGGTGATCGTGATCCCGAACGACCGTCTGCTCGAGGTGCTCGACCGCTCGACGTCGATGATCGACGCGTTCAAGATCGCCGACGACGTCCTCCGGCAGGGCGTCCAGGGGATCTGCGACCTGATCACGATGCCGGGCCTGATCAACCTCGACTTCGCGGACGTCCGCACGGTCATGTCCGACGCCGGGTCGGCGCTCATGGGCATCGGCTACTCCGAGGCGCAGGAAGGTCGCGCCCGCGAGGCCGCCGAGCGCGCGCTGCGCTCGCCGCTGATCGACACCGAGATCGTCGGCGCGCGGGGGATCCTGCTCTCGATCGCGGGCGGTGAGGACCTCACGCTGCTCGAGGTCAACGAGGCGGCGGAGGTCGTGCGCCAGGCGGCGACGGACGACACGAACATCATCTTCGGCGCGACCGTAGACGAGCGGCTCGCAGGTCAGGTGTGGGTCACGGTCGTCGCGACCGGGCTCGGCTCGCCGAGGCGCGCGTCCTTCACGCCCTCCTTCCCGAGCCCCCGTACCGCGTCGGCGAGCACGCCACGGCAGTCCTCCTCGGCCGAGGAGAGCGAGCTGCCGAGCTTCCTGCGCTGACGCGACCCGAGCCGGTCAGCGCTCGCGCCGTCGCCTTCGTCGACCCGTGGTCTCGTCCGCGCTCGCGCCGCTCAGGACGAGGAGCTCGTGGCGCGGGCCCTGCAGCGTCTGGTTCATCGGTCTCCTGCACGGGTTCGGCAGGTGGTCATTCCGCCACGTGCCCCGCGACGTCCCACGTCCAGAGCTCCACGACGTTCCCGTCGGGATCGTCTACGTACGCGGCGCGCCCATGGTCGTCGAAGGAGTGCTCCTCGGGCTCGTAGCCGAAGCTGCGCAGGCGTGCGACCGCGGCGTCGTATGCGCCGTCGTCGACGTGGAACGCGTAGTGGAGATGCACCCCGCCGCGGCCGCCGGCGATGCCGACCTGC
>DASXAW010000075.1:0-21892 GCA_036406535.1 Gaiella sp.
GATCCGGATCCCCGGCGCGCGCCGCCGCGAGGACATCGCGCGCGACGCGGCGGCGGGGCGGTAGGAAGTTCGCAAACAGCGGGGTGCGCGTGGGGCACCCCATCCCACCACGCACTTCTAATTCTATCGCCAGGACGGACAACAATGGCGACGAGAGCGCGCCAAGTGTGTGCCGGCATCGTGTCGGCGAACGGATGGGGGCCACCCGAGGCGATCTCTAGAATTGCCCTGTGATCGTCCGCTACTCCCGCCCGGCCATGACCCGGGTCTGGTCGGACGAGCGCAAGCTCGCGAGGATGATCGAGGTCGAGCTCGCGGCGCTCGACGCTTGGGCCGCGCTGGGCGTCGTGCCGGCCGCCGCGGTCGCACGCATCCGCGACGAGACTCGCCCGCCGACGCCGGAGGAGGTCGCGCGCCGTGAGCGCGAGACGGGGCACGACGTCGCCGCGTTCGTCGACGCCGTCGCGGCGACGCTCGGGGACGACGGGCGCTGGCTCCACTACGGGCTGACCTCCTCGGACGTGCTCGACACCGCGCTCTCGCTCGTCGTGCAGGAAGCCGGGGCGCTCGTGCTCGACGGCATCGAGCGGGCGTTCGAGTCCGTCTCCTCGCGCGCGGAGGAGCACCGGGAGACGATCTGCATGGGGCGGACCCACGGTGTGCATGCCGAGCCGACCACGTTCGGGTTGAAGCTCGCCGGCTGGGCGTTCGCGCTCGATCGCGAACGCGAGCGCGTCGCGCGGGCCGTCGAGGGCCTGCGCGTCGGCAAGCTCTCCGGGGTGGTCGGGCAGTACGCCGCCGTCGATCCCGAGGTCGAGCGGATCGCGTGCGAGCGCCTCGGGCTCGAGCCCGCCCCGAGCTCGACGCAGATCCTCCAGCGGGACCGCCACGCAGAGTTGTTGTCCGCGCTCGCGCTCCTCGCCTCCTCGCTGGAGCGGTTCGCGACCGAGATCCGCCACCTCGCGCGCACGGAAGTCCGCGAGGTCGAGGAGCCGTTCGCGGAGGGCCAGAAGGGCTCGTCGGCAATGCCGCACAAGCGGAACCCGATCGTCTCGGAGCGCATCTGCGGACTCGCCCGCGTCGTGCGCGCGAACGCGGTGGTGGGGCTCGAGAACGTCGCGCTCTGGCACGAGCGCGACATCTCCCACTCGTCCGCCGAGCGAGTCGTCCTGCCCGACTCGTTCCTCGCGACCGACTACGTCCTCGACCGGTTCGCCTGGCTGATCGACGGCCTGGTCGTGCGACCGGAGCGGATGCGCGCGAACGTCGAGGCGAGCCACGGCCTCTACGCGAGCCAGCGCCTGCTGCTCGCGCTGGTCGAGAGCGGACTGGCCCGGGACGACGCCTATCGCCGGGTGCAGCGGCACGCGATGCGCGCGTGGGACGAGGAGCTCGACCTCCAGGCGCTCGTCAGCACCGACGACGAGCTCGCCGGGCGGATCGACCTGGACAACGTCTTCTCGCTCGAACCGTACGTGGCGCACGTCGACATCGTGTTCGAGCGCCTGCGGGCCCTCCGCGCGACACACACGGCGGCCGTCCATGCCTGAAGCGCTCCACGTCGGAAGCGGGAAGGTCCGCGAGCTGTACGCCCTCGACGACGACAGGCTGCTCCTCGTCGCGTCCGATCGACTCTCGACCTACGACGTCGTGCTGCCGACGGCGATCCCGGACAAGGGACGGATCCTGACCGGCCTCTCCGCCTACTGGTTCACGCGCACACGCCGGATCGTCCGCAACCATTTTCTCGCCGTTCGCGCCGACGGCCGCTCGCTCGAGTGCGTCCGGCTGGCGATGCTGCCCGTCGAGTTCGTCGTCCGAGGGTTCCTCGCGGGCTCGGGGTGGGTGGACTACCGCGAGACCGGCGAGGTCTGCGGTCACAGGCTTCCCGCGGGCCTCCGCGAGTCCGAGCGGCTTCCCGAGGCGATCGTGACGCCGGCGACGAAATCGGACTCGGGCCACGACCTCAACATCACGGAGGCCGAGGCCTCGGCGCTCTGCGGCGAGGATCGGTATGCGACCGCGCGCGCAGCGGCGCTCGCGCTCTACGCGGCCGCCGCGGAGCATGCCGAGGCGTGCGGGATCCTCGTGGCCGACACGAAGTTCGAGTTCGGCGTCGCTCGGGACGGCGTGGTGATGCTCGCCGACGAGGCGCTCACCCCGGATTCCTCCCGATTCTGGCCGGTGGAGGGGTACGCGCCGGGACGGCCCCAACCGTCCTTCGACAAGCAGTACGCGCGCGACTGGTGCTCGGCCACGGGCTGGGACCGGACCGAGCCGGGGCCCGAGCTGCCTCCGGACGTCGTCGCCGGCACGCGGGCGCGGTACGTCGAGGCCTTCGAGCGGCTCACCGGCGTGCCGTTCGAGAGGTACGTCGCCGACCCGGAGAGCGTCCTGTGCGACTAACCGTGCTGATCCGCCCGAAGGCCGGCATCCTCGATCCGCAGGGCGAGGCGGTCCAGGCGTCGCTCTCGAGGCTCGGCTTCGCCGTCTCGCGCGTCCACGTCGGCCGGCTCGTCGACCTCGAGGTCGAGTCGGACGACCCTGCCGCTGCGCGCGCCGAGGTCGAGCGGATGTGCGGCGACCTGCTCGCCAACCCGCTGATCGAGCGCTTCGACGTCGTCGTGGAGGACGCCTGATGGAACGCCCTCGTGTCGCGGTCGTCACGTTCCCCGGATCGAACGACGACGGCGACGCGGGCCTCGCATTGGCAGCGCTCGGCGCGCTCGCGATTCCGGTCTGGCACACGGAACAGGGCCTTCCACCGGACGTGGGCGGCGTCGTGCTGCCAGGCGGGTTCTCCTACGGCGACTACCTGCGTTGCGGGGCGCTCGCGCGGGTCGCCCCCGTGATGGACGCCGTGCGCGCGTTCGCCGCCGACGGCGGGCCGGTGATCGGCATCTGCAACGGGTTCCAGATCCTCTGCGAGGCCGGCTTGCTCCCCGGCGCCTTGCGCGCGAACCGCCAACTGGAGTTCATCTGTGACGACGTCGCCGTGACCGTCGAGTCCACCGCGACGCCGTTCACCGCCGCGTGCGCGGTGGGAGAGACGCTCGTGATCCCGGTGAAGCACGGCGAGGGTTGCTGGGTCGCGGACGACGACCTCCTCGCCGCTGTCGTCGAGCGCGGACAGGTCGTCCTCCGCTACGTGGACGACGTCAACGGGTCGCGCGACCGCATCGCCGGCGTCGCGAACGAGGAGGGGAATGTCCTCGGGCTGATGCCGCATCCCGAGCACGCAGTCGATCCGCTCCTCGGGCCGACGGGCGGCGTGCCTCTGCTCGAGGGGCTCGTCATCCGAGCGCGCGAGCGGTCGGGGCTCGTTCGCGCGTAGCCCCTGCACCGAGACCCGACGCAGGCGTTGTCGGCTCACCCGGCCATGGCGCCTCGCTTCAGCGCGCGGCGCAGACCCGGCGCACCGGCGAGCGCCCCGCGTAGCCGCTCGAGGTCGCGGACGCGGAGGGTGACCGGGCCGCGCCGGACCGCGCCGCCGGTCGAGTAGGAGAAGCGCACGAGCTCCTCGCCGTCGGCGGCCTCGAGCAGCTGCACGACGGTCGTGAAGCGGCGATCGCCGTTCCGCTGCTGGATCGTGACCTCCTCGCGCGCCGTCGCCTTTCCCCACGGTGTCTGCGTCGTCGTCATGCCGTCACCGTACGGCCGAACCCGTTACGTGTCCGTGCCGACTTCGTGTCACGTGTGCGACGCTTGCCGGCGATGCTCGAGCTCTGGCAGGCCGAGTGGTGCCCTCACTCGCACCGCGTGCGTCTGCGGCTCACGGAGCTCCGCCTCGACTGGGTTGCCCGGACGATCCCGCTCGACAAGAGCGAGCGTGACGCGATGGAGGCCGCCACGGGGCTTCGCTCGATCCCGACACTGGTCGACGGAGACGTCGTCATGCACGGCGCCGACGCGATCGTCGCCTATCTCGACGAGCGGCATCCGGAGCCTCCCGACGCCGCGCGGCAGCGGGCCCAGATGCGGGTCGAGTGGCCGCACTGGGTCGAGCTCGAGGGCGACTGACGGCGCGCGGGAGCGACCGCGCGCCGGTGCTGTGCTGCCCCGACAAGTTCCGGGGCAGCCTCACCGCGGCCGAGGCGGCCGAGGCGGTCGCGCGCGGCGTCGAGCGCGCCGGGCGCCGTGCCCGGCCGCTCCCGCTCGCGGACGGCGGCGAGGGGACGCTCCTCGCGCTCTGCCCCGACCCCGGCGCGCGACACACCGCGGTCGTAACCGGCCCGCTCGGAACCCGCGTCGAGGCCGCCTGGGGCGTTCGCGACGACGCGGCCGTGGTCGAGAGCGCCGAGGCGAGTGGCCTTGCGCTCGTGACCGGAGGCAACGATCCGCTCCGCGCGACGACCCGCGGCACCGGCGAGCTGATTCGGTTCGCGCTCGAGAGCGGCGCCCGACGGGTGATCGTCGGCGTGGGCGGGTCGGCCACGGTCGACGGGGGCCTGGGTGCGCTCGAGGCGCTGGACTTCGACCTGCGCGGCGCCGAGGTGGTCGTCGCCTGCGACGTCGAGACGCGCTTCGTCGATGCGGCTCGGGTGTTCGGCCCGCAGAAGGGCGCCGACGAAGCCGGGGTCGCGCGACTCGAAGAGCGCCTCGAGCGCCTCGTAGAGCGGTATCGGGACGAGCTCGGCGTCGACCTCGGCGATGTCGCGGGTGGAGGCGCGGCCGGCGGGCTCGCGGGAGGCCTCGCCGCGCTCGGCGCGAGCCTACGACCGGGCGCAGCCCTCGTGGCGGAGGTCCTCGGTCTCCGCGAGGCCCTCGACGAGGCGTCGCTCGCGATCACCGGCGAGGGCCGCTACGACGCGACGTCGCGTGCGGGCAAGGTCGTCGGGCACGTCCTGCGCGAGGCGCGCACGGCGGGCGTGCCCGCCGCGATCGTCGCGGGCGACGCCGACCCGGAGGCGCTCGCCGCGCTTCCCACCGAGGTGGGCCGCGTGACGCTCGTGTCGCTCGCGGCCTCGGCCGACGAGGCGCTCCGCGACGCCGCGCGCCTCACCGCCGCTGCAGGCGAGCGGCTCGCACGCGGCTGACCGCCCCACGAGAAGCCGGTTGCCAACCCCTGCCCGGTGCGGGCAACCACACCGACCGGATCGTCCGTCGATGCGAGCCTCGAAGCACGAACTCACGCATCGAGGAGATGGACGATGGCGCAACTCGCACAGACGAATCAGGCACGGAGGACCGCTGCCTCCCCGGAGCTGCTCGTCTTCCCCGGCCAGCCGGGATGGGACGAGGCCCGGCGCGCCTGGAATCTCGCGGTCGACCAGCGGCCAGCCGCGGTCGCCCTTCCCGAGACGGTGGACGACGTCGTCGCGGCGGTCGACCACGCCAGGGCGGCTGGGCTGCGCGTCGCCGTCCAGGGGACGGGACACGGCGCCGGCAGCACATCGCTCGACGGCGCGCTCTTGATCAACACCTCGCGCATGCTCGGCGTCGACGTCGACGCCGATGCGCGCGTCGCACGTGTCGCCGCGGGATCGCTCTGGCACGACGTCGTCGACGCCGCCGTCGAGCACGGCCTCACCGCCCTTCACGGCTCGGCGGGAGACGTCGGGGTGGTCGGGTACTCGCTGGGCGGCGGCATCGGCTGGCTCGCGCGCAAGCACGGCCTCTCGGCCTCGAGCGTCCTCTCCGCCGAGGTCGTCACCGCCGACGGCGACGTCGTGCGTGCGGATGCCGAGACGAACGCGGACCTGTTCTGGGCGCTCAGGGGCGGCGGCGGCAGCTTCGGCGTCGTCACGGAGGTCGAGATCGCGCTCTATCCGGTCCCCGAGGCGTACGCCGGGTGGCTCGTCTGGCCCGCGGATCGCGCCGTCGAGGTGCTCACGCGGTGGGCCGAGTGGACGAAAGACGTGCCGGAGGAGGTGACCTCGGTCGGTCGGCTCTTGCAGATGCCGCCGATCCCCGAGATCCCTGAGCCGTTGCAGGGCCGTGACCTGGTGGTCGTCGAGGCCGTCTTCGTGGGCGACGAGCGCGAGGGCCGCATGCTGCTCGGTCCGCTGCTCGAGCTCGAACCCGAGATCGACACGTTCGCGACCGTCCCGGTCCGTGAGCTGACCGAGCTGCATCGCGATCCGCCCGGCCCGGCTCCCGGACGCGGTGAGGGATGGATGCTCGACGCATTCGAGGAGGACGTGGCGCGCGCCGTGGTGGACGGGGCGGCCATGGACGGGACGTCACCGCTCCTCTCCGTCGAGGTTCGCCACCTCGGAGGAGCGCTCGGGCGACCCGACCCGAACGGCGGCGCCCTCTCGCACCTCGACGCGCCCTACGCGATGTACTCGCTCGGGATCGTGACGGGGCCCGATGCGGTCGGCGCGATCGACGAGCGCCTCGGGGCGCTCAGAGTCGAGACGGAGCCATGGCTCTCGCGGCGGAGGTACTTCAACTTCGCCGAGCGTGACGTCGACCCGGTGTCGTTCTACGCGCAGGGCGACTACGGACGGCTCACCGCGATCCGCGAGGAGGTCGACCCCCACGGCCTCTTCCAGGCGAAGCACACCATCGTCTAGGACGCGGTGAGCAGGGTCGGAGGCCGGCTCGGCCTCCGACCCGTTGGTCACTCGCCCGCGCGCCGGTCGGCGTCCGGCGCGTCCTCCGCGAGCAGCCGGTAGAGCGCGCGCCGTGCGTCCCGCAGGACGTCCTGGGCCGCTTCGAGCTGCGCCGCGGTGCCGGCGTGCGCGACCTGGCGCGTCGCCGCCATCACCTGGTGGACGAGGTCGTGGAGCACGACGAGCGCGTCGGCGCTCTCGCCGGTCACCTCGTTCCACGGGGCGGTTGCGCCGGCAGCCTGCTCGCGCCCGGTCTCGGTCAGCTCGTAGACGCGCTTGCCGGTCTCGGAGGGCGCCTCGCGGACGAGCTCCTCGTCCTGGAGCTGCTGGAGCGTCGGGTAGACGGACCCCGGGCTCGGCCGCCAGACGCCGCCGGTGCGCTCGGTCAGCTCCTGGATGATCTGGTAGCCGTGCATCGGCTCCTCGGCGAGAAGCACGAGGATCGCCGCGCGGATGTCGCCGCGACCGGCTCGGCGCCCGAACGCGTGCGGGCCGCGATGGCGCCGCCGTCGGCCGCGGTGCGGGCCGCTCATGAAATGGATGCGCACCTCGTCGCCGCCGCAGCGGCCGGGGTATGCGAATGCGGTCATGTCACTCCTTCCGTGGTATCGCGATATATCGTAACAGATCGTGAGTGGCATCCATGAGTGGGGCAGACGGGCCGACGATCAGGACGCCCCGAGCGAGGCGTCGAGCCGCTCGACCGCCGGGCCGGCGCGGCGGTTGCCGAGCCAGAGGAAGCCGGCTGCGCCCGCGGCGAAAGCGACGAGCAGCGCCGCGGAGTTGAACGCGACCCCGCCGTAGCCGTGCGCGGACACGTCCACGAAGGGATAGGGGTACCAGCCGACGATCGCGCCGCGGATCAGCGTGTAGGCGAGCCATGCGCCGAGGCACCCGAGCCAGGCGACCGCGACCCATCGAGGCAGTCGGTGGCGCGGTCCCTCGACGAGCCAGTCGACGACCAGCACGAGCGGCATCATGCGGTGCACGACCGTGTCGACCCACGGGATCGTCGTCTGCAGCTCCTCCTGGAGGCCCTGGAGGAGCAGCGCGAACACGACGCCCGTCACGGCGATGAAGAACACGACGCCGCCGCGAACGGCCTCGAACCAGACGGTCCTCTCCGGTCGCCGCACGACGACGAGCAGCGCCAGCATCGCGGCCGCCGCGATGTTCGACTGGATCGTGAAGAAGCTGAAGAAGTTCCCGGCCTTCGCGCGGCCGAGCGAGTCCAGCTGGTGCGTCATCGCGACGACGGCCAGCGCCGCGAACGCGAGACGCGCAACGTCGAGCGGGAGCCCCCTCCGCACGTCGGCGGCTACTCGATGGTCGGCAGGAAGGTCGCCTCGCCGCGCTCTGGCGGCGCGCCGTAGACGAACAGGCGGAGCTCCTCGTCGCCGCGGTTCGAGAGCTGAAGCACCGTTCCGGGCTGCACGATCAGCACGCTGCCGCGCTCGAGCAGGTGGCGCTCGGGCTGATCGCCGTCGCCCATGTGGATCGTGAGGGTCCCCTCGAGCACGACGAAGACCTCCTCCTGCACCGGGTCGCTGTGACGGCGGCCGATCGCGCCGGGCGGATAGCGGTAGAGGTTCGCGCGCGAACGCGTCATCGACTCGGACAGCTCGGAGACGAGGCGCGGGTCACCCTCCCTGCGCGGATGCCACGCGAGCTCGTCCCAGTGGAAGACCGTGTACGGCATGGCTGCGATTCTCGCACGGCGGCCCAAGGCGCCGCCGCCGGATCAGGACGCGCCGGCCGCGCGCTCCAGGATCTCGGCGTAGAGCTCCCGCACCTCGTCCGCCGAGAGCGCCAGGGTGACCTCGCCGACCATCACCTCGTGGCGCTGCCTCCGAGGCGAGCTGGTGCTGCTCGGATCGGCGAAGAGGAACACCTTCCGCTCCTCCGCGACCGAGAGCGCGGCGTCGGCGAGCGCGTCGTGCTCGCCCTCCAGATGGACGTGGAAGAGCGGCGTCTGCGGCGGTTCGGGCACGACCTCGACCCCGTCGACCGTCGCGAGCGCGCCCGCGAGCGCACGCGCATGATCGAGGTACGCGGGCATGCGCTCGAGCCGGTCGTCGAGAGCCGTCTCCGCGGCGATCACGTACGGGAACATCGTCACGAGCGTGCCGCCGTGGCGGCGCTGCCAGACGCGCGCCTCGGAGACGAGCTCCGCGTCGCCCGCGAGCACGGCGCCGGCCATTCCTCCGAGCCCCTTGTAGAACGAGACGTAGACGCTGTCGAAGAGCGCCGCGATCTCGGCGTGTGGCCGCTCGTAGTAGGGCTTCGCCTCCCAGAGACGCGCGCCGTCGAGGTGCAGCGCCACGTCGTGGTCGCGCGCCCAGGCCGTCTGGGCGACGAGATCGTCCCACTCGGGCAGGCGGCCGCCGATCTCGCGTTGGGGCAGCTCGAGCAGCAGCGCGCCGAGCGGCTCTCGCACTCCGTCGAGGTCGGCCAGCGTGACGAGCGCGTTCGGGTCGCCGACGAGGGTCGCGTGGAGCCCGTGGAGGCGCTCGTAGCCCTTCTCCTCGTGCAGCTCGAGGTGGCACGTCGGATGGAACGCGATCGTCCGGCGGCCGCTGCGCTCGCACCAGATGCGCATCGCGATCTGCTGCGCCATCGTCCCGCTCGGCATGAACACCGCGGATTCCTTGCCCAGCAACTCGGCCGTCCGGCGCTCGAGCCGCGCGAGGCGCTCGCCCTCGCCGTAGCGGTCGGCGCGCTCGCGCTCCTCGGCTGCGTCGGCCAGCGACTCGAGCCGCGCGCGGACACCGGGCAGGCCGTGCCAGGCGTTCAGGAACCGCTCCGCGCCCGCGATCGCCGCGCGATATCGCTCCTCCGCGTCGACTGTTGCAGGAGCGTCCGTCAATAGTCGGAGCGCTCGATCAACTCGATCCGGTACCCGTCCGGGTCACGGACGAAGCAGAGGAGCGAGCCGCCCTCGCGCACGGAGTACGGCGGGCGCTCGGGCTCGATCCCCTTCTCGGCGAGCGCTGCGAGCGTCCCGGCCATGTCCTGGATCGTCAGCGCGATGTGGCCGTAGGCCGTGCCCAGCTCGTACGAGTCGACGCCGAAGTTGTGCGTCAGCTCGAGCTCCGGCTGGGGCTTGCCGGGGACGCCGAGGAAGTAGTTGACCGCCTCGTCGCGGATCGGCAGCTCGCGCCTCTTCTCGAGGCCGAGCGCCTCGTAGAACGCGATCGACCGCTCGGGCTCGGTGATGCGGTAGCAGGTGTGGATCAGCTCCATGCGGCGAGTCTACGCGGGTTTGGGTCCGGAGCAGGCAAGGGCAGGTTCGGCTAGCCGTACCGGCCTTTTGGGCCAGGCATGTAGCTTGACCGCGTGGACATGCGCGCCCACGAGGTCAACCCGTGGCTGGTGCTGGTCCTCGTCTGCCTGGCGCAGTTCATGGTGATCCTCGACGCGACCATCGTGAACGTCGCACTTCCGTCGATCCAGGCGGACCTCGGGCTCTCCGAGTCGAGCCTCCAATGGATCGTCAATGCGTACGCGCTTCTCTTCGGCGGGTTCCTGCTGCTCGGCGGGCGCGCGGGCGACCTGATCGGCCGGAAGCGCATCTTCCTCGCCGGCCTCGTGCTCTTCACCGCTGCGTCGCTCCTCTGCGGGCTCGCCAACGGCGAGACATGGCTGATCGTCTCGCGCGGCGCCCAGGGTCTCGGCGCTGCGCTCGTGTCGCCGGCGGCGCTCTCGATCGTCACGACGACATTCCGCGAGGGCGCCGAGCGCACGAAGGCGCTCGGCGTGTGGGCGGCGATCGCGGTCGGCGGCGGCGCGGTCGGCCTCGTGGTCGGGGGGATGCTCGTCGAATGGCTCTCCTGGCCGTGGATCTTCTTCGTCAACGTCCCCGTGGGGATCGCCGCGTTCTTCTTCTCGCTGCGATACGTGCCCGAGTCGAAGGACGAGCACGGGCACAAGAGCTTCGACATCGCGGGAGCGGTGTCCGTCACCGGCGGCCTCGTCGCGCTCGTCTACGGGATCGTCCGCTCGGCCGAAGCCGGCTGGGGCTCGGCCGAGGTGCTCGGGTTCCTCGGCCTCGCGGCCGTGCTGCTCGTCGCGTTCGTCGTGATCGAGGGCCGCTCGGCCGAGCCGCTCGTACGCCTCACGATCTTCGCCGTCAGGACGGTGCGCGCCGGGAACGTCGCGATGTTCATCGTGGCCGCCGGGCTGTTCGCGATGTTCTTCTTCAACACGCTCTACGTGCAGCGCGTGCTCGGGTTCTCGCCGCTCGAGGCCGGGTTCGCCTTCGTCCCCTTCACCGCGGGCGTGATCATCGGCGCAGGCCTGTCGCAGAGGCTCGTCCCCGCGATCGGCGCGCGTGAGGTGCCGGTCATCGGCGTCGCGCTCGGCGCCGTCGGCCTGCTGACGTTCCTCCGTCTGACGCCCGACAGCACCTACCTGGTCGATCTGCTGCCCGGGATCATGCTCATCTCGGTCGGCATGGGGCTCGTGTTCGTCCCGATCACGCTGATCGCGACGAGCGGTGTGCCCGCCGACGACGCAGGCCTCGCCTCGGGGCTGTTCAACACCTCGCAGCAGATCGGCGGAGCGCTCGGACTTGCGGTGCTGTCGACGCTCGCGACGAACCGCACCTCGGACGAGCTCTCCTCGGTCGAGGGCGCGCCGAGCCCTGCCGACCAGTCGAACGCCCTCGTCCCCGGCTTCCACGTGACGTGGGCCGCGAGCGCGATCCTGCTCGTCGCGGGTGGCGCGCTCCTCCTCCTCCTGCTTCGCCGTAGCGACGTCGCGGCGGTCGCGCACGGCGAGGCCGCGCCTGCCGCGGTCTAGCCGTCCAGGTCCTCGGCGACGAGGCCGAACAGGATCCCGTCGACCCACTCGTCGTCGTACCGGTAGGCCTTCCGCCGCACGCCCTCGCGCACCCAGCCGGCCCGCTCGGCATGGCGGAGCGCGCGCTCGTTGAACCCGTAGATCTCCATCTGCAGGCGGTGGAAGCCGACCTCGCGGAGCAGGTGGCGTAGGAGCTCGCGCGCAGCCTCGTCGCCGATGCCCCGGCCCCGGAAGGCAGGGTCGATCGCGAAGCCGCCGACCGCCGCGATGCGCGAGCGCCGGTTGACCTGCTCCCACGTCGCGGTCCCCGCCCGCTCGCCCTCGACCGCGAACACCATCACGCCGAAATCGTCCGGCTCGGCGAGCGACCGCGCGACCTCGATCGCGAGCTCCTCCTCCGACGTGGGGCGGATCGAGGCGAGGAACGGCGCGACGTCCTCGTCGGCGACGAGCGCCGCGAGGAACGGCACGTCCTCGGGAATCGCACGACGGACGGTGACCGTCATCCGGTCGCCTCCACCGGCTCGCGCCGTGTCGCGCCGATCGTCCCCGACCCGAGCGCGACGCCGGCGAGGATCAGCCCGAGGCCCGCGAGCACCGGGACGGTGATGGGCTCGTCGAGCAGGAGGGCGCCGTAGACGAGTGCGAACCCGGGCATGAGGTACGTCACGAGACTCATCTTGCGCGCGCCGACGAGGTGGATCAGCCGGTACATCACGAGTTGCGCGAACGCGGTGCCGAGCACCGCGAGCGCGAGCAGCGACAGGATCGCGTCCGCGTCGGGGCTCGATCTCGGCGCCTGGAGGAGCGTGAGCGGCAGGAGCGACACGGCTGCGCTGATCATCGCGCCCGTCGCCAGCACGGGGCCAGGCGTGTTGCTCATGCTCCGCTGACCGATCACGCCGCCGCAGGCGTATGCGACGGACGAGAGCACCACTGCGAGCGTGCCGACGACCGACCACCAGCCGCCGCTCGGATGCCCTCCCGCGAGAACCGCGACGCCGACGAGCCCGAGCGCGAAGCCCAAGAGCCGCCCGCGTGTGAGCGGCTCGTGCGGGAGGAAGCGGAGACCGAGCAATACCGTGAACAGCGGCACGGTCGACTGCGCGACGGCCGCGATGCCGGAGTCGACGTGCGTCTCGCCCCAGGCGACGAGCCAGAAGGGGGTCGCTGTGCCGATCAGGCCGAGCACGGACCACTGGCGCCACGACCCGCGGAGCTCCGCGAGCGCCCGTTCCCGGCCGAGCGTACGGACGACGTAGCCGAGGAGGATCGCCGCGCCGATCGCCGCGCGAGCGCACATCAGCGGCGCCGGCTCGAAGCCCCCGTCGACGGCGAGCTTGATGAAGAGGTACGAGGCGCCCCAGACGGACGCGAGCAGCAAGAGCAACGGCCAGTAGCGGTTCACGCGCGCCCCTGGGCGGCGGCAGCTCCTGCCCGGCGAAGCCGGGCTCCGCCGCCGCCTGACGCCGCTCGCGGCACGGGGCCTTCCGGGCCCGTACCTGGCGTACTGTGCCCTCCGGCCCCGCACCGCGAGCGCCCCCCCAGGGACGCGCGGAGGTGGGATGACCGGCGAAGCCTCATGCCAGGCTCCTCGCCGCGCGGAGCCGCGTGACGCCCGTGGCGAGCGTCGTCCCGGCGAGGATCAGGACGAGCCCGGCCACCGCGCTCGCGGTCACCTCCTCGTCGAGGAACACCGCGCCGTAGACCAGCGCGAAGCCGGGAACGAGGTACGTGACGAGGATCGCGCGCGACGCGCCCGCCTTCGCGATGAGCGCGAAGTAGAGGACGTAGGCGAGGGCGGAGCCCAGGGCGCCGAGGGCGACGATCGCGAGGATCGTCTTCGCCGGCGGGGCCTCGTCCGGCAGCTGGAGGAGCCCGAACGGCGCCATGAGCAGCATCCCGCAGCCGAGCTGTCCGGCGGCGAGGTGGAGCGGCGGGATGCCGCGGGCGCGCTTGCCCGCGAAGAGGGCGGAGATCGAGTAGCAGAGCGCCGCGGCGAGTACCGCCAGCGCGCCGACGACCTGCCCACCGGTCTGCACCCCCACGAGCAGCGCGACACCGACGAAGCCGACCCCGATGCCGGCGAGCCGCGTGCCCGTGACCCGCTGCGTGGGGTCGAGCCGGATCGCCAGCAGCACGGTGAAGATCGGGGCCGCCGCCTGGATCACCGCCGCGAGGCCCGAGCTGATGCGGGTCTCGGCGAAGCCGAAGAGCCAGAACGGCATCGCGTTGTTGAGCAGGCCGAGCGTGGCGACGATCGGGAGGTAGGGCCGCAGGAGGCCGAGGCCACCCCGGCTCGCAGCGAGCGGCAGCAGGATCGCCGCGCCGACGAACAGCCGCCCGAGCGCGACGACCGACGGCTCGAGCTCGTCGACGCCGAGCTTGATGAAGAGGAAGGACGAGCCCCAGATCGCCGAGAGGAGCAGCAGGACGGCGAGGGCGCGACGAGACATGTCACGACGCTAGTCACGCGGCCGCGTGCGGCGACGGCACAACGGGTCGTGGCGACAGGTCGGGCGTCTAGACTGGCCGCCTGAGCTTCGTCGCGGAACACGCGCTCCATCGCCGGCTCGGCCTCACGGACGGGGAGCTCACCCGCATCGTCACGCTCCTCGACCGCGAGCCAAACGACTTCGAGCTCCAGGTCTTCTCGCTGCTCTGGTCGGAGCACTGCGGCTACAAGCACTCGGCCCTCCTCCTCCGCCGGCTGCCGAGCGACGGCGCGCGCGTGCTCCAGGGGCCGGGGGAGAACGCGGGCGTCCTCGACCTCGGCGACGGCCTCGCGGTCGCATTCAAGGTCGAGAGTCACAACCACCCCTCCGCGGTCGAGCCGTTCCAGGGCGCCGCGACGGGCGTCGGCGGCATCCTCCGCGACATCTCGGCGATGGGCGCGCGGCCGGTCGCCCTCCTCGACGGCCTGCGCTTCGGCGCTCCCGACGACCACTTCTCGCGCGCGGTCGGCGGCATCGGCAACTACGGGAACTGCGTCGGCGTGCCGACGGTCGGCGGCGAAGTCGTCTTCGACGAGGCGTACGCCTCGAACTGCCTCGTCAACGCGATGTGCGTCGGGCTGCTTCCCGTCGAGCAGGTCGTGCGGGCCCGCGCGACGCTGCCCGGCGCGCTCGTCGTGCTCTACGGCGCGACGACGGGCCGCGACGGCATCGGCGGCGCTTCCGTGCTCGCGAGCACCGAGCTGGCCGAGGCGGACGCCGACAAGCGCCCGACCGTCCAGGTGGGCGACCCGTTCACGGGGAAGCGACTGATCGAGGTCTCGGCGGAGCTCGTCGAGCGAGGCCTCGTGCTCTCCCTCCAGGACTGCGGCGCCGCCGGGCTTGCGTCGTCCCTCTCCGAGATGGCGGCCGACTACGGCATCGACGTGCACCTCGACCGCGTGCCGCAGCGCGAGGAGGGGATGGAGCCGTGGGAGGTCATGATCTCGGAGTCGCAGGAGCGGATGGTCGCGATCGTCGATCCGGCCCGCCTGGTCGACGTCGAGGCCGTGATCGACCGCTGGGAGCTCCACCGGGCGGTCGTGGGCGAGGTGACCGAGACGGGCATCCTGCGCGCCCTCTGGGACGGCGAGGAGGTCGGGGCGATCCCGGCGCGGCTCCTGACGGACGAGTGCCCGCGCTACGCCGTCGAGCGGGCGCCGAGGATCCCGGCCGACGAGCCCGCGACCGACGTCCCGCCCGTGCGCGAGGCCCTCCTCGACCTGCTCGGCTCGCCCGCGCTGCGCTCGCGTGCGTTCGTCACCCGCCGCTACGACCAGCTCGTCCAGTCGCGGACGGTCCGCCGGCCCGGGCTGGACGCGGCCGTCCTCCGGCTGCGCCCCTCGTGGCGTGGCCTCGCCGTCTCGCTCGACGGGCAGGGCCGGATCGGACTCCTCGATCCCACGCTCGCCGGCACGCTCGCCGTGCTCGAGGCCGCGCGCAACGTCGCGTGCACCGGCGCCGAGCCGCTCGGCGTGACCGACTGCCTCAACTTCGGCAATCCGGAGAAGCCCGAGATCGGCTGGGAGCTCGCGGAGGCGATCGAGGGCATCGCCCTCGCATGCGAGGCGCTGGGCATCCCGGTCGTCTCCGGCAACGTCTCGCTCTACAACGACACCGACGGCCGGTCGATCCCGCCGACCCCGGTGGTCGGCTGCGTCGGGCTCCTGGAGGACGTGCGACGCGTCCCACGCGCCTGGCGGGAGGGCGACGCGGTCGTCCTCGCCCGCTCGCGCTCGCCGCTCACGCTCGCCGGCTCGGAGGCCCAGGCCCGCTGGGGCTCGCTCGGCGGGTCCCCGTCGCTCGACCTCGGCGCCGAGGTCTCGCTCGTCCGCTGGACGACGCAGGTCGCGGGCCGCGCGACGCTGGTGCACGACGTGTCGGAGGGAGGCCTCGCGGTCGCGCTCGCGGAGGCGGCCCTCTGGAGCGGCGTCGGGGCGGCGCTCGCAGTCGACGACGATCCGCCGACGCTCTTCGGCGAGGTCGGCGGCCAGGTGCTCGCCGCGCTCCCGGCCGAGGACGTCCGACCCGAGGCGGCGGGCGGCGAGGTCGAGGTACGGCTGATCGGCACGGTCGGCGGGAACGAGCTCCTCGGGATCCCGCTCGACGAGCTGCGGGCGGCCCACGAGGGAGGCCGCTGATGTGCGGCGTGTTCGGCGTCCGCTCGGTCGAGCGCGAGGTCGCCCGGCTCGCCTACTTCGGCCTCTTCGCGCTCCAGCACCGCGGCCAGGAGTCGGCCGGGATCGCCGTGTGGGAAGGAGGGCGGGTCACCGCGCTCCGCGAGATGGGGCTCGTCCCCCAGGTCTTCGACGAGGAGAAGCTCGCCGCGCTGCCCGGGGAGGTGGCGATCGGCCACACCCGGTACTCGACGACCGGCGGCGCGCGCTGGTCGAACGCCCAGCCGCTCGTCGTCCACGGCGCCGCCCGGACGGTCGCGCTGGGGCACAACGGCAACCTCGTCGACCTCGGGGCGCTCAGAGACGAGCTGCTCGGCGAGGGCGTGACGCTCTCCTCGAGCTCCGACACGGAGGTGATCGGCGCGCTGCTCGCGCGCAACGCGGCACCCCTTCCCGAGGCGGTCGCGGACACGATGGGCAGGCTCGCGGGCGCGTACTCGGTCGTCGCGATCGCGGACGGCGCCCTCGTGGCCTTCCGCGACCCGCTCGGTATCCGCCCGCTGTCCCTCGGTCGGATCGGGGAGGACTGGGTCGTCGCCTCCGAGACGTGCGCGCTCGACCTCGTCGGCGCCGAGCTCGTCGGCGACGTCGAGCCGGGTGAGGTCGTCTGGGTCGAAGAGGACGGCTGCCACCGGGCGCAGGCCGTACCCCGCGGGAGGAAGGCCTCCTGCATCTTCGAGCATGTCTACTTCGCGCGCCCCGACTCGCATCTGGACGGCACGGGCGTCCACGCGGCCCGCGTGCGCATGGGCGAGCGGCTGGCAGAGGAGGCGCCGGTCGTCGCCGACCTCGTGATGCCGATCCCGGACTCCGGCACGCCTGCGGCGATCGGCTTCGCAAAGCGGTCCGGCCTGCCGTACGAGGAGGGCCTCATCAAGAACCGCTACGTCGGGCGGACGTTCATCGAGCCCGACCAGGCGCTGCGCCGCCAGGGGATCAAGCTGAAGTTCAACCCGCTCGCCGAGATCGAGGGCCGGAGGCTCGTGGTCGTCGACGACTCGATCGTCCGCGGAAACACGATGCGCGCCCTGGTGGAGATGCTGCGCGGGGCCGGAGCGGCCGAGGTCCACGTCCGCATCTCCTCGCCGCCGGTCGTCTCCCCGTGCTTCTACGGGATCGACATGGCGGACGAGGACGAGCTCGCCGCCGCGCACCGCTCCGTCGAGGAGATGCGCGAGCACATCGACGCGACGACCCTCTCCTACCTCTCGCTCGAGGGGATGCAGTGGGCGACCCGCCTGCCCGAGGAGTTGGTCTGCCGCGCCTGTTTCACGCGGCGCTACCCGACCGCGGTCCCACCCGAGCGCTCGGCAGCGAAACACCGGTTCGAGCCGACGCCCGTCTGACCCCCCGGTCGGAGCAGGAGGGCCGCCTGCGCGCTGTGTAGGCTCGGCACGTGCCAGGAGACGAGCAGACGTACGCCGCCGCAGGCGTCTCGCTCGCGACCGCAGACGCGGTGGTCGGGCGCCTGCGCGCGGCTGTCGAGTCGACCCGCACCGAGCGCGTGCAGGGCGCGTTCGGCGCGTTCGCGGGACTCCTCGCCCTCGACGACGAGCGGCTCCTCGCCGCCTCGACGGACTCGGTCGGAACGAAGCTGATGCTCGCGCGCCGCGCGGGAGCACTCCGCTGGTGCGGCGCCGACCTGGCCGCGCACGGCATCAACGACGTCGCGACGACCGGCGCGGAGCCGCTCTTCTTCCTCGACTACGTCGCCGCCGGCAGGATCGACCCCGAGCAGGTCGCGGAGCTCGTGGAGGGCGCGGCCGAGGTGTGCCGCGCCGCGGGCTGCGCGATCCTCGGTGGCGAGACCGCCGAGCTCCCCGGGATCTACCACGACGAGGAGCTCGACTTCTGCGGGACGGTCGTCGGCGTCGTCCGTCGCGACGAGCTCGTCGACGGCTCGCGGGCCGAGGCCGGCGACCTCGTGCTGGGATTCCGCTCGGCGGGGCTCCACGCGAACGGCTTCTCGCTCGTCCGGCGTCTCGTCGGCGACGACGACTTCGACGCCGGGCTCCTGCTCCCACCCACGCGCTGCTACCTCGACGACGTGCGCGCGCTGCGCCGGAGGGCGGACGTCCGCGCGCTCGCGCACGTCACGGGCGGCGGCATCGCCGGGAACCTCGCCCGCGTCCTGCCGGACGGTCTCGGCGCGGTCGTCGATCCGTCGGCATGGGACCGGCCGTCCGTGTTCGACTGGCTCGCCGAGCAGGGGGTCGCGGAGGACGAGCTGCGCCGCGTCTTCAACATCGGGATCGGGTACTGCGCGGTCGTGGCGGCGAGCGACGTGCAGCCGGGCGACCTCGTGATCGGGCGGCTGGAGGCGGGTGTCGCGGGCGTGGAGTGGAGCGACGCATGATCGGGGTGCTCGTGAGCGGCGAGGGCACGAACCTCCAGGCGCTGATCGACGCCGGGCTCCCGATCGTCGCGGTCGCCTCGAACAGGGCGGACGCGCGCGCGCTCGTGCGGGCCGAGGCCGCCGGAATTCCGACGGGGACCTTCGAGCTGAGCGAGTACACCTCGCGCGACGGGCGGGACGCGGCGCTCGCCGCCTGGCTCGCGCAGAGGGGGGTGGAGCTCGCGGTGCTCGCCGGGTACATGCACATCCTCCGCCCGGTGTTCTTCGAGACGTTCGGCGGACGGATCGTCAACACGCACTCCGCTCCGCTGCCCGAGTTCCCGGGTGCGCACCCGATCGAGGACGTCCTCGCGGCGGGCATCCCGGAGACTGCGGCGACGGTGCACTGGGTCGACGAGGGCGTCGACACGGGGCCCGTGATCCGAGCGGTGCGCGTGCCGGTCGAGGTGGACGACACGCCGGAGACGCTCCGCGCGCGCGTCCAGGCGGTCGAGCACCGGCTCCTGCCCGACGTCGTCAGGGAGCTCGTCGCCGCATGACCATCCACCGCGCACTGCTGTCCGTCTACGACAAGACCGGGATCGCGGCGTTCGCGCGCGAGCTCCACAGCCTCGGCGTCGAGCTCCTCGCGAGCGGCGGAACCGCACGCGCGCTCACGGACGAGCGGATTCCGGTCACGCCGGTCGAGGAGGTCACGGGCTTTCCCGAGCTGCTCGGGCACCGCGTGGTCACGCTCCATCCGGCGGTGCACGGCGGGATCCTGGCGCAGCGTGACGTCGCCGCCGACGTGGCGGAGCTCGAGGCGCACGGCATCGCGCCGATCGACCTCGTCTGCGTGAACCTCTATCCGTTCGAGAAGACGGTCGGTCGACTCGACGTCCCCTGGGAGGAGGCGATCGAGCAGATCGACATCGGCGGGCCCGCGCTCCTGCGCGCCGCGGCGAAGAACCACGCCCACGTCGTGCCGCTCTGCCGCCCCGCGGACTACGAGCCGCTGCTCGAGGAGTTCAGGACGCGCGCCGAGGTGTCGCTCGAGACGCGCCGCGAGCTCGCCGGCCGCGCGTTCCAGACGACCGCGGCGTACGACGCGTCGGTCGCAGCCTGGTTCGGTCGCGACGACGTGTTCCCCGAGACGTACGTCCCGGTCTTCGACCGCTTCGCGGAGCTCGCGTACGGCGAGAACCCGCACCAGCAGGCCGTCTACTACGCGCAGCGCGGCGCGCGGACCCACCTTCTCGCCCGCGTGGAGCAGATCCAGGGCAAGCCCCTCTCCTTCAACAACCTCGGCGACCTGTCGGCCGCACGGCTCCTCCTCCTCGAGCTCGAGGGCGCCGCCGCGGTGATCGTCAAGCACGGCAATCCGTGCGGCGTCGCCCTCGGCCGGACGATCGAGGAGGCGTTCGAAAAGGCGCAGGCGGCCGACCCGATCTCGGCGTACGGCGGTGTGGTGGCGCTGAACCGCCCGGTCACCGCCAAGCTCGGCCGCACGCTCGCGAAGCAGTTCGTCGAGGTGCTCTTCGCGCCCGGCTACGACCGTGGCGCGCTGACCGCGCTCGAGGCAAAGGAGGCGACCCGCGTGCTCGCCGACGCGGAGCGACGAAGCTTCGTCACCAGCGAGCGGGACTACCAGCGGGTCCTCGGCGGGCTCCTCGTGCAGGACCGGGACGCGAACGGCGACCCGCTCGACGCGATGGACGTCGTCTGCGGGGATCCCGATGCGGCCACCTGGGACGATCTCCTCTTCGCCTGGACGATCGCGAAGCACGTCGTCTCGAACGCGATCGTCATCGCGCGCGGCGGTCAGACGCTCGGGATCGGAGGCGGGCAGACGAGCCGGATCGACGCGGTGCGGATCGCGGTGGACAAGGCGCGGGAGCTCGGTCACTCGCTCGAGGGGGCCGTGCTCGCGTCGGACGCGTTCTTCCCGTTCGCCGACGGCCCGCGCGTCGCGCTCGAGGCGGGCGTCGGAGCGATCATCCAGCCCGGCGGCTCCAAGCGCGACGCCGAGGTCCTGGACGCCGTGCGCGAGGCCGGCGCAACCATGGTCGTCACGGGCCGCCGCCACTTCCGACACTAGACCTCCTGGCCGAAAGAACGGTCCGCGACCGGTTCCCTCGTTCGAGTGCGGGAACGGCTGCTAGCGTCCTGCGATCCCGACATGCGACGGCGCGCCGCGCCCCTGCGCGGCCCCCTGGCGCCGTCCCCGTCGACTCCCTCCGCCGATGCCTCGTCGCCTGGCCATCCTCGTGCTGCTGTGCGCCCTCATGGCCGCCCTCGCCGTGGGCACGGCGGACGCGGCGAGCGCGAAGCCCGCGCTTCCAGGCTCCGTCCCGAGCCCCGCGCGCTTCGTCCCGCCACCGCCGCCCCCCGAGCCGACGCTCGCCGAACGCGCGGTGCAGATCGCGCGGAGCCAGCTCGGTGTGCCGTACGTCTACGGCGGCGCCTCCCCCGGGGGCTTCGACTGCTCCGGCCTGGTGATGTGGGTGTACGGCCGTCTCGGGGTTCCGCTGCCCCACAACGCCGCCGCGCTCTACTCGGTGGGTCGGCCAGTCTCCCTCGCGCACATGAAGCCCGGCGACCTCGTCTTCTTCCACGGCCTCGGCCACGTGGGCATCTACATCGGTCAAGGGCGGATGATCCACGCGCCGCAGACCGGCGAGCGCGTCGAGATCGAGGCGCTCGGCGAGCGGAGCGGCGTCGTCGAGGGCGCACGCCGCGTCGCCGCCTGACGCGGGCGCCACGCGGAGGCCGGATACGCTTCCGCGCGGCATGGCGCGCACGTACCCGACCGTCCTCGACCTCGTCGGCTCGACGCCCCTCGTGCGGCTCGTCGACTTCGGCCGCGAGACGGGTGCGACGCTCCTCGCGAAGCTCGAGTTCATGAACCCGGGCGGCTCGAACAAGGACCGCATCGGGCTCGCGATGATCGCGGCGGCCGAGCGAGACGGTCGCCTCCGGCCGGGCGGGACGATCGTGGAGCCGACCTCGGGCAACACGGGCGTCGGGCTCGCGATCGCGGCGGCGCACAAGGGCTACCGCTGCATCTTCGTCATGCCCGACAAGATGAGCCAGGAGAAGATCTCGACGCTGCGGGCCTACGGCGCGGAGGTGGTGATCACCCCAACGGCGGTCGAGCACGACTCGCCGGAGAGCTACTACTCCGTCTCCGACCGGCTCGCCGAGGAGATCCCGGGCGGCTTCAAGCCCGACCAGTACTCGAACGGGGCCAACCCCGAGGCGCACTACGAGACGACGGGGCCGGAGCTGTGGGACGAGACGGGCGGAGAGGTCGACGCGGTCGTGATCTCGGTCGGCACCGGCGGCTCGATCTCGGGGGTCGGGCGTTACTTCAAGGAGCGCAAGCCGGACGTGCTGATCGTCGGCGCCGATCCGGAGGGCTCCGTGTTCACGGCCGACGACCTGCACCCGACGCACCCGTACCTCGTCGAGGGAATCGGAAAGGACACGTGGCCCGGGACGCTCGACCCGTCGGTCGTCGACGAGTGGGTC
>DASXAW010000076.1:0-5285 GCA_036406535.1 Gaiella sp.
CGCGTCGAGCGCACGTCGCCCTGGAGGATCTCGGGGACGTTCGCGAGCGTCTCGACGTTGTTCTCGACGGTGGGCTTGCCGAAGAGCCCGACCTCGACCGGGAACGGCGGCTTGTTGCGCGGCTCGCCGCGATAGCCCTCGATCGACTGGAAGAGCGCCGTCTCCTCGCCGCAGACGTACGCGCCGGCGCCGATCCGCAGCTCGAGATCGAAGGCGAAGCCCGCGCCCATGACGTCGCCGCCGAGGAGGCCGGCGGCGCGTGCCTGGGCGAACGCGTTCTCGAGCCTCGCGTGCGCGACGGGATACTCGGCGCGGACGTAGACGAACCCGTGCTCGCAGCCGGTGGCGTAGGCGGCGATCGTCATCCCTTCGACGAGCGTGAACGGATCGCCTTCCATCAGGACGCGGTCCTTGAACGTCCCCGGCTCGGACTCGTCGCCGTTGCAGACGAGGTAGTGCGGACGGGCGGGTTGGCCCGCGACCGCGTCCCACTTGGCGCCCGTCGGGAAAGCGGCGCCGCCGCGGCCGAGAAGCCCGGCGTCCGTCACGGCCGCCCGCACTCCCTCAGGCCCGAGCTCGAGGGCGTGGCCGAGCGCGGCGTAGCCGCCGTGCGCGCGGTAGTCGTCGAGCGAGGTGGGGTCGAGCCCGGACGCGATGCGCCGCAGCAGGCGTAGCCCCGGCTCGCCCTGTTGCGGCAGAGGCGGGCCCTCCGCAGGGATCGGTTCCTCGGAGGGCTCCGGGCCCGCGACGGTGCGGAGCGCTGCAGGGGCACGCTCGCAGAGGCCGAGGCAGGGAGACTCGTGCGCGCCGGGAGGCACGTCCGCGCCCGCGAGCCTGCAGGCGATGTCGGTGCAGACGTGCGTGACGTCGCTCGGCCGCTCCTCGAGTGCGAGCAGCGCGTAGAAGCTCGCGACGCCGTACGCCTCCGCAGGCGGGACGTCGAGCCGCCGCGACGCATAGCCGAGAGCGCCTTGGCTCACCCAGCCGACGCGCCGCTGTGCGGCGCGCAGCGCGGGCAGCAGCAGGTGCCTGTTGCCGCGGTTCGCACGCGCGACCCGGTCGCCGTTCGCGGCCTCGGCGCCGACGATGCCGTCGATCGCCTCGCGCTCGGCGTCGCTCGGCTCGGCGTCGAGCAGCCGGAGGTCCACTAGACGGCCTCCACACGAATCGCCGTCGCCTTGAACTCCGCCGTCCCCGACTTCGGGTCGGTCGCGTCGATCGTCAGCACGTTCGTGGCCACCTCGTCGGGGAAGTGGAGGTTCATGAAGGCGAGCCCGGGCCGCAGCGCGTCGTCGTAGCGGACGGGTGCCTCGATGGAGCCGCGGCGCGAGACGACGCGCGCGCGGCCGCCGTCGGCAACGCCGTAGCGGGCGCCGTCGGCCGGTGCGAGCAGGATCGCTTCGCCGCCGACGTGCAGGGGCGAGGCGAAGCCGCCGCTCTGCACGCCGGTGTTGTACGACTCGAGCCGGCGGCCCGTAGTGAGCCGGAGCGGGAACTCGTCGTCGAGCAGGTCGACCGGCGGCGAGTGCTCGACGACGCTGAAGGGTGCGCGGTCGGCGACGACCGGCTCCCAGAGCCGGTGGTGCAGGAACTGGGTGCCGGGGTGCTGCTCGTCCCAGCACGGCCATTGGATGCCGCCGAGCTCCTCGAGCCGCTCGTAGCTCATGCCCGCGTGGACGGGGGAGAGGGAGCGGAGCTCGTTCCACACGTCGTCCGCCTTCGGGCTGCCGAGGTCGTGGCCGAGGCGTTGCGCGAGCTCGTAGACGATCGCGATGTCGTCGCGCGCCTCGCCCGGCGCGTCGATCGCCCTGCGGACGCGCTGCACACGGCGCTCGCTCGAGGTGACGGTGCCTTCACTCTCGCCGAGCGTGGACGCCGCGGGCAGGACGACGTCGGCGAGCTGCGCCGTCTTCGTGAGGAAGAGGTCCTGCACGACGAGGTGGTCGAGGCCTTCGAGCAGCCGTGTCGCGCGCTGCTGGTCGGCCTCGCCCTGCGCGGGGTTCTCGCCGACAACGTACACCGCGGTGAGCTCTCCCTCCTCCATCGCGTGGAACATCCCCGTGAGGTGCAGCCCGTCCTTCGGCGGGACGGTGACGCCCCAGGCGGCGTCGAAGCGCGCACGGACGGCGACGTCCTCGAGAACCTGGAAGCCCGGCAGACGGTTCGGCAGCGCGCCCATGTCACCGCCGCCCTGCACGTTGTTCTGGCCGCGCAGAGGATTGACGCCCGACCCGTACTTGCCGACGTTCCCCCCGAGCAGGCTGAGATTGATCAGCGCGAGGACGTTGTCGACGGCGTTGTGGTGCTCGGTGATGCCGAGCGTCCAGCAGATGATCGCCCGGTCCGCGCGGGCGTATGAGTGGGCCGTCTCCTGGATCGCCTCGGCGGGGACGCCGGTGAGGCGCTCGCCCTCTTCGAGCGTGAACGGCTCGACCGACTCGGCGTACTCGTCGAAGCCGGTGGTGGCGTGGTCGATGAAGCTCTTGTTGTGGAGGCCCTGGTGGATGATCTCCCGGGCGATCGTGTTGGAGAGGGCGACATCCGAGCCGACGTCGAGGCCGAGCCAGAGGTCGGCCCACTGGGCGGAGCTGGTGCGTCGCGGATCGACGGCCACCAGCCGGGCGCCGTTGTGCACACCACGCAGCAGATGGTGGAAGAAGATTGGGTGCGTTTCACGCGCATTCGATCCCCAGAGGACGATGAAGTCCGTCTGCTCGATCTCCCTATAGGACGAAGTGCCTCCGCCCGCTCCGAACACAGTCGCCAGACCGACGACGCTCGGAGCGTGTCAGGTGCGGTTACACGAGTCGATGTTGTTCGAGCCCATCACCTGGCGCGCAAACTTCTGTGCCAGGTAATTCATCTCGTTCGTCGCCTTCGAACAGGAGAACATCCCGAACGACTTGCGTGCGTCCGCTTCTCGCGCCTGCTCGAGTCCCGCGGCGGCGCGTGTGAGCGCGTCGTCCCAGGACGTCGGCTGCAGTTCACCGTCGCGCCTTACGAGCGGCACGGTGAGCCTGGTCCTCGATCGCATAACCCCTCCTTTCCCTCGAGCTTCTTGCAGGGTACGGAACTACAAATCGTATTACCTGAACAAGTTTGTTCAAAACGTTGCTTATCGCCGTCAGGAGGCTGACACGGGGGTCGGCGGATCCTCCCCGGCGAGCACCGCGAGCACGTTGCGCGCGGCCAGCTCGGCCATCGCGGTGCGGGTCTCGACGGTGGCGGAGCCGAGGTGCGGGAGCAGGACCACGTTGTCGAGCTCGAGCAGGTCGGGATGGACCTCCGGCTCGTGTTCGAAGACGTCGAGTGCCGCGCCCGCGATCTTGCCGGCCTTGAGCGCGGCCGCCAGCGCCGCCTCGTCCACGATCGGCCCGCGGGCGGTGTTGACGAGGTACGCGCTCTCGCGCATCAGGTCGAGCTTCGCGGCGTCGATCAGGTGGTGCGTGGCCTCGCTGAGCGGGACGTGCAGGGTCACGACGTCCGCGCTGGCCAGCAGCTCGTTGAGCTCCAGCTGGCGCGCGCCGCCGAGCTCGGCTTCGACTTCCGGGTCGGCCCGCCGTCGCCCGCTGTAGACGATCTCCATCCCGAACGCCCGCGCCCGCCGCGCGGTTGCGCTGCCGATCTGCCCCAGTCCCACGACGCCGAGCGTCTTGCCCTGCAGGCTGGCGCCGAGCATGAAAAACATGTCCCACGACCATTTCACGCGCGCGCGCACGAGGCGGTCGCCCTCGGCAATGCGCCTCGTGACCGCCAGGATCAGCGCCATCGCGAGGTCGGCGGTGGCGTCGGTGAGCACGCCCGGCGTGTTGGTGACGATCACGCCGCGCCGGGTCGCCGCCGGCACGTCGATATTGTCGTAGCCCACGGCCACGTTGGCCACCACCTGGAGCTGGTCGCCGGCGGCGTCGAGGAAGGCATCATCCACGCGGTCGTGCAGCAGCGTCACCGCAGCGTCCACCCCGGCCACGGCCGCGTGCAGCTCCTCGGTCGTCAACGGGCGCTCCTCGCCCGACACCCACAGGTCCGTCTCCGCGCGCAGCATCTCTAGCGCCGAATCGGGGATCCGGCGCGTGACAGCCACGCGCGGCCGGCTCACGAACGCGGACGAGTCTTGTTCGTGTCGTACAGCGGGAACGCGTCCACCGTAGCGCCCACGGTGCCGTCGCCGAGCGCGACGTCCACCTGCTGGCCCGGCTGGTTCAGTTCGCGGTCGACCGTCGCCATGGCGATCACCTGCATGTCGAACGTCGGGCTCTGACAGGGGCTGCGCACGATGCCCACGTCGCGCCCGTCGAGCGTCACCGCGGCGCCGTACTCCGGCACCTCGTCGCCCTCGATGCGGAGCGTGGTGAGCAGCCGCGGCGTGCCCTCGGCGGCGATCTTCTTGAGCGCTTCCTTGCCCACGAAGTCGCCCGGCTTGTCCGGCTTGACCACGTTGTCGAGCCGCACCTCGTACGGATCGGTCTGGTGCGGGAAGTAGTCGATGTCGGGGAACAGCAGGCCCGACTCGATCCGCAATGTCTCAATTGCGGAGAGGCCGATCGGGAGCATTCCCTGCGGCCTGCCGGCCTCGAGCACGGCGTTCCAGAGCGCCTCGGCGTCGGCCGGCTTGCAGTAGACCTCGAAGCCCAGCTCGCCCGAATAACCGGTGCGGGAAAGCATCACCGGCACGCCGCCGACGGTTACTCCCTCCGGGATGAAGCGGAAGTAGCGCAGCTCGTTGATGTCCGTGCCCTCGGTGATCGAGTCGAGGATCTCGCGCGACCGTGGGCCCTGGACCTGGATGTGCGGCATCTCGGCGGTCACGTCCGTGACCTCTACGTCGAACCCGCGGTCGGAGGCGACCTGCTTGTAGTGGTCGAGGTCCGAGTCGTAGCTCGTGATCGAGAAGCAGTGGTCGTCCGAGTACTTGAAGATCGTGCCGTCCATGATCATCTTGCCCTGGTCGTCGCAGATCGCGCCGTAGCGGACCTGCCCCACCTCGAGCGCAGCCATGTCGTTGGTGAACAGAGCATCGGCGAGGGCGAGCGCGTCCGGGCCCTTCATGTCCCACTTGCGCAGTGGGGACTCGTCCCACAGGTTGGACGCGTTGCGGGTGGCGTTGTGCTCGGCCACCGCGTCCCCGAAGTCCGCGGCCCAAGCCCAGCCCTCCCAGTCGGTCCAACTGTCGGTCGCGGCCCGCTGGACCCCGTCAAACGCCGTTCGGTGCAGCTCCGTCGTCCCCACAGGTGTCACCTCACTTGGATGAATTCGTTCAGTGGCGTGCAACTCATACCACAGAC
>DASXAW010000077.1:0-15979 GCA_036406535.1 Gaiella sp.
CCTATCCTTTGGGTGTCGAGCCTCCGGCGATCGGCGTTCCTTCGGCTCCGAGCCCGATCGTTGGCGCCCCGTACCCCGGCCTCGGGCCGAACCGGGATGGGACGTCGCCTGACCTAGATTCGACTAGGCGGCGAGTGCGAGATCGTTCTTCGCACTTGCGTTTGTGCCGGTTGTTTTACGAGGCCGACCGGCGACCTCGGCTCGCTGCTCGACCGGAGAATCAACCACGTCGATACCTGGTCGCCCCCGTATGTTCGTTACAGCGCGAATGGTATCGGGCGCCGCTCAACCGGGCGTCTCCGCGGGGGGAGGCCGGGTTTCCGGCACGGCGGGGCGCTCGTGACGGGTGCCCCAGCGATGACGGACTCGGATCAGCGCCACGAGCATGATCGCAAGCGCCAGCGCGAGCCCGATCCACGCCCAGCCGGTCTGGAACTCGTTGTCCTCGATCATCTTCACGAGGACGCAGACCACGAGCGCGACGCCGAGGATGCCGGTGACGATCGCCGTCGACCAGCCGCGCATCGAGAGCCGGGGCGCGAGCACGGGAAGCAGCTCCCAGACGAGGATCGCGCCCGCGAGCAGGCCGGCGTACGTGCCGAAGCTCGAGCCGGAGTAGGCGGTCCGCCAGCCGCAGATGTTGTCCCCGCTCGTCCCGCTCGCGGCGCAGACGCGCTGCCACGGAGCGAGCATCTCGATCAGCAGCGCGAGGCTCAGCACGAGGATCAGCTTCGAGCCGAGCGGGCGGTCCCAGTACCTCCGCACGGCGCAGGAGTCTACGCCGGTTCACCGCCGTAGCGGAACCCCCCACTCCGGGCTTCAGGACAAGGGCCGATCGACCGACTATCTTCCCGTCGGGAACGAACGACTCAGGAGGCTGTGAGCAGTGGCGGTAACGGTGGCCTACGAGAACCTGCACGCGCTGCGCGAGCGTGCGAAGGACGAGATCGGCAAGGTGGTCGTCGGGCAGGGCCCGGCGGTCGAGCTGCTGCTCGTCGCGGCGATCGCGCGCGGTCATGTCCTGCTCGAGGGCCCGCCGGGGACAGCGAAGACCCTCCTCGGGCGCGCGACCGCCTACGTGCTCGGCGCGGACTTCAACCGCGTCCAGTTCACACCGGACACGACGCCGACAGAGCTCGTGGGCCAGAACGTCACCCGCGCGGGGGAGACGAAGTTCATCAAGGGGACGATCTTCACCAACGTCCTCCTCGCCGACGAGGTCAACCGCACCCCGCCGCGGACGCAGTCCGCGCTCCTCGAGGCGATGGCGGAACGCGCCGTCACGATCGAGGGCCGCGTCCACCGGCTTCCTGACCCGTTCCTCGTGATCGCGACTCAGAACCCGTACGAGCAGGAGGGCGTGTTCCCGCTCCCCGAGTCGAACCTCGACCGGTTCCTGTTCAAGATCTACATCGACTACTGCGACATCGAGAGCGAAGTCGAGATGCTGCGGCTGCCGCACACCGGCGTCACGCCCGACATGCTCGGCGAGATCCAGCCGCTGCTCGGGATCGTCGGTCTCGACAAGGCGCGCCTCGAGCTCGACGCGACCCAGGTGCCGGAGGAGGTCGCGCGCCTCGTCGTGGGCATCGTGCGCCGCACCCGCGAGCTCGACGGCGTGATGCTCGGAGCGAGCTCCCGCGCGGCGATCCACCTGATGAGCGCGACGAAGGCGCGCGCGTGCCTCGAGGGCCGGCAGACCGTGACCGTCGACGACGCACTCGAGATGGCGCCGTTCGTCCTCACGCACCGCCTCATCTGCGAGGACGAGATGACCCCGGAGCAGGCGCTCCGGATGGCGATCGAGACGCCGTTGATCTAGCGCTCCGCCGCTACCCCTCCATCGCCTGCTCGAGCGCGCGCCGCGCGAGCACACGCGCCAGGTGAGCGCGGTACTCCGACGAGCCGGCCTGGTCGGTCGGCGGCTCCGTGCCCTCGGCGGCGAGCGCGGCCGCGTCCGCGACCGTCGCGCCCCCGGCGAGCGCGTCCTCCGCCGCACGGGCGCGGAGCGGCGTTCCCCCCATGTTGACGAGGCCGATCGAGGCGCCCGCGATCTTGCCGTCGTCCCGGTGGACGAGCGAGGCGACGCCGACGGTCGCCCAGTCCTGGGCACGGCGGTTCGCCTTGAGATACGCCCAGCCGGTCGAGTCGCCGAGCTTCGGCACCCGGATCTCGACCAGCACCTCGTCGTGCGCGAGCGCCGTCTGGAAGACGCCGGCGAAGAAGTCGCCGGCCTCGATCGTCCGCTCGCCTCCCGTGCCCCGCACGTCGAGCTCCGCGCCGAGCGCCAGCATCACGGCGGGCATGTCCGACGCGGGGTCTCCGTGCGAGAGCGTCCCGCCGATCGTGCCGCGGTGGCGCACCTGCGGATCACCGATCTGCGCCGCCGTGAACGAGACGATCGGGCAGTGCTCCTGCAGGAGCGGATCGGCCGCGACGGCGGCGTGATGCGTCAGGGCCCCGATCGCGACGTGCGTGCCGATGTCCTTCACATACGCGAGGTCAGTGAGGCGACCGAGGTCGACGAGCTTCGCCGGGCGGGCGATCCGGAGCTTCAGGGCTGGGATGAGCGACTGGCCGCCGGCGAGCGCCTTCGCGTCTCCCCCGCCCTGGCCGAGCAGCTCGACGGCGTGGTCGACGCTCTCGGCGACGTCGTAGTCGAACGAAGCGGGGATCACGACCTCGCCTCCTCGATCGCACGCCAGACACGCTCTGGCGTGGCCGGCATCTGGACGTCCTTCACATCGAGGTGGGAGAGAGCGTCGAGCACGGCGTTGATCACCGCGGGAGCCGCCGCGATCGTGCCGGTCTCCCCCACGCCCTTGACCCCGAGCGGGTTGCCGGGGCTCAGCGTCTCCGTGCGCGCAAGCTCGTACGGCGGGACCTCCGCCGCGGAGGGCACGAGGTACGTGAGGAGGTTCGCGGTCTGCAGGTTGCCCTCGTCGTCGTAGGCGCCCTCCTCGAAGAGGGCGGCGGAGACGCCCTGTGTGATCCCGCCGTGCACCTGCCCGTCGACGATCAGCGGGTTGATCACCGTCCCGACGTCGTCGACCGCCACGTAGCGGACGAGGCGCGCGTCGCCCGTCTCGGTGTCGACCTCGACGACCGCGGCGTGCGCACCCCCCGGCCAGGAGAAGTTCGGCGGGTCGTATGCGGACGTCCCCTCGAGCCCGGGCTCCATCCCGTCGGGCAGGTTGTGGGCGACCCAGGCCGACCAGGCCGCGGAGGACAGTTCCTTCGTCTTGTCGGGAGAGCCCTTCACCGTGAACGCCCCGTTCGCGAACTCGAGGTCGTCCGCCGACACCTCGAGCTCGTGCGCGACGATCTCGCGCGCTTTCTCGACGACCTTGTCGGCCGCCATGCAGAGGGCGACGCTGCCGACCGCGAGACTACGGCTGCCGTAGGTGTCGAGCCCGTGGTGCGAGATGGAGGTGTCGCCGTGCAGCACCTCGACCGCGTCGATGTCGCAGCCGAGCCGGTCGCCGACGATCTGCGCCCACGTCGTCTCGTGACCCTGGCCGTGCGGCGACGTGCCGATGATCACCTGCACCGAGCCGGTCGGCAGGTAGCGGATCGTCGCCTGCTCCCAGCCTCCCGCGGCGTAGCGGATCGCCCCGAGTATGCGCGAGGGCGCGAGGCCGCACATCTCCGTGTAGGTCGAGAAGCCCACGCCGAGCTGCTTGGCGGTGCCGTTCTCCCGCCGCTGCTCCTGCTCCGCGCGGATCGCGTCGAGGTCGAGCAACTCGAGCAGCTTGTCGAGCGACGCCTCGTAGTCGCCGGAGTCGACGGTGAGTCCGGAGGCGAGCGTGTACGGGAACTCCTTCATGAAGTTCTTGCGGCGGAGCTCGACCCGATCCATCCCGAGCTCCTCGGCGAGTGCATCGATCGTCCGCTCGATGACGTACGTCGCCTCGGGCCGGCCGGCGCCGCGGTACGCGTCCGTCGGCGTCGTGTTCGTGAACACGCCGGTGAACTCGACGCTGTAGTTCGGGATCGCGTAGGGCCCGGCGTACACCCAGGCGCCGAGGAGCGGGATACCGGGGGTGATCAGCTGGAGGTACGCCCCCATCGCCGCCTTCACGCGGGCACGGCAGTGCGTGATCGTCCCGTCCTTGGTCGCGCCGAGCGTGTACTCCGTGACGACGTCGCGCCCGTGGATCGTCGCGACGTAGTTCTCGGAGCGGCCCTCCGTCCACCGCACAGGGCGTCCGAGCCGCCGCGCGAGCGCGACCGCGAGGAACTCCTCGGCGTAGACGTCGAGCTTCGAGCCGAAGCCGCCCCCGACATCGGGCGCGACGACCCGGAGCTTCGTCTCGTGCATCCCGAGGCCCGCGGCGGTGAGCACGCGCACGAAGTGCGGCACCTGCGTCGACGAGTACAGCGTCACGTCGTCGGTGGGGCCGGGGACGGCGAGCACGGCCCGCGGCTCTATCGCGTTCGGAATGAGGCGCGGCTGGCGATACGTCCGCGTGACGACGACGTCCGCGTCCTCGATCGCCTGGCCCGTCGCATCGGTGTCGAGCCGCCAGACGTAGCACTCGTTCGTGCCGAGGTCCGGATGGACCAGCGCCGCCCCGTCTGCGAGGGCGCCCACGACATCGGTGGCTGCGTCGAGCGGCTCGTAGTCCACCTCCACGAGCTCCGCGGCGTCGACCGCCTGCTCGAGACTCTCGGCGAGGATGACCGCGACCCCGTCCCCCTGGTGGCGCGCCACGTCGGTGAGCGGATAGTGCGGAGGGTTTTTCGTGTCCTCCGTCACGGGCCAGGCCATGGGCAGCGGCGTCTTCCAGTCCTCTGCGAGGTCGGCGGCCGAGAGCACGGCGACGACTCCATCCGCCTTGCGCGCGCCCTCGAGGTCGATGCCCGTGACACGCGCGTGCGCGTAGGGGCTGCGGACGACGGCCATCCAGACCGCGCCGGTCACGGCCATGTTGTCCACATAGGTGCCGCGCCCGGTGAGGAGCGACTCGTCCTCACGGCGCTTGACCGGAGCGCCGACGTACGCGGGTCGTTCCTGGGTCGCGCTCACGACGCCCTCCCCATCGCGCTCGCGGCGTCTGCCACGGCGGCGACGATGTTGTGGTACCCGGTGCAGCGGCAGAGGTTGCCTTCGAGCCCCAACCGGATCGCCTCCGCGCTCGTCGCCTCGCCGTGGTCGATCAGCGACACGGCGGCCATCACCATCCCGGGCGTGCAGAAGCCGCACTGCAGCGCGTGGCGTTCGTGGAACGCCTGCTGGACGGGATGCAGTGCGCCGTTCGTCGCGAGGCCTTCGATCGTCGTGATCTCCGCGCCGTCGACCTGAACGCCGAGCAGCGTGCACGACTTCGCCGACTCGCCGTCGACGAGCACGGTGCAGGCGCCGCACGAGGACGTATCGCAGCCGACACCCGTCCCGGTGAGCCGGAGCCTGTCGCGGAGGACCTGAACGAGCAGCTCGCGCGGCTCGAGCTGCAGCTCGTGCCGCGTCCCGTTCACGGTCAGCCCGACGTCTCGCACGTGATGGCCTCCTTGTCCGTGGGGAGCTGCGCTGAGCGTACTCCTCGCGCGACGGACGTCGTCGTCCGTCGCGCTCTAGGCTGCGCACGTGCCCGAGGTCAGGGAGATCCACGAAGACGAGCTCGCCCGCTGGGTCGCGGTCACGAAGATCGCGACGAACGAGGCGGACACGGTCGAGGGCTATCTCGACTGGAAGAAGCAGGCGCGCGAGACCGTGTGGCTGCTCGCGAGCGAGGGGAAGGACGACGTCGGCACCGCGCTTGGGATCGGCGGCTGGCACTCGCCCGAGGGCGTCGCGCGCGGGTCGGTCGCGGTCGTGCCTTCGTCACGCCGCGCAGGCGTGGGCTCCGCCCTCCTTCATGCTCTCTCGACCTGGGCGCGCGGCCTCGGCTATGTCGACCTGATGGGCCCCGTGAAGGAGACCGACGACGTCTCGCTCGCGTGGGTGAAGCGGCGTGGCTTCGGAGAGGTCGGCCGGAACTCCCTCCTCGCGCTCGACCTGACCCGCGCGTCGAGGCCGACCGTCGACCCGCCGGCCGGGATCGAGATCGTCTCCTGGGCCGACCGCCCCGACGTCGCGGGGGGGATGTACACGGTGGCGCGGGAGGCGTATCCCGACGTCCCCGGCGAGGAGGACGCCGAGGTCGCGCCGTTCGAGGAGTGGCTGGCGATGGACATGCAGGGCGCAGGTGACCGTCCGGAGGCGACGTTCGTCGCGCTGGCCGGTGACGAAGTCGTCGCCTACGCGAAGCTCTCGCTCTCGCTCGCGCGGCCGACGGTCGCGATGCACGACATGACCGGCGTCCGGCGGGAGTGGCGCGGTCGTGGCATCGCGCGGGCGCTCAAGGCCGCGGAGATCGCGTGGGCGCTCGACAACGGCTACGAGCGCCTCGAGACGCAGAACGAGGAGCGCAACGAGCCGATCCGGCGGCTGAACGAGCGCTACGGGTACGTGGTCGAGCCTGGCTCGGTCACCGTCCGCGGCCCGATCGCCTGAGCGCGCGGGCCTCCGTGCGCCCCGGCGAAACTGGCACAAAGTTGGCACACCTTTGCCCTTGACGGAAATCGGTGTCTGACACCGTTTTCCGTCAAGGCGTCCGCGCCGGACACTCGCTGACTCGTGCCTCGCGATCGGCGAGCGCCGACGTGAGCTACGGCGCACCGACGCTTTCGGCATGAGCACGGCGATTGCGGGGTGTGGAGCGACCGGTACGAAGTCGGCACGGCTTGCCCTTGACGGCGAACGGTGTCTGACACCGTTCGCGCCAAACGCCGCGGCCTCGCTCAGCGGCGCGCCTTGAGCTCCCGCTCGATCTGTCGCCGCGCGTCGCGCTCCGCGACGTCTCGCCGCTTGTCGATGCGCTCCTTGCCGCGCGCGACGGCGAGCTCGATCTTCACACGGCCGTCCTTGAAGTAGAGCCTCGTCGGGACGAGCGTCAGCCCTTTCTCCCGCACCTTCCCCTCGAGCGAGTCGATCTCGCGACGGTGGAGCAGGAGCTTGCGGTCGCGCTCGGGACGGTGGTTCTGGAGGTTCCCCTGCGCGTACTCGGAGATCGACGCGCCGACGAGCCAGGCCTCGCCCTTCCGGATCTCCGCGTAGGCCTGACCGAGCTGAGCCCCGCCTTCCCGGAGGGACTTGACCTCGGTGCCGGTCAGCTGGATGCCGGCCTCGACCCGCTCGAGCAGGTGGTAGTCGTGCCGCGCGCGGCGGTTCTCCGTGATGAGCTTCGAGCCCGAGTTCGACACGACGGGAGTGTAGGGACGGAGCGACGAGGATCAGGCGTTCGCGCGCGCCTCGACCAGACGGCGTGCGAGCTCGCGCAGCAGGTGGACGGAGAATGCGGGTTCCGTCTCCACGAGCGAGAGAAAGTCGTCGCGCGGGATCGACACGCAGCGCACCGCGCTCGTCGCCCTGACACGCGCCACGCGCGTGCCGTCCTCGACGAGGAGTGCGAGCTCTCCGAAGAAGTCGCCCGGGCCCAGCTCGATCGTCCCGGTCCGCAGCTCGACCGCGACGGTGCCCTCGCGGATCACGTACATGCCCGAGCCGGGGTCGTCCGGGAGCGCGAGCACCTGCCCGGCCTCGCACGAGATCTCGGCCGCGCACGCAGCGATCCGCTCGAGCCCGGCCTCGCTGATCCCGTCGAACGGCGGCAGCCCACGCAGCTTCTCCACGTCCATGCGACGTCTATATCAGCTTCGCCGGGACGAACCGGTACGGTTGGCCCCATGCGGGCGCCCGACCTCCAGCCACTGTACGGCGAGGACGTCGAACGCGGCGATCTCCGCGACTGACCGGCGGTAGTCCGCCGCCCCGTCGTCTCCGGAGGTCGTTCTTGAGCCCTACCACTGTCCTCGCCTTCGCGGCCGCCTCGTGCGGGATCGCGATGGGCCTGTCGCCACTTCTCCAGCTTCGTCGCGTCGCCATGCGCCGCTCGTCCGCCGACGTGTCCCTCGCGTATCTGGGCGTCCTGTTCGTGGGCTTCGTGTTGTGGCTGTCGTACGGCGTCGCGATCGGGAACGTCCCGCTGATCGTCTCGAACGTCGTCGCGCTGACGACGAACGTGCTGACGATCGCCTGGGTGCTGCGCTTCCGCGCTCCCTAGCGGCGGCCTGAGCGCGCGCAGCGGTCGCAGAGCGGGAACCACGGCGGGCAGCTGCGTCCGCACGAGCGGCAGCGGCCGAGCTTGCCGTCGCGCACCTCGAAGGCGAGGCGCCTCACGACACGCTCCGCGGCCGCACGCTCGAGCTCCGCGGCCCGCTCGATCGTGACGCCGCCGACGCCGGGATACTGGAGGGCGAACCAGCGGAGGATCGCCGCGACGCGGCCCGCCTCCTCGGCCTCCTCGAGCGTCGCGTCGCGGAGACGCGACGTGTCGAGCAGGAACTGGAGCAGCGAGCGCTGCGTACGGTCGCCTGCGACGGCGAGCGCGAGGAGTCCGAGCAGCTCCGCTCCGTCCGGGTCGACCGGGGCGTTGGCGAGCGTCCACATGTCCTGCAGCTCGAGGCGCCTGCCGCGGCCGCGGAGATGTCGCTCGACGACGGCAAGCCTGCCGCGGATCGGCTGGAGCGACTCGACCGCCAGCCAGCCTTCGTGCGCCCACTCCCGCGTCGCCACCCGGTGCCAGGCCGCCAGTGCCGCGTCCAGGTCGCGTGCGTCCTCGACGCCGAGGTCGCCGAGCCGTGGGCCGATGCGGGCCTCGTCGACGATCCGGTAGCCGCGATGCCCCTCGGGAAGCTCGACGTGTGGCTCGAGCGCGGACTCGACGAGGCCGGGGTCGGCGCTCGCCCAGGCGACGCCGACGAGCACGCCGACGTGACCGCGCTCGACGAGGCCGAACCGCCCGGCACGACCGGCGATCTGCGCGAGCTCCCACGGCTCGAGTGGCCTGCGGTTCTCGCCGTCGAACTTCGTCGTCTCCGCGAAGAGCAGGGTCTCGCACGGGAGGTTGACCCCGTGCCCGAGCACGTCCGTCGCGACGCAGACGTCCGCACCGCCCGTGAGGAACCGGTCGATCTCTTCGCGCCGGGACGCGAGCGGCATCGCGCCGTAGAGCACGGCGACGCGGTCGGGCCGGAGCCGGTTCACCTCGCCGGCGAGCGCGAGCACGGCCTTGCGGCTGAACGCGACGACGACCGTCCCCGGCGTGAGCCCGCGCAGCTGGCGCGCCCCGACGAACTCGAGCGGCAGCTTCCGCTCGTGGACGCGCAGCTCGGCGTCGGGAAACGCGCGCCGCACGAGCGGCAGTGCGTCGAGCGCGCCGAGCAGCCTGACGTGCCGGTACTCGCCCGCGAGGAGCAGCTGCGTCCAGGCGGCGCCCCGCTCTTCGTCGTCGGCCCACTGCACCTCGTCGAGCACGAGCACCTCGCCGGAGCCCGGCGCCATCTCGACGGTGCAGCAGAGGATCGGGGCGGTGTCGTTGACGCGCTCCTCGCCCGTGATCAGCCCGACGCGCTCCTCGCCCAGGCGGGCTGCGAGCCGGCGGTGCGCCTCCTGCGCGAGCATCCGCAGCGGCCCTGCGTAGACGCCCGCCCCCCGCTCGGCGAGGAACTCGAGCGCGTCGTGGGTCTTCCCCGAGTTCGTCGGTCCGAGGTGCGCGACGACGCTCTCTGGCGGCGTCCGCCGCTCGGGCAGCCGGATCGCGATGCGGTCCTCGGCGCGGCGAACGGCGGCGCGCTTGTACGCCCCCGTCGCGCGCGCGTGCCGCGTCGCGCGGGACGGGCGGCGCGGCGGGCGTGGGCGTGAGCGGCGGCCTCGGGCCATCGGGCAACCGTAGCCGTCGGGCGTTCCGTCGCCTGCGCGACGAAACGGCTAGATCTTGAGGTACCGCCGCAGCGTGAACGTCGAGCCGACCGCGCCGACGACGAGGCCGACGGCGAGGAGGATCAGCGCGGTGAAGGTGAAGCCGAGCGCGCGGACGTCGTTCGAGGACGTCGTGTCGACGTGCCCGAGAATCGCCGGCAGGGCGATCTCCTTGCCGAGGAGCAGCAGCACGACCGCCGCGAACGCGCCCATCACCCCGCAGAGGAGACCCTCGACCATGAACGGGCCGCGAACGAACCAGTTCGTCGCGCCGACGAGCTTCATCACCTCGATCTCGCGGCGCCGCGCGAAGATCGAGAGCCGGATCGTGTTCGCGATGAGCAGCACGGAGGCGATGAGGAGGATGAGCACCGCGACGACGAACACCACCTCGATCACGCGCGCGACCTGGAGGATGCGCTTCGACGTCTGCTGGCCGTCCTTCACGCGCTCGACGCCCGCGAACTTGTGCCCGCGGATCGCGGCCGAGAGCTGCTTGACCTCCTCCGCGTGCCGCGGCGTGATCTCGTAGGAGGCGGGGAGCGGGTTCGTCGGCAGGTCTCGGGTGAGCTCGGGATAGCGCTTCTGCATCCGCTCGAGCGCCTCGGCCCGGGAGACGAACTTGTACTCCTTGATCTTGTCGTCGGCGCGCAGGTACGACCCGACCGCGTTCACCTGCTTCGGCGTGACGTCGTCGACGAAGAAGACCTTCACCTGCAGCTGCTCCTTGACGTGGTCGGACCACGAGACCACCCAGGTGCCGAGTGCGATCAGCAGGCCGAGGAGGAACATCCCGATGAGGACCGTGGTCGCCGCCGCGAACGACGTCGAGATGTTCGCACCCATCGAGCGGAGGGCCTCGGAGACGACGAGCTTGAAACGCGTCATTCGGTCTCGTAGCCGCCGCGGCGCTCGTCGCGGACGATCTTCCCCTCGCCGAGCGCGATCACGCGCTTGCGCATCTTGTCGACCATCTCGCGGTCGTGCGTGACCATCAGGATCGTCGTGCCCGCCGTGTTGATCCGGTGGAGGAGCTGCATGATCCCGACCGACGTGTCGGGGTCGAGGTTGCCCGTCGGCTCGTCGCAGATCAGGAGCGGCGGGTGGTTCACGACCGCGCGCGCGATCGAGACGCGCTGCTGCTCGCCGCCGGAGAGCTCGTCCGGCCGGGAGCTGGCCTTGTGCGCGAGGCCGACGAGCGCGAGAACCTCGGGGACCTTCTTGCGGATCGCGTTGCTCGGCTCGCCCTGGACGCGGAGCGCGTACGCGATGTTCTCGAAGGCCGAGCGGTCGCGCAGCAGCTTGAAGTCCTGGAACACGCAGCCGACGTTACGGCGGAGGAGCGGCACCTTCGAGCGCTTGAGGCGCGTCAGGTCGCGGCCGCCGACGAGGATCCGTCCGCGCGTGGGCTCGAGCTCCTTGAGAAGCAGCCGGATGATCGTCGACTTGCCCGAGCCGGACGGGCCGACGACGAAGACGAACTCGCCCTTCTCGATCACGAACGAGGCGCCGTCGAGAGCGACGACGTCCGGGTCGTAGACCTTGCGGACGTCCTCGAAGACGATCATCGAGGACGACGTCGCGGGCTTCGGCCGCGAGCCGTTGACCGCCGCGACCTCGGGCCCCTCTACGAGGGCAGCTGCTGTGTCAGAGACGGGTGTGAGTAGGTCGTCCATTCACCGGGCGCGACGCGTTCGACGCGGCCTCCTCCCCGAGGGCCGCTCCGGATCTGGTTCGCGGAAGTGTAGCCGAGTCCTCCGGCTAGCTCGCGAAGCGGGATTCCCCAGGGGCGGAACCCCGCCGCTTGATCCCGCCTTCGACGGGCACACCCCTGAAGGCGTCGGCATCGCCGCCGCAAAGACATCTGTTGCCAATCATGGCTACGCCTTGCCGGCGGCGCGGGCGAGGAGGTAGGCCTGCACGAAGTCGTCGAGCGCGCCGTCGAGCACCGCCTGCGCGTTCCCGGTCTCGTGGTCCGTGCGGTGGTCCTTGACCATCTGGTACGGGTGCAAGACATATGAGCGGATCTGGCTGCCGAAGCCGACGTCGACCTTCGCGCCTCGCTCGCGGGCGAGCTCGGCCTCACGCTCCTCCTCCCGCAGCTCGGCGAGCCTCGAGCGGAGGATCCGCATCGCGGTCTGCTTGTTCGACGTCTGCGAGCGCTCGTTCTGGCACTGGACGACGATGCCGGTCGGCAGGTGCGTGATCCGCACGGCCGAGTCGGTCTTGTTGACGTGCTGCCCACCCGCCCCGCTCGCGCGGTACGTGTCGATCCGCAGGTCGCTCTCGTCGATCTCGACGTCGTCGGTGTCGGGCAGGAGCGGCGCGACGACGACCTGCGCGAAGGCGGTGTGCCTGCGGTGCGCGGAGTCGAACGGCGAGAGCCGCACGAGGCGGTGCACGCCCCGCTCGGCCTTGAACAGCCCGTAGGCGTTCTCGCCGCGGACGGTGAGGGTCGCGGACTTGAGACCGGCTTCCTCGCCCGGCGACGCCTCGACGATCTCCGTCTGGAAGCCCCGGTCGGCGGTCCAGCGGAGGTACATCCGCAGCAGCATCTCCGCCCAGTCCTGTGCGTCGGTGCCGCCCGTGCCGGCGGTGATCGTGACGACGGCGTCTCCCTGGTCGTACTCGCCGTTGAAGAGCGCCTCCTCGCGCAGCCGCGCGAGGTCGTCGCGGACGGGCGCGATCTGCTCGCGCACCTCGCCCTCGAGCTCGGGGTCGAGCTCGAGCAGCTCGCGGGCGTCTTCGAGCTCGTGCCGAAGGCTCTCGTACCGCTCGAGCTGCCGCGTGACGCGGGAGTGCTGCGTCGAGACGCGTGCCGCCTCGGTGGGGTCGTCCCAGAACCCGGGAGCGCCCATCGCGCTCTCGAGCTCCGCGGCGCGGGATGTCAGCGCATCCGGGTCAAAGGTAGTCACGGACCCAGTCGAGCTGGGCCCCGAGCTCCGCGAGCTGGTCGGCGATCGGAGTGTCCGCGACGTCCGTCATGACGGCCCAGCGTACCGGCGCCGCCGGGCCGCGAAGAGGATCAAGGTGAGCAGGCAGGCGGCGAGCCATGCGAGCCCGAGCGCGGCGCCGCCGAGCACGTCCGTGAGGAAGTGGACGTTCAGGACGACGCGGCTCGCGCCGATCAGCGCCCCGAGCGCGAAGCCGGCGATGATCGCGGCCGTGCGGGAGCGGCGCGAGGAGAACCGGCGGGCGAAGACCAGGCCGAGGAGGCCGAAGACCGCGACCCCGGTCATCGCATGGCCGCTCGGGAACGACGAAGAGGCGGGAAGGTCGATGGGGCTGCCTGCCGTCGGCCGCGGCCGGTCGTATCCGTCCTTCGCGATGGAGTTCGCGAGTTGCCCGCCGAGGGCGACCACGACCAGCAGCGCGCCGAGGGCGGCCTCGCCGCGGCGGAGAAGCCAGACGAGGACCACCACGACGACGATCGTCACGCCGATCCAGCCGCCGAGCCACGAGAGCGCCCGCGCGATCCATTCCGCGACGCTCGGCATCGAGCGCGCGATCCATCCCGAGAGGTCGTCGTCGATCGCCGAGAGCCGCCCGCCGTGGACGACGTCGGCGGCGATCGCCGCGTAGACGAGGAGCGCGGCGACGAGGGCCGCGGCGACGATCCACGGCGAGCCCGCGAACGGCAGGGCGCCGAGCGGCGTTGCGCGGGATGACGGCGACGCGCGTCTCGCGTCGGGTCTCGGGTCGTCGCCGACATCCCCACGTGCCCCCAAGGGGGCCACCGAGCCCCCTGGAGTCACGCTATCCACGGATGCGCCACGCACGGGTGACGACATCGTGCCGTCTTCGTGTCCGCGACGCTCACGAACGACGCGGCGTCGTCCCGAGCGGTGGCACGACGACCGAGCGCCAGTGACGTACAGGGCTGGCGCCCGACTGAAGTCGGACACCAGCGTCCATCGAGTTCTCCCGTGCACGGGCCGTCGCGGTCGGAGGCCGGCTTTGCCGGCCGGGAGGCCAGGCGCGGTTTATCCGTGAACGACGCAGAAGGAGAGGGTCGGTGCGGGAACCATGGGTTCCTCCACCTAAGCGCCGTGGCAGCGCTTGAACTTCTTGCCGGACCCGCACCAGCAGGGGTCGTTCCGGCCGATGTCGCGGTGCTCGTTGACCGCTGGCTTCGGAGCGCCGAGCGGGGTGGTCTCGGGGGGCGCCGCCAGGGCGGTCGCGGCCCCACCGCCGGCGGCGGCGATCGCCTCGGCCCCCTGGGCGGTCTCGTGCTCGTAGGCGAGCTGCTGCTGCGCCTGCGACTGCTGGAGCTGCTGCTCCGCGTCGTCGACCTGGATCTCCACGTGGAAGACGGTGAGGACGACCTCCTCGCGGATCGCGCGTCCGAGCTCCTCGAACATCGCGTGGCCCTCGCCGCGGTACTCCACGAGCGGGTCCTTCTGCGCCATCGCGCGGAGGTGGACGCCCTCGCGCAGGTAGTCCATCGACTCGAGGTGCTCGCGCCAGCGGGTGTCGACGATCTGGAGGATCACGTAGCGCTCGATCTCGCGCATCAGCTCGGAGCCGAACCCCTGCTCCCGCTCGGCGTACGTGTCGAGCGCGTCCTCGACGAACTCCTCGGTCAAGGCCTCGCGGCTTTCGACGTCGACCTCCTCGCGGAGCTCCTCGACGGTGATGTCGGTGCCGTAGAGGGCCTGCATCTGAGCGACGAGCCCCTCGATGTCCCACTCATCGGTGGTCTCCGCGCCGGTGAACTGCGCGACGTTCGCCGTGATGACCTCCTCGATCCAGCCGCGCAGCTCGTCCGAGAGGTCGTCTCCCTCCAGCACGCCACGGCGCTGCTCGTAGATGACCATGCGCTGGGTGTTCATCACGTCGTCGTACTTGAGGACGTTCTTGCGCGAGACGAAGTTCTGCTCCTCGACCTTCTTCTGCGCGTTCTCGATCTGACGCGAGAGGATCGACGCCTCCATCGGCTGGTCGTCCGGGATCTTGAAGCGCTCCATGATCCCGTGGATGCGGTCGCCTGCGAACAGGCGGACGAGGTCGTCCTGCGCCGACAGGTAGAAACGCGTCTCGCCGGAGTCGCCCTGGCGGCCGGAGCGGCCGCGGAGCTGGTTGTCGATGCGCCGCGACTCGTGCCGCTCGGTCGCGAGCACGTAGAGCCCACCGAGCTCCTCGATGCCCTCGCCGAGCTTGATGTCGACCCCGCGTCCGGCCATGTTCGTCGCGATCGTCACCGCGCCGGGCTGGCCCGCGTCCTTGATGATCTCGGACTCGCGCTCGTGCTCCTTCGCGTTGAGGACGTTGTGCGGGATCCCCCGCCGCGTGAGGAGCTGCGAGAGGTACTCCGACGTCTCGACGGCGATCGTCCCGACGAGCACGGGCTGCCCGCGCTCGTGGCGCTCGACGATGTCCTCGATCACCGCATCCCACTTGGCGTCCTTCGTCTTGAAGATGAAGTCGTTCTCGTCGCGGCGCACGACGGGGACGTTCGTGGGGATCTCGACGACGTGCAGGTTGTAGATCTCGACGAACTCCTTCTCCTCCGTCTTCGCGGTGCCGGTCATCCCGGCGAGCTTCTCGTAGAGCCGGAAGTAGTTCTGGAGCGTGATCGTCGCGAGCGTGACGTTCTCCTCGCGGATCGGGACGCCCTCCTTCGCCTCGATCGCCTGGTGAAGGCCCTCGCTCCAGCGGCGCCCTTCCATGATCCGGCCGGTGAACTCGTCGACGATCTTCACCTCGCCGTCCTGAACGACGTAGTCGATGTCGCGCTTGTAGAGCGACTCCGCCTTCAGCGCCTGGTTCAGGTGGTTGACGAGCTGGACGTTGCGGGGGTCGTAGAGGTTCTCGATCCCGAGCGCCCGCTCGACCTTGTCGAGCGCTACCTGGGCCGGCGAGACCGTCTTGAACTTCTCGTCGTAGAGGTAGTCGGCGCCCGATAGCTCCGTCTCGTCCTCGCCCTTCATCGTCTTCCGGGTGAGCGGCGCGCCCTCGAGCTCGCGCACGACGCGCGCGAAGTCGTAGTACGTCTTCGCGGCCGTCTCCGGCTCGCCGGAGATGATCAGCGGCGTCCGCGCCTCGTCGATCAGGATCGAGTCCACCTCGTCGACGATCGCGAAAGTGTGCCCCCGCTGGACGGTGCCCTCCAGCGACACCGCCATGTTGTCGCGGAGGTAGTCGAAGCCGAACTCGGAGTTCGTGCCGTACGTGATG
>DASXAW010000078.1:0-39981 GCA_036406535.1 Gaiella sp.
CGATGCGCTGATCGAGGTGGAGACCGACAAGGCGACCGTCGTCTACGAGGCCGAGTGGGACGGGACGCTCGGCTCGATCCTCGTCCCGGAGGGCGGGACGGCGGGCGTCGGCGAGACGATCGCGACCGTGTCGAACGGCGAGGGCGACGCGAACCCTCCGCCTCGTGTCGAGACGACCGAGCCGGCCCAGGCGGTCGCGAGCGACGACGGTGGCCGCATGGCGGAACCTGCGCAGGCCGCCGGCTCACGCGCCAACGCGACCCCGGTCGCGAGGCGGGCGGCGGTGGAGCTGGGCGTCTCGCTCCACGGCCTCGCGGGCACGGGGCCGGGCGGCCGGGTGACGGTGGAGGACGTGCGGGCCGCCGCCGACTCGGGCGCACCGACGCTCGAGCAGCGGGGTGCGGGGAAGGGCGAGGTGACCTCGCGCGAGCTGACCCCGACCGAGACGACGATCGCCCGCCGCATGACCGAGTCCGCGACCAACACGCCCGTGCTCACGGCGGCGGCCGACGTCGACGTCTCGCTGATCGTGGCGCTGCGGCGTGGCGCACGGGAGGCGGGCGAGGAGGTGCCGTCGCTCAACGACTTCGTCGTCAAGGCCGTGGGCCGGACGCTCCGCGAGCTGCCGCGGCTCAACGCCTCGTACGTCGACGGCCGGATCCAGACGTACTCCCGCGTCAACGTCGGCATCGCGGTCGCGACCGACGACGCGCTGCTGGTCCCCGTCGTGCTCGACGCGGACCTGAAGAGCCTCGCGGAGATCGCCGCCGACACACGGCGCCTCGCAGACTCGGCCCGGCGACGCGCGCTCACCCCGGACGAGCTGCACCACGCGACGTTCACGGTCTCGAACCTCGGGATGTTCGGCGTGCGGTCGTTCACGGCGATCGTCGACCCTCCTCAGGCGGCGATCCTCGCCGTCGGCGGCGCGCGGCGCGAGGCGTTCGAGGAGGGCCCTGACCGTGTCGCGTTCCGTGACGTGATCACGGTGACGCTCACGTGCGACCACCGCGTGGTGTACGGCGCGCACGCCGCCGAGTTCCTGTCCCGCCTGCGCGAGCTGCTCGAGCGGCCGCTGACGCTGACCCTGTGACACGACCGAGACGAGACGAGGACACCGACCGATGACCACCACGTTCCGATCCGCGATCCGCGATGCGCTCGACGAGGCGCTGGCCGACGACGAGCGCGTGATCCTCTTCGGCGAGGACGTCGCCGTCGCGGGCGGTGTCTTCGCGACGACGACCGGCCTCTACGACAAGTGGGGACCGGAGCGCGTCTTCGACACGCCGATCTCCGAGCTCGCCCTCACCGGTGCGGCCTTCGGGTCGGCCGTCACGGGGCTCCGCCCCGTGATCGAGATCATGTTCGGCGACTTCCTCACGCTCGCGATGGACAGCCTCGTGAACCAGTCGACGAAGTACTGGTTCCTGACGGAGGAGCAGGTGAGCGTCCCGCTCACGATCCGCTCCGTCGTCGGCGCGGGCGGCCGTTTTGGCGCGATCCATTCCCAGATGCCCGTCTCCTGGTTCATGGGCGTGCCCGGGCTCAAGATCGTCTGCCCGTCGAGCCCCGGGGACGCGAAGGCCCTGCTGAAGGCGTCGATCCGCGACGACAACCCCGTGCTCTTCTTCGAGCACAAGCGCCTCTACACGCTCGAGGGCGAGGTGGACGGCGCCGAGGCCGAACTCGGAGCCGCCGTGGTCGTGCGCGAGGGCCGGGACGTGACGATCGTCACGGCGATGAAGGGCGTCCACGACGGCCTGGAGGCCGCGGACGCGCTCCAGCGCGACGGCATCTCCGCCGAGGTGATCGACCTCCGCACGCTCCGCCCGTTCGACGCCGACACCGTTCTCGCGTCCGTGAAGAAGACCAACCGGATCGTCCTCGTCGAGGAGGGCCCGCAGACGGGGGGCTGGGCCGGCGAGGTCCTCGCCACCGTGACGGAGGAGGCGCTCGGCCATCTCGACGACGCCTGGCGGATCGCGACGCCGGACACCCCGATCCCGTACAGCCCGCCGCTGGAGGATGCGTTCCTCCCCGGCCCCGACCGCATCGCCACCGAGATCAGGCAGCGTCTCCGCCGCGCATGAGGAGCGCGCGAGAGGACAGACGATGAGCGACGTCGCGCCCGTCGGGGCGGTCGACAGCGCCTTCGACGCGTCGAGAGTCGGTCATCGCCTGCGCGCCGAGCGGGAGCGGCTCGGCATCGGCCTCCGCGAGCTCGCGCGCCGCGTCGGCGTCTCGCCGAGCCTCGTCTCGCAGATCGAGCTCGACCGAGTGAACCCGTCGGTCAGCACGCTCTACTCGCTCGTCACGGCGCTCGGGATCACGATGAGCGACGTCTTCGGCGAGCAGGCGGAGGAGCGCGTCGTCGAGCGGGGGGACGGCCTCGCGGAGGGCCCGGACACGCGTCGCGTGATCAACCTCGCCTCGGGCGTGCGCTGGGAGCGGCTCACCCGCGAGCGCGACCCGGACGTCGAGTTCCTCTACGTGACGTACCCGGTCGGGGCGGAGTCGTGCCCCGAGGACGCGCTGACGACGCACGGCGGGCGGGAGTACGGCTACGTCTCGAGCGGGACCCTCGGCGTGCAGGTCGGGTTCGAGACGTACGAGCTCGGCGCGGGCGGCTCGATCGCGTTCGACTCGTCGTCGCCGCATCGCCTGTGGACGATCGGCGGCGAGCCCGTGCAGGCGATCTGGGTCGTGATCGGGCGCGAGGCGGATTCGCGCGCCGTCAGCGCGCGGTCGTCGCCGCAGGGCTGACTCAGCGCGCCGGCGCCTCGCCCTCGGGCGCGCGAAGCCGCCCGACGCCGCCCCAGCTCGTGCGCAGGCGGGAGACGAGCTCGGGGCTCTTGTAGAGCACGAGCGCGAGGAGGATCAGCACGCCGATCGTGATCTCCGAGTACTCGGTCGGCTGCTGGAACAGCGGCAGCACGTTGTCGATCAGGGTGAGGAAGAGCGCCGCGAGGAGCGTGCCGACGTACGAGCCCCGCCCGCCCGCCAGGCTTGCACCGCCGAGGACGGCCGCCGCGATGCTCTCGAGCCCGTAGTTGCCGATGATCGGCGACCCGATCTGCACCTGCGCCGCGAGATAGAACCCTGCGATCGCCGCCATCAGCGAGCACGCGACGAAGGCGAGGATCACCGCGCGGCCGGTCCGCATCCCGAGCCGGCGCGACGACGTCTCGTCGAGCCCGACGGCCCGCAGCGCGAGGCCGGTGCGGGAGCGGTAGAGCCACAGGTCGGCGGCCACCGCGAGGACGCACACCGCGATGAACGCGATCGGGACGAAGCTGACGCTCTTCGTCAGCCCGCTGATCACGTCGCCGTTGATCGTCCCCTCGGGATGGTCGCGGAGCCAGAGCGAGGCTCCCTGGAGGATGCTCAGCGTGCCGAGCGTCGCGATGATCGACGGTAGCCGGAGGACGCGGATGAGGACGGCGTTGAAGACCCCGGTCGCGAGCCCGACGGCGATCAGCGCGAGCCCGCCGGGGAACAGCCCCCACCCGGAGGTGGTCGGGGTCATCGTGTAGGAGGCCAGCACGACGCAGAAGGTCATCAGCGCAGCGACGGAGACGTCGAAGCCGCCGACGAGGAGCGCGGTCGCCTGTCCGAGCGAGACGAGCGCGAGAGGCATGGTCGCGACGAGGAGGTTGTTGAGGTTGTAGGAGGTGAGGAACGCGTCCTCCCGCACCGTCGTGTAGGCGCCGAGCGCGACGATGAGCGTCGACATCAGCAGCAACGGAAGCCAGCCCTGGAGTTTGCGGGAGATGCTCATGTGTGCCCCTGACCGGCGGCGGCTCCCGCCGGGCGGAGCCCGGCTCCGCCTCCGCCCGACGCCGCTCGCGGCGCGGGGCTCTTCGGGCCCGTACCGCTCGTACTGTGCCCTCCGGCCCCGCACCGCGACCGGCGCCCCAGGGACGCGCATGCATCCGGCATGGACACGAGGCGCCTCATGCCGGCGCCGCCTCCTCCTTCTCCTCGGGCGCCCGACCCGCCCGGCCGAGTCCCGACCCCACGATCGCCTCGACGATGCGGCGCTCGCCGAGGTCGTCGCCCTGGATCTCGTCCACGATCCGGCCGCGCGACATCACGACGACCCGGTCGCACAGGCCGGCGAGCTCGAGGGGGTCGCTCGACTTGACGATCGTGGCGACGCCCTCGTTCGCCTTCTCCCGCAGCGCGTCGTAGATGTCGAACCTGGCGGCGACGTCCACGCCCTGCGTCGGCTCCTCGGCGAGGATCACCTTCACGTCGCCGCGCAGGAACGGCCGGGTCAGCGAGACCTTCTGCTGGTTGCCGCCCGAGAGCGACTGCACCGGCTGCTCCATCGACGCCATGCGGATGCGCAGGCGCCTCGCCAGGCCGTCGACCGTCCGCCGCTCCCGGCGCCGCCCGAGGAGGCCGAACCTCCCGAGCCGGCGCAGAACCTGGATCGTGGTGTTCGCCCGGACGCTGAGGACCGGGAACAGCGACTCTCCGGAGCGATCGCCGCTGAGCAGCACGACCCCCTCGCGGAGCGCGCCGAGCGGGGACCCGGAGTGGAGCGTCCGCCCGTCGCAGGTCGCCGTGCCGACGGCGCGCTCGACGCCCGCGAGCGCGCGGAGGAACTGCACCTGCCCGTTCCCCTCGGCACCCGCGATGCCGAGGATCTCGCCCTTCGCGACCTCCAGGTCGACGGGCCCGAACCGCTCGCCCTGGAGGCCGGCGACGGCGAGTCGGACCTCACGGCCCCCGCCCGGGACCTGCCTGTCGGGAAACGCGAGCTGGAGGGGACGGCCGATCATCAGCGCGACCAGGCTTTCCTCGGACATCGACGCCGCCTCGAAGGTCCCCTGACACACGCCGTCGCGGAGCACGCTGACCCGGTCGGCGATGCCCAGGATCTCCGGCAGGCGGTGGCTCACGTAGAAGATGCCGACGCCTGCGCGGCTCTGCTCGAGCACGAGCGCGTGGAGGCGCGCGACGTCGTCCGGCCCGAGTGCGGTCGTCGGCTCGTCGAGGAGCAGCACCTTCGGCCTGGCGAGCAGCGCCTTCACGACCTCGAGAAGCTGCCGCTGGACGAGCGACAGCGAGCGCGTCGACGCGGTCAGCGGGATGTCGAGGTCGAACGCGCCCAGGGTCTCGGCGGCCCATCGTTCCATCCGGCCGTAGCGCGGCCGGAGCTCGGGCGGCGCTCCGAGATAGAGGTTCTCCGCGACCGACAGGTCGAGGACGTGCGAGTACGTCTGGTACGCGATGCCGAGGCCGAGCCGGCGGGTCTCGGCCGGGGAGACCCGCCGCCGCTGCCTGCCCGCGATCTCGACCGTCCCGTGGTCGGGAGCGAGGAATCCGCTGGCGATCCCGAGCAATGTCGACTTCCCGGACCCGTTCTCACCGACGAGGGCGTGGATCTCGCCCGCGCGGCAGTCGACGCTGACCTCGCGGAGCGCCCTGACTGCTCCGAACGCCTTCGAGACCTCACGAAGGGAGAGCACCGACGGGCTCGCGGGCCCGGGAGTCGACATCGATTGCTCGGTTGCTAGCTCGTGGCTTCGTTCCTCCTAGGGGTACATCCGGTGGAGGAGGCTCAGCGGGATGAGCGACGTCGCCGACGCCTCCTGCGGATAGCCCTTGACGCAGGAATCGCGGACCCGCTGGTTCTGCAGCTCGATCGGGAACACGATCTTCGGCGGGATCTTCGCGCCCTTCAGCTTCATCATCGCCGCGGTGAAGGCGACCCGGATCTGCGAGTTCCCGGAGGTGTAGTACCACATCTTCAGATTCGGGTTGTTCTCCTTGTTGAACGTGCAGCCCATGCCGACGTCGTCGGTCCTGAGCGTCAGCACGGTGTTGAACGGCTTGCCCGCGGCCTTGTACGCCGAGAGGGCGCCCTGCGCCATGCCGAGCCCGTACTCGTAGCTCCAGCCCTTGACGTCGGGGTGCGCCGCGAGGATGCCTGCGACCACCGACTGCACCTTCGAGGGATCCCAGTTCGTCGGCTCGGTCGCGACGACGTCGATGTTCGAGTCGAGTGCCGGCTTCTCGCAGTTCTGCCAGCCGAGCGACAGCGGGTTCCCGGGGAAGCCGCCGAGGAACGCGATGTCCCCCGACTTGACCTGCGTGTTCATCACCTTCGCGTACGCCTGGCCGAGCTTGCAGGTGTCCTCGCCGACGACGGTCAGGTAGTTCTTCCCGGGCCCGGTGACAAAGCCCCAGGCGTAGGTCGCGACCGGGATGCCGGCGTCGGTCGCCTCCTTCATCACCGGCAGCATCGCGTCACCGAAGTCCGGGTAGGAGACGATGACGTCGACCTTCTGGGCGATCGCGGCCTTGAAGTCGGCGATGCCCTGGTTCAGGTCCGAGTGGGCACTCTTGTAGATGATCCTTCCGACCTGCGGGTACGTCAGCGCCTGGAGGATGAACTCCATCTTCGACATCTGGCGGAAGACGTTCTCGCCGAACTGCTCGATGTAGGCGACCGTGAGCTTGCCGCCGGTGCCCGTGCTGCAGCCGTTGTTCTTCCAGCACTGAAGGGCGAGGTTGTAGTTCACCTTCCTGTCGGCGCGCCCGAGTCCGGCGAGCGCGATGTTCCGCGACACCTTGTTCGCGGGGAGCAGGCTGGCCTTGAAGAGCGTCTTCTTGAGCGTTGCCGTCTTCGCCGCGTAGACCTCGCCGAACCCCTTGCCGGTCGAGACGACCACCGCCGGCTTCGCCCGTGTCGTGCTCGTGCCGCCGGCGCTGGTCGAGACCAACGCCAGTGTCACCCCGAGCACGAGGACCGCCAGCATGCCCGCGACCAGCGGGCGCCTGCGCGGCGCTCCCGACTCCTTCCGACCCTGCATCCTTCCTCCTTTCGCGAGCATCAGCTCGTGGTTTCGGTCACTTCGGTTCGGGTGCCCGCCGGTGGATCGACCGGCCGCAGGAGACGACCGAGGAACGACGCCAGCCGGTCGCCCGAGATCAGCATCCCGACGATGATCGCCCCGCCGAAGACGATGTACTGCATCGCCGTGGAGAGGCCGAGAATGAGCAGCATCTGGGTCAAGAGCGTGAGCGCGAGCGCCGCCATCCACGTCGACGTCGCGCTCGCCAGCCCGCCGGCGAGGGAGGCGCCTGCGATGACGACGGCGGCGATCGGAGCCAGGAGGTACGAGGCGCCGAAGGCCGGGTCGATGCTGATGCGCAGGCCGGCGAGCAGGACCGCCGCGACCCCGTAGAGCGTGCCCGCCGCGGTGTACGCGAACACGACGTGCGAGCGGACGTGGAGACCCGCCATCCACGCGGCCCGCGGGTTCGCGCCGACCGCCTGGAAGCGGCGACCGGGGGCCGTGTAGCGAAGTGCGAGAGCGACCGCCAGCGTGATCGCGGCCCCCGTCCAGAAGACGGAGCTGATCCCGAGCGGCTTGTCGGCCGCCCAGGACGAGAGCGAGCTCGGGACGGCTGACTGGCCTGTCACCTCGCGCGAGTACCTGATTGCGATCGCGAGCACGATCTGCCCCGTGGCCAGCGTGACGATCAGCGGGTTCAGTCGCAGGATCCCCACGAAGACGCCGTTGACCAGGCCGACGAGCACGCCGACGCCGACGCACGCGAGAATCCCGATCGCCAGCCGGCTGTTGGACGCCGAGCTGACCCCGACCAGGAGGTTCCCCCCGAGGGAGATGACGCCCGGAGTCGAGAGGTCGATGCCCGCGTGCATGATCACGAGCATCTGGCCGAGGGCTGCGATCGCGAGGACCGTCATGTACGGGAGCACGAAGGCCCACGAGGTGCTCTTGATCGCGTTCGGCGCGATGGCCGCCGCGACGATCACGAGGGCACCGGTGGCGAGCCAGATGGGCAGGAACCGGGCGGCGACGACGGCGCTCGCGCCGAGCGCGGCGAGACGCCCGCCGGAGGGCGGAGCGGCGACGCGGCCAGGATGTCCGGGGGAGCTCACGAACCGCGCGATCCCGGAGGGCAAGGGGCCGAAGAGCGTGCCGCGACCAGGCGTCCATTCTGTGCACGAAAGGCGGGAAGTGTCAACCGTGACGGAACGCGCCGTCTGACAACACTTCTCGCACGACGCAATGCGAGGAGCCGGGAAGCCTGCTCGAACCCGCACTACACCAGGGATAGCGGACGCCGAGGTCGGTTGACGCCGTCGCCGGGACGTGTTTATGCTCGCTGTACATCCGGCAGCGCGAGACGCGTTCTGTTTCGGGAGAAGGCGGTCGCGGCTGTCGCAATGTCGGTGACCCGCCAGCCAAGGAGAGCGACATGAGCTCGCAGCGACTGTTCATTCGCAACGGCTTCGTGGTCTCGATGGACCCCGAGGTCGGCGAGATCCCGAACGGAGACGTGCTCGTCGAGGACGGCGTGATCGTCGAGATCGGCAGAGGCCTCGAGGTGGGCGATGCCGAGGAGGTCGACGCGAGCGGCATGATCGTCATGCCGGGGTTCGTCGACACTCACCGGCACACGTGGCAGACGCCGGTCCGCGGCGTCCTCCCTTCCTGCACGCTCGACCACTACTTCGCGGTGATGCTCGGCAGCGTCGGCGGGCACTACCGCCCCGAGGACGTCCACATCGGCGACTTGGCGGGCTCACTCGAGGCGCTCAACGCCGGGATCACCACCCTGCTCGACTGGTCGCACATCAACAACACCCCGGACCACGCGGACGCCGCGATCCAGGGCCTGAAGGACGCCGGCATCCGCGCGGTCTACGCGCACGGCATGCCGACCGGCGGCGAGTGGTGGTCGTTCAGCGACCTCGAGCACCCGGAGGACATCCGCCGGATCCGTGAGACCTACTTCTCGTCGGACGACGGCCTGCTCACCCTGGCGATGGCGGCCCGGCAACCCGGCAACTCGAACTTCGACGTCGCGAAGCACGACTGGGCGCTCGCGCGGGAACTCGACATCCTGATCAGCGTCCACGTCGGGATGCGGCTCCACAACCTTCACTACGAGCCCGTGAAGGACATGCACGACCTCGGTCTGATGGGCACGGACGTCTGCTACATCCACATGACCGACCTCACCGACCAGGAGATGGACTGGATCGCGGAGACGGGCGGCAAGGCGTCGGTCGCGCCGTACGTCGAGATGCTGATGGGGCACGGACCGCCCCCGACGGGCAAGCTGCTCCAGCGCGGCGTCCGCCCGTCGCTCAGCGTCGACGTCGTGTCGAGCGTCCCCGGGGAGATGTTCACCCAGATGCGGACCGCACTCGTGTACGACCGCATCCTCGAGTTCACCGACACGCCCGACGAGGCGTTCGGGCCCAAGCTCACCCACCGGGACGTGCTCGAGTTCGCCACGATCGACGGGGCGCGCGCGTGCGGCCTCGACGCCAAGGTCGGCTCCCTGACGGTCGGGAAGCAGGGGGACATCGTCCTCTTGAAGACCGACGCGATCAACACGGCCCCGGTGCTCGATCCGATCGGGACGATCGTCGTCTTCGCCGACACGTCGAACGTCGATTCCGTGTTCGTCGCGGGACGGGCGGTGAAGCGGAACGGCGAGCTCGTCGGCGTCGACCTCCGGAGCGTCTTCCAGAAGCTCGACGACTCACGGAACCACATCCTCGGCGAGGGCGGCCTGCTCCCGGACTGGGCGGCCCAGCCGGCGACGGCGGCCTAGCGAGTCATTCGACGGTCCGGCTCCGCCGCGGTGCGGGACCGGGCCGTCTCCACGAGAAAGGAGAGCGCGATGGCCAACGGCAGCGTCGTCGTCGTGGGCGGGACGGTTGGGCTCGGTCGCGAGCTGGCGCAGGCCTACGCCGACGAGGGCCGCGAGGTCGTCGTCACGGGCAGGGATCAGAGCCGCGCCGAGTCGGCCGCCCGGGAGATCGGCGGGAGCGCGCGCGGCGTCGGTTTCGACCTCGCCGAGCCGCACACCATCGCCGGAGCGCTCGCGGATCTCGGTCCGGTCGAGCACGTCGTCCTCGCGGCGATCGAGCGCGACGTCAACAAGGTGCAGGAGTACGACATCGAGGGCGCGCTCCGGCTGGTCACGCTCAAGCTCGTCGGCTACACGGAGGTCATCCACACGCTCGTCCCGCGCCTGGGGGACGAGTCGAGCGTCCTGATCTTCGGCGGCCTCGCCCGCGATCGCCCCTATCCCGGCTCGACCACCGTGACGACGGTCAACGGCGGCGTGACGAGCATGGTCCGCACGCTCGTGATCGAGCTCGCGCCGATCCGGGTCAACGCGATCCATCCGGCGATCGTCGGCGACAGCCCGCAGTGGCGCGACATGCCCGACGACCGACGGCAGGCGCTCGTCTCACGGACGCCGATCGGCCGTCTCGTCACGATGGCCGAGGTCGTCGGCGCATGCCGGTTCCTGCTCGAGAACCAGGCGATCAACGGGATCAATCTCTCGGTCGACGGCGGCTGGATGTGCATGTGACGCTCACGGCTCGGCACTGCCCTCGGCGAGGCTGCTGACCGACTCCGGCGCGGCGCGCGACTCTCCGACCGCCCGTCCACCCAGGGCGGCGACGAGCACGAGCGCGCCGCAGACGACCGCCAGCGCCGCGGTCAGCGTGATCGCGTCGGCGAGGACGCCGATCACGGGTGGCCCGAGGATGAACCCGAGGTAGCCGATCGTGAAGACCGCGGCGAGGGACGGCCCGGCGGGCCGGACGCGGCCCGCCGCGCTGAAGAGCAGCGGCACCGCGTTCGCCACGCCGACGCCGACCAGGACGAACGCGACGACGGCGACCGCCACCTGGCCGGCGACGAGCAGGATCGCGAGCGAGACCGCCGCGAGGGTCGCACCGCCGACGAGCACCCTTCGCCGCGAGTACCGCTCGACGAGACCGTCGCCGCCGAGGCGAGCGAGCGCCATGCCGAGCGAGAACCCCGCGAACCCGGTCGCGGACACCGCGTGGCTCGCCCGGGTCTCGCCCGTCAGGTAGATGCCGGCCCAGTCCGCGACCGCGCCCTCGGTGGTCATCACGAGGAAGCAGAGCGCACCGATCAGCAGCACCGCGCGGGAAGGGAGGGCGAAGCCCGCCGAGGGCGACTCGCCGGCGTGGAGCGACGCGTCTCCGAGCCGCGACGTCGCCGCCACGGCCACGAGCCAGAGCACGCCCGCCGCGCACGCGCCCTCGACCCGCGGGTCGATGTCGACCGCGACCGCGACGGCGACCGCGCCGGCCCCGGCGAGGCCGCCGAAGCTCCAGCACGCGTGGAGCGAGGACATGATCGGCCTGCGGAGCGCGCGCTCGACCGCCACGCCGTGCGCGTTCATCGACACGTCCATCGCTCCGTTGCCGGCTCCGAAGACGACGAGTGCCGCGGCGAGCACGAGTGGGCCCGTCGCGGCCAGCGGCAGGAGGAGGAGCGGCGGGTACGCGAGCGCCGCGAGCCGCAGGACGCGGTGGCTCGCATGCCGGTCGAGCAGCTGGCCGGTGAGCGGCATGGCCACGAACGCGCCGGCCGCCATGAAGAGGAGGACGACGCCGATCGTCGTCTTCGAGACGTCGAACCGGTCCTGCACGAACGGGATCTGCGCGACCCACGTGCCGACGAGCGCCCCGTTCACGAGGAAGCAGACCGAGGTGGCGGCGCGCGGCGTCACGGCGCCACGGTAGTCGCCGGCGACGGCGTCGCCCGTCCCGCGAGCCGTACAGTGGAGAAAGCACAGGGCGAAAGAGGAGGAGGCGGACGATGAGCGACGTGGAGAAGGCCATCCTTGCCGGGGGATGCTTCTGGGGAATGGAGGATCTCTTCCGCAAGCAGCCCGGAGTCGTCTCGACGAGAGTGGGCTACTCGGGCGGGGACGTTCCGGACGCGACGTACCGGAACCACGGCACCCACGCCGAGGCGATCGAGGTCGTGTTCGATCCCGAGCAGACGTCGTACCGCGACATCCTCGAGTTCTTCTTCCAGATCCACGACCCCACGACGATGAACCGACAGGGCAACGACGTCGGAACGAGCTACCGCTCGGCGATCTTCTACCTCGACGACGAGCAGCGACGCGTCGCGGAGGAGACGATCGCGGAGGTCGACTCGTCGGGGCTCTGGCCGGGGAAGGTGGTCACCGAGCTTGCGCCTGCGGGGCCGTTCTGGGAGGCCGAGCCCGAGCATCAGGACTACCTCGAGCGGTACCCGAACGGCTACACGTGCCACTACGTGCGGCCGAGCTGGGTGCTCCCACGCGAGACACACGCAGCCGCCGGCTAGCTCCGGCTCCCGAACGAGCTCAGCGGTCGACGGGCGCGGACCGGCGCAGGACGCCGCCGTCGGCGGCGAGCGCCTCCACGACGAAGGTCGCGGCGGCCGAGCTCACGGCCACGTGCGTCTCGAACCCGGCCTTCGCAACCCTCGCGACCGGCGACAGGTGCGCTGCGTCGGAGCCGGCGAGGATGCGCCAGCTCGCGACCTCGGTGGCGCCGTTCCAGCTCGCGTAGACGGTCGTCTCGTCGCCGTCCGGCCGCAGCGCGAGCGCGGGCCGCGTCGTCGGCAGGCCAGTCCAGGTGAAGCGAAACGCCCGGTAGGAGTCGACGCGACCGACACCGAAGCGCAGGTCGAAGACGGTGGCGCCGCCCCGGTCGAACTCGGTCGCGTACGGCTTCGCGCCCCAGCCGACGAACACGTGGCCGTCCGGAAGCGGCTGCGCGTTGCCCTGGCTCGTGGAGAGGAGCGGCGGCGAGTGGACGTAGCTGCGTACGAGTGTCGCCGTACGCCGCTGCTCGTCGACCCGCAGAACGAGCACCTTCGATCTCGCTCTGCCCGGATCGGCGGCGGCGTTGTCGAACAGCATGATCGTGCCGTCCGGCAGCCGGCGCGCGTCGTGCTGCCAGGCAAAACGCGTTCCCGGCCCCAGCGCGAAGTCTCCTTTCTTGCCGCCCAGCCGCCAAAGAACCCTCCCGTCCCGCTTGCGGATCTCGTAGACGGCGTGCGTGTGCCGCGCGGAGACGAGCAGCCGCCCCGACCCGTCCGGCTCGATCGAGTTGACGTGGAAGTAGTCCCAGGCCGTGGTCGTGTCCTTCGGCAACGCCTCGTACGACGCGGACGGGGCGACGTGGTCGGCGCTGTGCCATTCGAACAGCACGCGGCCCGTCGCGATCTCGATCTCCTGGACGACTCCCTCGTTGAGCGTCCCCTCCTTCTCGCCGCCCCACGGGCTGAGGTCGTAGGGGACCTCGCGGTAGACGGTGATCAGGGCCGTGTCCTGCGGCGTGATCAGGAACTCGTGGATGTCGCCGTGCAGCCCGTTGCCCGCCTCGACGGTCGCGACCTGCCGGTAGTGACGATCCATGATCACGTAGTGGCCGTTCCCGATGCCCTGGTCGGATTGGCCCTGCCACCAGGTGAGAACCGGCTCGCCGCGATAGGTCTGGACGCGGAAGTCGGTGACGCCGTGCGTCGCGAGCGGTTCGAACCACACCACCTGCCCGCGATCGTCGAGGATCAGCGGCCCGGCCTGCTCGACGTCCTTCTTCGGCGCGACGAACACGTACCCTGGCGCGGTGCCGCGCGCCGGCGTCCGCACGGACACTGGCACCGGCCGCAGGTCGGGACGCGAGACGAAATGCTGCGACGGCGGGGTCGGCCCGGAGACTGACCCGGAGTCACCACAGCCCGAGACCAGGCAGACGGCTGCGATGACGACGAGTAAGCGCCGCGCCTCGGTTCGCCGGCTCGTGCTTCGACCTGTCCGCCTCGGAGAGCGCATGCGGGGACGATCACTATCAGCGGTGGCGGGGGCGCAAGTCGCACGCTGCAACTTGCGCCCCACGGCGTCAGGCGTGCCCTCTCAGCCCCTGAGGCTGCCGCCCTTGATCTGGGCGAGCTGATCCGACCACGACGTGGCCGAGTCGAGGTTGTCCTTCGTGAGGAGCTTCGGCCGCATCACGACGACCTTCGGGAGACGCCCGCCCTGCTTCGTCAGGATGTTGTAGGCGCCGGCGGCGGCCTGCGCGCCCTGGCCGACGGCGTCGACCTGGACGATCGCAGCGACATGGCCCGAGTCGAGCGCGGAGATCCCGAGCGTCGAGCCGTTGATGCCGATGATCTTGATGTCGTTGCGACCCGCGCTCCGCGCCGCGGTGTACGCGCCGACGGCACTCTCGTCGTTGTACGCGAGCACACCGTCGATGTCGGAGTACTTCCCGACGAGCCCGCTCATCGCCTGCCGGCCGCCGGGGATGTCGTCGGTCGGGTTGTCCTGCTCACCGATGACCTGGAGCCCGAACTTCTTCGCCCAGAAGCGGTACCGCTGGGCGAGATACTTGATCGCCGGCACGGGGGCGCCGATCCCCACGATCACGACCTTGCCGCGCGGCGCGATCCTCGCCAGCTCCGCGACGGAGAGGTACGCCTCGGCGTCGCGGCCCTCCCAGATCTGCGCGTCGTAGCCCGGCGCCTTGGCGCTCTTCGTGAAGGTGACGTTGAAGCCGATCACCGCAACGCCCTGCCGCTTCGCCTTGGCGAGCGACGCCCGCAGCGCGTTCGGCGCGAGCGGGTAGAGCGCGATCGCGTCCGCGCCCCGAGCGAGCAGCTGGTTGAAGTTGCTGACCTGCTTGTCGATGCTGAGGCCGTCGTCGAGGCCGATGTACTTCATGCCGAGTGCGGCCGCCTCCGCCTGGACGCCCTTGCAGAAGGTCGTCGTGGTCTCGTTTCCCGGTCCGACGGGGTTCTGGCACCCGATCGTGTAGGTCTTGCCGGCGACCTTCTTCGGGATCGGGAAGCTCTGCCGGTAGCTCTTCTCGAAACCGGGATACGGCTTGACGGCCCCGGCGGTCGCCGTCGAGCGGGACGAGCCCACCGCGGGCGCCGTGACCACCGCAACTGCTGCAACGAGCAGGCACACCGCCAGCGCGATACCGACGGTCCTGCGACCGGCTGCCGTCATTCGTCCCACGCTCCTCTCACGTCGAAGACCAGCTCGCCAGACTGACATGACACCATAGAGCACTCCACCTGTTCTCGCTCGCGGCGCGTCACGCACTGTGGGGCGAGCGCCCGAGCAGCCGGCGGAGGTCCCCCGGCCGGCGTCCACGCTGGAGCTGCTGTCCCAGCACCGCGAGGATCACGATCGCGCCCGAGATGACCTGCTGCCACGCGGACTGGATGCCCGCGAGCGCGAGGCCGTTCTGGAGGACCCCGAGGAACAGCACGCCGATCACCGTGCCGCCGACGCCGCCCACCCCGCCTCCGAGCACGGTGCCTCCGAGCAGCACGGCGGCGGTGGCGTCGAAGATCACGTTCGCGGAGCCGACGGGGCTCGCAGCGCTGATGAACGCGACCTGGAGCACACCGGCGAGCGCGGCCATTGCACCCGCGATCGCGTACGCGAGCATCAGCGTGCGCGTGACGTTGACGCCCGCGAGGCGCGCCGCCGTCGCATTGCCGCCGGTGGCGTAGATATCGCGCCCGAAGTACGTCATCCGCAGCACGAACAGCGCCACGATCAGCGTCCCGATCATGATCCAGACGGTGATCGGGACGCCGAGCGCGTTGTCGAAGCCGATCGAGTCGAGCAGCGACGAGGTGATCGAGGTCGTCTGCCCGTTCGAGACGAGATACGTGATGCCCTGGTAGAGGGAGAGCGTGCCGATCGTGACGACGAGGAACGGCATGCCGACGCGTCCGATGAGGAACCCGTTGACGAGACCTCCGATCAGGGCGCCGGCGAGGACGGTGAGGATCACCGCGGCGAGCGCCGGAACACCCAGGTGCAGGTAGAAGCCGACGAAGATGAAGCCCGAGAGCGCGAGCATCGAGCCGAGCGAGAGGTCGAACCCGCCCGTCAGCATCACGACCGTGAGGCCGAGGGAGATCATCCAGAGGATCGCGACCCCGGTCAGCAGCACGCGGATGTTCGCGACGGTCAGGAACCGGGGCTCGCGGATCGAGAAGACGATGACGAGGCAAAGGAGCACGAGCAGCACGCCGACGTACTGGTTGCTCGCCGACCAGCCCGCGAGCCGGCCGAGACGGCTCGGCGCGCGGGTGGACGTGGTATCCGCGTCGCTCGTAGAGGTCACGACGCCCCCATCGAGTAGTGCGCGAGGTTCGCCTCGGTCGCGTGAGCGCGGTCGAGCGAGGCGACGATCCGGCCACGGGCCATCACGAGGATCCGGTCGCAGAGAAGGAGGAGCTCCTCCGTCTCGGAGGAGCTGACGAGGATCCCGACTCCTCTTTCGCGCGCGTCCGCGAGAAGCCGGTAGATCTCGCGCTTCGCCCCGACGTCGACGCCGCGCGTCGGCTCGTCCATCAGGAGGACCGCAGGCGAGCCGCGCATCCATTTCGCGATGACGACCTTCTGCTGGTTGCCGCCGCTGAGCGTCCGGCACGCAGCCTCGGTCGACGGGGCGACGATCCCGAACGTCGCCGCGACCGTGCGCGCCTCGGCGCGTTCGCGCGAGCGAGACGGGACGCGGAGGCGCATCCTGCGGCTCGTCGTCGCCATCATCAGGTTCTCGGAGACGCTCATGCTCAGGACCAGGCCCTGGCTCTTGCGATCGCCCGGGACGTACGCGAGGCCGTGCTCGATCGCGTGGGCGACGTGGCCGTGACGCAGCTCGGCGCCTCCGACCTCGGTCCGCCCCGCGCTCGGACGGCGCATCCCGAAGATCGCCTCGAGCAGCTCGGTTCGCCCCGAGCCGGTGAGCCCCGCGATGCCGACCGCCTCGCCCGCCGCCACGGTCAGCGTGGCGTCGTGGACGTGGCCGGGCACCGAGAGCCCGTGCACGCGCAGCGCAGGCTCGCGCTCCTCGGCGGCGGACGTGTGCGCTGTCGCCGGGGCCGGGGCAGCGCCCACCATGCGCTCGATGATCCGGTCTGGATCGTAGGCGCCGATCTCGCCCGTCTCGACCGTGCGGCCGTCGCGGAGGATCGTGACGCGGTCGGCGAGAGCGAACAGCTCGCTCATCCGATGCGAGACGAAGATCGTCGTCATGCCGCGAGCCTTGAGCGACCGGACGAGGTCGAAGAGCGACTCGACCTCGGTCTCCGTGAGCGAGCTGGTGGGCTCGTCCAGCAGCAGGACGCGGGCGTTCATCGAGATCGCGCGTGCGATCTCGACGAGCTGGCGCTGGTCGGCCGGCAGGTCCGAGACCTGGTCGCGGACGGAGAACTCGGCGCCGAGCAGCTCCTTGATCTCCGCCGCGCGACGGCGACTCGCCCTCCAGTCGATCCCGTACCAGCGGCGCACCTTGCGCGGGCCGAGCAGGATGTTCTCGGCGACCGAAAGCTCGGGGACGAGCGTCGTCTCCTGTGTGACGGTCGCGATCCCATGCGCGAGCGCCCGCGACGGGTCTCGGAACCTCACCGGCTCGCCGTCGAGCACGATCGTCCCGGCATCCGGCTCCACCTGGCCGGAGAGGATGTTCAGCAGCGTCGACTTTCCCGAGCCGTTCGCCCCGACGAGGCTGTGCACCTCGCCGCCCCGGACGGCGAGCTCGGCTCCGCGGAGCGCGTGGACGCCGCCGAAGCGCTTGTGGAGCCCGCTGACGCGGAGGAATGCTCCGTCGGTCGCCACGGCGGGTCAGCTGCGCGGGGACGCCTCGCGCGTGTACGCCTCGTAGAAGCAGCGTGCGCCGAAGTCGATCCACTCCGGCTGCGCCCAGTCGGGATGGAGCTCCCGGAACGAGCGGTCGAGCTCGGCGGCGACCTCGTCCTCCGAGCGACCGGCCCCGGCGAGGCGCTCCGTCTCGTCGCGGAGCTGCTCGATGTACTCCCGCGCGGTTGCGATCACCTCTACGCCACCGATATCGCCGTGGCCGGGAACGACGATGGCCGGCTCGAGCCGCTCGAGCTCGCGGAGCACCTCGATCCAGCGATGGCCGTCGACGTCGACGTCGTCCGGCGGGAACCACGGGAAGATCGCGAAGCACCGCTCCTCGACGAGGTCGCCGGTGAAGAGCACGCGTTGCGCGGGCAGGAAGACGGTCTGGTCCCCGAGTGTGTGGCCCCGGCCCCGGGCGCGAAGCTCCACCTGGCGCCCACCCAGATCGAGCTCGGCGGCGGTGTCGTACACCACGTCCGGCTCGACGAGCTCCACCCCTTCGAGCTCGGCGGCAACCGCGTCGCCGAACGTCTTGAAGAGCTCGAGGTAGCCGCTGCCCTTCTGCCGGAGGTCGTCGAGCTGCGCCCGGTTGTAGAGGCTCACCGCTCCGTCGGCGAACGCCTGCGCCCCGTAGGCGTGCTCGGGATGGAAGTGGGTCAGCGTGAGAAAGAGCCGCCGCCCCGTGGCGAGCCGCTCGGCGTGGCGCCGCACCGTCGCGGCGTTTCGCGGGCCCATCCCGGTGTCGACGACGAGCGCCGAGCGCTCCCCCACGACGATCCCGACGTTCGGGACGAGCGGCACGCGGCCGTCCGGGATGACGTGGACCCCCTCCGCGACCTCCGTCGGGTCGTTCTCGATGACGGGCGGCGGCGGCGCCTCGGCGGCCATGACATGTCAGCCTATGTGATAGACGACCTGCGATGGACGACAGGCACGAGCGCGGCGTCGCCGCCTACGCGAGCCAGCTCGGCCTCCGCCCGGAGGAGGTCGAGGCATGGTTCACGGAGCGGATGGGCGAGCGCTTCGGCCGGGAGGCGATCAACGCAGCCGCCGGCGCGTGGGTCGACGACTGCCTCAGCCTGCGCGACCGAAGCCTCGTCGTGGTCGCGGCGCTCGTGACGCAGGGGGCGGTCGACGACAGGCTTCGGGGCCACGTCCGCTGGGCGCTCGACCACGGCTCGAGCCGGGACGAGCTCGAAGCGCTCGTGACGTTGCTCGCGGTCTACGTGGGCTTCGCCCGGGCTTCGGTCGCGATGGAGATCGTGCGCGACGAGCTCGCCGCGCTCGAGGCCGGCGATCGCTAGCCGTCGGGCTTGACGATCACCTTCCCGGTGACCCGGCCCTCGTCGAGCAGGACGTGCGCTTCTCCGAGCTGCTCGAGCGGAAGCACGGCGCCGATCAGCGGCGAGAACCGGCCTGCGCTGAGGTGCCGCGCCGCGTCGACCGTGTCGGCCATCGTGCCCAGCCGCGAGCCGAGGATGCGCAGCTGCTTCACGAACATGTACGTGACGTTCATGCGGGCGTCGTCGCCGCTCGTCGCGCCGGCCGTGACGATCGTGCCTCCGTGAGCCGCCATCTCGATGGACCGCTCCCAGGTCGCCTGGCCGACGTGCTCGAACACGATCGTCGGGCCGACGCCGTCCGTCAGCTCGAGCACGCGGTCGACGAGATCCGGTGAATGGTGGTCGAGCACCTCGTCCGCCACGCCCAGGCGGAGGACGTCGCGCTTCTCCTCGGTCCCGGCGCTCGTGATGACGCGGGCGCCGCTCAGCTTGGCGATCTCGACCGCGGCGCCTCCCAGCCCACTCGTGCCCGCCCAGACGAACACCGTGTCGGCGGGGCCGACACCCGCCTTGCCGACGAGCATCTGCCAGGCGGTGATGTACGCGTTCGGGAACGCCGCGACGTGCTCGTCGGGCACGGACCGGTCGACACTCACCGCGAACCGTGCGGGCACGAGAAACAGCTCCGCGTAGGTGCCCTGGTAGACGTCGAAGTCGGGGCAGAGCTGGAACTCGCCGCGAACGCAGTACCGGCAGACGCCGCACTGCATGTACGGGTTCGCGGTGACGCGGTCGCCGGGGCGAAAGCCGTCGACGTCCGGGCCCACGTCCACGACGTCGCCGCAGACGTCGATGCCGAGCACCGCGGGAAGATCGACGTGGTACTTCGGATGCGGATGGCCGCGGCGAATCCAGACGTCGCGGTGGTTGACGGACGTCGCGCGAAGCCTGACGAGCAGGTCGCCGACGCCGGGCGTCGGCTCCGGGATCTCGTCGAGCTGCAGCACCTCCGGCCCACCGTGGGCGTGGATGCGGACGGCGCGCATGGGTTGAAGATCTACCAGCGCCGCTGCTAGACCATCGAGGTGAGGATCGCGATCGTCGGCGGCGGGATCGGTGGCCTCACGGCGGCGCTCGCGCTCGTCCGGCGAGGCGTCGACGTCGAGGTGCTCGAGCAGGCCGCCGCGATCGAGCCGGTCGGCGCATCGCTCCAGCTCGGGCCGAACGCCATGCGCCTGCTCGCCGAGCTCGAGCTCCTCCCGCCGCTGCGGGCCGTCGGCGTCAGGCCCGACGCCGTGGATTTCGTCCGGTGGGACGACGGGTCGCTCCTCCTCCACACGGAGCTCGGCGAGGCGGCCGAGCGCCACTTCGGCGCGCCCCAGCTCGACTTCTTCCGTCCCGACCTGCACCGCGTCCTTGTCGACGCGCTGCCGACGGGCGCCCTCCGTCTCGGCGCGAGGATCGAGGGGATCGAACAGGACGACGCCGGTGTGGCGCTCCTCGCGACGACCGGTGAGCGGATCCGGGCGGACGCCGTCGTCGCGGCGGACGGCATCAACTCGCGTCTTCGTCAGCAGCTCTGGGGCGAGGACGATCCGGTCTTCTCGAACACCGTCGTCTATCGCGGGGTGGCGCCACGAGCGGCCGTCGAGCAGCTGCATCCCGATCGGCTGAACCTCTACTGGCTCGGCCCGCACCGGCACGGTGTCTCGTACTGGATCGCCGGAGGCGGCCTCCTCGCGATGAACTGCGCGGTGCAGCACGCGGAGTGGTCGCAGGAGTCGTGGACGCTCGAGACGGATCCGGCGGAGGCGGCGAGGGCCTTCGAGGGATGGGACTCCCGCCTCGTCGAGCGAATCGGCCTCGTGACGACGTCGCTCCGCGGCGCGGTGTTCGTGCGCAGCGGGCTCGACCACTGGTCGCTCGGCCGGGCCACGCTCCTCGGCGATGCTGCGCACGCGATGGAGCCGTTCCAGGCGCAGGGCGCAGCGCAGGCGGTCGAGGACGCCTACGTCCTCGCGGCCTGCGTCGTCGCGTACGACGACGTCGTCCAAGCCTTCGGCGCCTACGAGCGGATCCGGATGGCGCGGGCCCAGGAGCTGCAGGACTCGTCCGCGACCGCCGCGAACGTCTTCTACCTCCCCGACGGCGACGAGCAGCGCGTGCGCGACGCCCGCTACGCGACGTTGCTCGACGAGCTTCCGTTCGGCACCCGCCAGCCGATCTGGGAGTACGACGTCCGCGACGCGCTCGCCGGCGCCGGCGTCACCTAGCGCGATCGGCCAGGCCGCCACAGCCTCGGATCGGCGGCTGCAACCTGCAACCGGCGTTCGCTCAACCGCGCCCGACGCCCGGGTCGCTCGTCAGCCGCTGCGCGAGAGCGACCGGGATCACGCTGACGACGATCACGACGAGCGCGATCGCGTTCACGATCGGCAGGTTCTGGCCCTGCCGGATGAAGCCGAAGATCAGGAGCGGCAGCGTGTTCTGGGCGCCGGCGGTGAAGTACGTCACGACGATCTCGTCCCACGAGAGCGCGAACGCGAGCAGCGCGCCCGCGACGATCGCCGTGCGGACGACGGGGAACGTCACGTACCGGAACGTCTGGAAGCCGGTTGCCCCGAGGTCGGCCGAGGCCTCGAAGAACGATCCCGACGTGCGGCGCAGCCGCGCGAGCACATTGTTGTAGACGACCACCACGCAGAACGTCGCGTGACCTATGACGATCGTCCACAGGGAGAAGCTCAGGCCCCAGAGCACGAAGAAGGAGTTCAGCGCGAGCCCGGTGATGATCCCGGGCAGCGCGATCGGAAGGACGAAGACGAACGACACTGCGTCGCGGCCGAAGAAGCGCGTCCGGGCGAGGCCGAACGCCGCAAGCGACCCGAGCACGAGCGCGACGATCGTCGCGAGCAGCCCTGCGCGGAACGAGAGCCAAAGGGCGTCGCGCACCTCCTCGTCGTGCCAGGCCTCCGAGAACCACTTCGTCGTGAAGCCCGGGATCGGCCAGCTCTGGATGTTCGAGGAGTTGAATGCGTAGAGCGCCATGATCCCGATCGGGATCCAGAGGAACAGGAAGACGAGCGTCGCCCACGCCCACAGGCCGACCCGTGTCGCGCGCGTCTCCATCAGGTGCTCACAAGCTCTCGAACGCCCCGAGGCGCTTCATCAGCGCGAGGTAGACGGCCATGATCGCGAGCGGGATCGTTGCGAACGCCGCCGCGAACGGGAGGTTGTTCGCGAGCCCGAGATTCTCGAACACGACGGTTCCGATCAGCGACGAGCCCGGCCCGCCGACGAGCGACGGCGCGATGTAGTCGCCGAGCGTGAGCGAGAACGTGAAGATCGAGCCCGCGGCGAGACCGGGCACCGCGAGCGGCAGGATGACGCGCCGGAGCGTCGTCCAGCCCTTCGCGCCGAGGTCGGCCGAGGCCTCGATGTACGAGTACGGCACGCGCTCGAGCGAGGCGTAGACCGGCAGCACCATGAACGGGAACCAGATGTACGTGAAGACGAGCCACATCGCCCAGTTCGTGTACGCGATGTTCTGGTCCGGCAGCCCCAGCTTGTTCAGCCACCAGTTGAGCGCCCCGTCCGGGTTGAGGATCAGCCGCCACGAGTACACGCGGACGAGGTAGCTCACCCACAGCGGCAGAACGGTCGCGACGAGGAGCGCGATCCGCAGCCGCCGCGACGCGATGCGCACGAGAAAGTACGCGTACGGGAACGCGAGCAGCATGCAGGTCACCGTGACCGCCGCGGCGATCAGGATCGTGCGCCGGATGATCGTCGGATACGGGTCGTCCGCGATCGCGCTGAAGTTGTCGAGGTTCCAGGAGTGGATGACCTTCCCGGTGAACGAGTCGGTCGTCCAGAGGCTCTGGATCAGGAGGGCGACGAGGGCCGCGACGTAGACGAGCAGGAACGCCGCGACCGGAGCAGAGACCTGGCCGATCGTGACGAGCCCGGGCCTCCGCCAGGTGAAGCGCGAGACGGCGCGGAGGGGGCCCGCCGCCGCAGGCCCCTCCACGCGGGTCGAATCGACCGACACCTATCCCTTGATCTTCGTCCAGGCGTCCGTCCACGCCCGGAGGTCCGTGCAGTTCTTCTGGCCGTTTCCGCAGTCGGTGATCGGGGTCTTCCAGAACTTGATCGAGCGGTAGTAGCTATCGGTCTTGTTCCCCGAGTACTGCGCGCACGAGCCCTTCGAGATGGAGTCCATGACCTTGCAGGCCTTCTTGTTGACCGGCGTCTCGCCGAAGTAGATCGCCTGCTGCGCCTGCGGCTTGGGCGTGGAGATGTACTGCATCCACTTGTAGGCGCAGTTCGGGTGCTGTGCCTTCGAGGACAGCATCCAGGTGTCGAGCCACCCGGTCACGCCCTCCTTGGGGATCACGCCGACGACCGGCACTTTCGCCGCCCTCAGCGTGTTGACCTGGTACGGCCACGACGCGCCGAGCGTCGACCCGCCGTTCTTGAACAGGTCGATCTGGTCGGACGCGAGCGCCCAGTACTTCTTCACGAGCGGCCGCTGCTGCTGGAGGAGCTTGACCGCCGCGTCGAGCTGCGGCTTCGTCAGCTCGTACGGGTCCTTGATCCCGAGGGACGGCTTCGTCTTGGACAGGTAGAGCGCCGCGTCGGCGATCTGGATCGGGTTGTCCGGGATCGTGACCTTGCCCTTGTTCTTCGGGTCGTACAGCGCCCCCCAGGTCGTCGGCACCTTCTTGAACGCCTTCGTGTTGACCATCAGGACGTTCGGGCCGAACTGCAACGAGGTGCCGTAGTGCTTTCCGCCGACGGTGTTGTTGGGCGGCGACTGGAACGCCTTGAAGAAGTCCTTCCAGGCCGGGATCAGCCTGACGTTGACCTCCTGCACCGCGCCGGCGTAGATCAGCCGCAGGCTCGCGTCGCCCGACGCCGAGACCATGTCGTACTGGCCTCCGCCGCCGGAGGTCATGAGGTTGAACATGTCATTCGAGCTGCCTGCGTACTTCGTCGTCACGTCGCAGCCCGTGGCCTTCTCGAACGGGGCGACCCATTGCTTCTCCGTGTAGCCCTCCCAGGCGACGAGCGTGAGCTTGCCCTCGCCCTTGCCGACCGACGTCGGCAGCGCGTCGGATTTCGTCACGCCCGCAGCCGGCACGGCGAGCGCCACGACGCCGGCCGCGACCAGCATGTGCACGAGACGTACTCGCTTCACATTTCCTCCTTCACCGCGAATTCCACGTCCGCGCCCCAACGGAGCCGAACGCGCCGACCCTCCATCTCGTGGACGTCCGTCGACGACGTCTCGAGGTTCTGCTCGACGACGGTGAGCTCTCCGCCGCGGTCGAGCGCGACGACGAGCTTGGTGAACGGGCCGACGTACACCGCGGCCCTGATCGTCCCGGGCTCTCCCTCCGACCCTTCGGCCGGGAGGACCCGGATCTTCTCCGGGCGGACGGTGAACGTCCGCCCGTCCCGGTCGATGATGTTCGAGGTGCCGATGAAGCCCGCCACGAACGCAGTCGCCGGGTGCTCGTACATCGCCGCCGGCGTGTCGACCTGCTCGATGCGGCCCTGGTTGAACACCGCGATCCGGTCGCTCATCGTGAGCGCCTCTTCCTGATCGTGGGTCACGTAGACGAACGTCATCCCGAGCTGCTGCTGGATCGACTTGAGCTCGATCTGGAGCTCCTGCCGGAGCTTCAGATCGAGCGCGCCGAGCGGCTCGTCGAGGAGCAGGGCGCGCGGCGTGTTCACGATCGCCCGCGCGAGCGCGACACGCTGGCGCTGCCCGCCCGAGAGCTGCGAGGGCTTCCGATCGCCGTAGCCGTCCAGACGCACGACCCGAAGCGCCTCGCCGGCTCTCGTCCGCCGTTCCGCCTTCGGGACGCGCTTCACGCGCAACCCGTACTCGACGTTCTGATGCACGGTCATGTGCGGGAACAGGGCGTAGTCCTGGAAGACGGTGTTGACGTCGCGCTCGAACGGCGGCAGCCGCGAGACGTCCCGCCCGCCGAGCTCGACCTCACCCCCGTCCGGCCGCTCGAACCCGGCGATCATCCGCAGCGTCGTCGTCTTCCCCGAGCCGGACGGGCCGAGCAGCGTGAAGAACTCGCCGCGCCCGACGTCGAGGTCGATCCCGTCCACCGCCGCGACGTCGCCGTACGTCTTGCGCAGGCTGCGGAGGCGGATGTCGGGGCTCTCGATCACCCGCCGAGGCCGGCGGCGAGCGCGTCGTCGAGCAGCCCGATGCCCTCGTCGAGATCCTCGTCGGTGATCGTCAGCGGTGGCAGGAGCCGGATGACGTTCCCGTAGAGGCCGCACGAGAGCAGCAGGAGACCGCGGTCGAACGCAGCCTCCACGGTCGCCTTCGCTCGATCCGGTGTGCGCTCCTCCAGCTCGATCGCGAGCATCGGCCCGAGCCCCCGCACCTCGCCGATCGCGTCGTGGCGCGCGGCCAGCTCGTCGAGCCGCGAGCGCAGCACGACGCCGAGCGCCGCCGCCCGCTCGAGGAACTCCGGCTCGCGGATCGCCTCCAGCACCGCGACGGCGGCCGCGCACGAGAGCGGGTTGCCGCCGAACGTGCCGCCGAGCCCGCCGGGGCCGACCGCGTCCATCAGCTCCTGGCGCCCGGTCACGCCCGCGAGAGGCAGCCCGCCGCCGATCGACTTGCCGGAGACGAGCAGGTCGGGCTCGACGCCGGCGTAGTGCTCGATCGCCCAGACCTTCCCGGTCCTTCCCGCCCCCGCCTGCACCTCGTCGTCGACGAAGAGGATCCCGTGAGCGCGGCACAGCTCCGCGAGCCGCGCGGGAAAGTCCGGCGTCATCGGCACGAAACCGCCCTCGCCCTGCACCGGCTCGAGCACGACGCAAGCGACCGTTTGCGGGTCGACGTCGGACTTGAAGAGCTTCGCCAGGCCCTCGAGCGCGTCGTCGGTCGTCACGCCGTGATACGGGTACGGCGCCGGAGCGCGGTACACCTCGGGCGCGAACGGCCCGAACCCCGCCTTGTAGGGGTGCACCTTGCTCGTCATCGTCATCGTGAGCAGCGTCCGCCCGTGGAAGGCGTTGTCGAACACGACGACGGCCGGACGACCGGTCGCCGCGCGGGCGATCTTCACCGCGTTCTCCACCGCCTCGGCCCCGGAGTTGACGAGGATGGACTTCTGCTCCGTCCCCACGCAGGGCGAGAGCTCCGCGAGCAGCCGGCACGTCTCGACGTACGGCTCGTAGACGCCGACCATGAAGCACTGGTGGAGATAGAGGTCGGCCTGTCGGTGGATCGCGTCCACGACGGGCCCGAACCGGTGGCCGGTGTTCTGGCACGCGATCCCGCCCGCGAAGTCGACGAAGACGCGGCCCTCGGGGTCGGTGACGCGGGCGCCCTCGGCGGACGCGACGACGAGCCGGGGAGTCGAGACGCCACGGGAGACGTACCGCTCGCGGCCCGAGAGGATCTCGGCCGTGGTCTGCTGCTCGATCGAAGTCATGCGCGCGAGTATGACGGAGCAAACGCGCAATGTGGAGGGCTGTTTGCCTCGCATTGCGCAGCGGATTCAGCTCTGGCGAATCCACTGCTCATGCGATTTCCTCGGGCCGCGATCGCCGAGGAGGTAGCCAGGCCGTTGCGGCGGCGAAGCCGACGCCTTCAGGGATGTGTCCCGCCGAAGGCGGGGATCCGAGCGCGGGATCTCGCTTCTGCGGGATCCCGCTTGGGAACCAGAGACCGGTGCGGTTTGCCACACCTCTCAGCGTGTTCGGCTCTCGTACGATTGCGTTGTGGAGACACGCACGACCGTCCTGATCGTCGACGATCACCCGAGCTTTCGCGCCTGCGCACGGGCGATCCTCGAGGCGGACGGGTTCTCGGTGATCGGCGAGGCGGAGGACGGTCAGGGCGCCATTTCGGCACTCGACTCGCTCACTCCGGACGTCGTGCTGCTCGACGTCCAGCTCCCCGACATGGACGGCTTCGCGGTGCTCGAGCGCCTCGGCAACGGCGCTCCGCCGGTCGTCCTCATCTCGAGCCGCGATGCGTGCGACTACGACGGGATGATCCGCGGCAGCGGCGCGCGCGGCTTCATCTCGAAGGCGGAGCTGTCGGGCTCTGCCATCCGCTCTCTGCTGCGGTGAGCCGCGGCCGGCTCGTCGCCGCCGTCACCCTCGGAGCGCTGCTCTACACCGGCGCGATCGTGCTCGTCGCGATCGCCGACCTCGAGAACCCCCGGCTCGCGATCGTCATCGCGGTCCTCGCGGGCCTCAGCTTCACGATCGCCGGGGCCTTCGCCGCCGCCACGCGGCCGGAGAACAGGACGGGCGCGCAGATGCTCGCCGTCGGCCTTCTCTGGTCGCTCGGCGCGCTTCAGGTGACGAGCGGATCCCTGCCTTTCACGATCGGCTACCTCCTCGGGGGATTGGCGTTCGTCGCGTTCGGCCACCTGATCCTCGCGTACCCGACCGGCTATCTCCGGCCCGGCGACCGGTGGCTCGTCTGGGGCGTGCTCGTGGTCGTCACCGTCGGACCCCTTCTCGTGACGCTCTTCGACCCGACCCCCATCCCGACATGCGACTCGTGCCCGAAGAGCGCGTTCCTCGTCAGCGACAGCCCGCCGCTCGCCCGCGCGAGCGGGGTGATCCTCGCCCTCGCCGCGGCCGCGGTCGGGGCTGCCTTCATCGTCCGGCTCGTACGTCGCTACCGCCAGGCGACGCCCCCGCTCCGGCGGGTCCTCGGCCCGGTCTACCTCTTCACGCTCGTCTCGCTGGTGACGCTCGTCGCGAGCAGCCTCATCGCCACGGTCAGCGCGTCGGCCGGCTTCGTCGTCGAGCTCGCCGCGCTCGCCTCGCTCGCGCTGATGCCCGTCGCCTTCGTCGCGGGGGTGCTGCGCACGAGGCTCGCCCGGGCGGGGATCGCCGATCTCGCGATCGCGATCGGCAACGGCACGCCTCTCCGCGACGCGCTCGCGGACGCGCTGGGCGACCCCTCGCTCGAGCTGGCGTACTGGTCGCCCGAGCGTGACAGCTGGGTGGACGAGGACGGGAGGACGCTGAGCGACCCGATCGCGAAGGGCGCCCATGCCGCGACCTTCGTCGAGCAGGGCGGGAAGCGCGTCGCAGCGCTCATCCACGACCGGACGCTGACCGAGCAGCGGGAGCTCGTCGACGCTGTCGCGGCGACCGTCGCCCTCGCCTTCGAGAAGGAGCGGCTCCAGGCCGAGGTGCGCGCCCAGTACCGCTTTCTCGAGACGATCATCAACACGGTCCCGAGCCTCCTCTCGGTCGTCGACACCCAGGGGCGCTTCCGCAACTTCAACCGCGCGGTGGAGATCGCGAGCGGCCTCGAGGACCGCGACCTGATCGACGGCGCGTACTTCTGGGACGTCTTCATCTCCCGCGAGGAGCGCGAGGCGATGATCGAGCGCTTCCACCAGGCCGCCCCCGACTTCGTCGCAGCCGAGTACGAGAACATCTTCACCGACGCGAGAGGCCAGGAGCGGGTCATCGCCTGGCGGACGGCGCCGCTCGTCGACGAGAGCGGAAACGTCGTACGGATCGTCGCGGGCGGCATCGACATCAGCGACCGGAAGCGGCGCGAGATCGACCTCCAGCGTCAGCGGGACTTCGCGAACACCGTGGCGGACACGATTCCCAGCTACATCGTGATCACCGACCGGGAGGGGATCGTCGTCCCGATGGGCGCCAACCGCGCGTTCTGCGACGCCTTCGGCAAGCACGTCGACGAGCTCGCCGGCACGTCGATCCTCGACCTCGTCGCGGCGGGCGACGAGCGAGCCGCGCAACTGGCGATCGCCGGCGCCGCGAACGGCGTCGCCCAGGCCGAGCGGGAGAACACCTGGATCGGCCGCGGCGGCCGGGAGCTGACGGTCGCGTGGACAGCGACGCCGATCCTCGACCAGCGCGGCACCGCTCGCGTCCTGATCTCGGGGATGGACGTCAGCGAGCGCAAGCGCCAGGAGGAGGAGCTCCGCGCCTCACGGAGCAGGATCGTCGCCGCGACGGACGCCGCGAGGCGGCGCCTCGAGCGCAATCTCCACGACGGGGCACAGCAACGCCTCGCCGCGTTGTCGCTCTCGCTCCGCCTCGCGGAGTCGAGGCTGCCGAGCGACCCCGTCGAGGCGGCCGAGCTGCTCAAGACCGCCCGGGACGAGCTTGCCAGGGCGCTCGACGAGCTGCGCGAGCTCGCCCGCGGGCTCCACCCGAACGTGCTCACCGACCGCGGTCTCGGCCCTGCCCTCGAGTCGCTCGTGATCCGCTCGCCGTTCCCGGTGGAGGTAGACGCCCCGGGCGAGCGGCTCGCGCCGGCGATCGAGGCCGCCGCCTACTACGTCGCCGCCGAGGCGCTCGCAAACGTCGCGAAGTACGCGCACGCAACATCCGCCTGCGTCCGGATCGCCACGGACCCGGGGAGAGACGATGTGATCGTCGAGGTGACCGACAACGGCATCGGCGGCGCCGACCCGTCGCGCGGCTCGGGGCTGAAGGGGCTCGAGGACCGGGTCGAGGCGCTCGACGGGACCCTCGAGATCGAGAGCCCTCCCGGTGCCGGGACACGGATCCGTGCGAGAATCCCCACTGCCCGCAGGGTCATCCCTCTCTGACTCCGACCGAACGGGCGCAACACCGCCGTCCGACGCCGCCCCCGCCGACCGCTCCTAGACTGCTCGTGATGAACGCGCTGCCGACCGGAACCGTCACCTTTCTCTTCTCCGACGTCGAGGGCTCGACGCAGCTCGTGCGCAGCGCCGGCGGCGCGTACGCGGGGCTGATCGCGGACGTGCGCCGCCTGCTGCGCAAGGAGATCGCCGCCAACGGAGGCGCGGAGGTCGACGCGACGGGCGACGAGATCTCGGCGGTCTTCGCGGAGGTGCATCCCGCGCTCAGCGCCGCGCTCGCGGGCCAGGAGCGGATCCGCGACCACGCATGGCCCGACGGGGTCGTCGTGAAGGTCCGCATGGGCCTCCACACGGGAGTGCCGCACCTCGGCGAGGAGGGCTACACCGGTCTCGACGTGATCCGCGCCTCGCGGATCGCGGCAGCCGGGCACGGCGGCCAGGTGCTGCTCTCGTCGACCGCCGCGCCGTTCGTGACCGAAGTCGACACCCGGGACCTCGGCACGCACCGGCTCCAGGGGCTGCCCGATCCCGAGTCGATCCACCAGGTGCTCGCGGACGGGCTGCCGCGCGACTTCCCGCCGCTGCGCGGAACCGTCTCGCAGCTCGGCGACGCCCGCCGCGTCGTCCTCGCCGACGATTCGGTGCTCCTGCGCGAGGGCGTCGCACGACTTCTCGAGGAGGCGGGTTTCGAGGTCGTCGCCCAGTCCGGCACCGCCGACGACCTGCTCCGGCACGTCTCCATGCACAAGCCCGACGTCGCCGTCGTGGACATCCGGATGCCCCCGACCCACACCGACGAGGGGCTACGTGCGGCGCAGGAGATCCGCGAGACGCACCCGGGCGTCGGAGTCCTCGTCCTGTCACAGTACGTCGAGCCGGGATACGCGATGGCGCTCCTCGAGTCGAGCGCCGAAGGCGTCGGCTACCTGCTGAAGGACCGCGTCGCCGACCTCGACCAGTTCGGCACCGCCGTGCGCCGGGTGGCGGACGGCGGCTCGGCGCTGGATCCGGCCGTCGTGAGCGAGCTCGTCGGCCGGAAGCGGCGCGACGACCCGCTCGAGCAGCTCACCGCGCGGGAGCGAGAGGTGCTCGAGCTGATGGCCGAGGGTCGCTCGAACCAGGCGATCGCGGAGCGGTTGTTCGTCACGCTCCGGGCCGTCGAGAAGCACGTGACGAGCATCTTCACGAAGCTCGGGCTCCCGGCGAGCACGGACGACCACCGCCGCGTGCTCGCCGTGCTCGCGTACCTCCGCGCGTAGCCCGCGGGAGCACCCGGGCACGACCCGGAGTGTGGTTTTCCGAACCTGCCGAAATCGTGGCGGCCACACGCATTCGGGCACCCGCGGAGGAGACCATGAATGCATGTTGCGTGCCTGGTTCTCGCGATCGCACTCGGGGCTCCAAGAACTCGGCGCCCTGGCCGTCCTCTACGGCCTCTACGAGGTCGTCAGAGGCGTGCCCAGCGAGAACGTCGCGGCCGCGATGCACCACACGTCGGAGATCGTCGCCCTCGAGCAGAGCGTCGGCATCTACGTCGAGCACGGCGTGCAGGAGGCGTTCGACGCGCTCCCCGTGCTCCCCACCGTCCTCGGCCTCGCGTACGTGCTCCTGCACTTCGCCGGGACGACCGCTGCGCTGGTCTGGCTCCACCGGCGGCACCCGGAGCACTTCCCGATCGTGCGGACGACGCTCGTCGTCGCGACCGCCCTCGCGCTCGTCGGCTACGTGCTGTATCCCGCTGCGCCGCCGCGGCTCGCGGGTCTCGGCTTCTCCGACACCGTGACGACGCACGCCGGGCTCAACCTGAGCTCCGACCTGCTCGGTGCCCTGTACAACCCGTTCGCGGCCGTGCCAAGCCTCCACTTCGGATATGCGCTGATCGTCGGCGTCGCGCTCGCCACGCTCGCGACGCATCGGGCCGTTCGGATCGCCGGGGCGCTGTACCCCGTCGCGATGCTGCTCGTGATCGTCGGGACCGGCAACCACTTCGTCTTCGACGCGGCCCTAGGAGCGGTCGTCGTCGTCGCGGGCTGGCTCGTCGCCCGGTTGCTGGTCGAGGCGCCCGAGCGGCAGAGCGCCCAGCGGCTCGGCGAGCCCTGCGCCTCGTAGGGACGCGCCGACTACCATCGAGCGAGCGCCGGAGTAGCTCAGTTGGTCAGAGCACGCGCCTTGTAAGCGCGGGGCCAAGGGTTCGAATCCCTTCTCCGGCTCCTTCTCTCGACCGTCGCGCGGCTTCACGCCCTCGCGACGAGGTAATGCCACTCGTTCTCGAGGCGGTAGCTGCCGTCCGCTTCGCGGTAGGGGGCCAGCACGTCGAGCAGCGCCGCGCCGACCTCGGGCTCGCGCTCGCCCGCCGCGTCGCCGATGCCCGCAGCGGAGAGCAGGCTCCGGACGAGCGCGTCGTCGTTCTCGTACAGGTACGGCCACGAACGGTCGAACGCGAGCTCCGGCGTCAGCCCGGCGGCGGCCGCGATCCCCTCCAGCAACCCGGGCTCCGACAGGTCCGGCGGGGGCGGGGCGCTCGGGTCGGCGCCGGGGAAGAGTGGCCGCGCGATCGGCTTGATCGCGTCGAGGGCGCACCGCTCGTGCCGGCCCCAGACCTGGATCACGACGCTGCCGCCCGGCCGTGCGACCCGGCCCGCCTCACGGAGGGCGGCGACCATGTCCGCTGCGAAGAAGAACGAGTTGAAGCCTGCGACGACGTCGAACGTGTCGTCTGCGTACGGGAGGAACTGGAGGTCGCCGAGTTGCAGGTCCGCCTCGGGCACCCGGGCGCGGGCGAGCTCGAGAAGCTCGGGCGACGCGTCCAGCCCGGACACGTGCGCGCCTCGGTCCGCGGCCGCCCGCAGGAAGACGCCCGAGCCGCAGCCGACCTCGAGAACATGCGTGCCCGCGTCGATGCCCAGCCGCTCGATCGCCTCGTCGTACGTGGGCAGCTGTTGCTCCTCGGTCGCCGCCCACTCGCTCGCGCGCCGGCCCCACGCCGGCCCCCACCGCTCCGCACTGCCTGTCGCGTCGGTCGTCGACGTCATCGTCCACCCTCCTCGGTTAAGCTATGTTCGATAGGTTAAAACTATGGAACGTAGCTTGTCAAGCGGAGAGCTCGGCCTCTTCTCCTACGAGATCCTCGGGCTCGTCGGCCATGGCGGCGCCGGTGCCCACGACCTGCTGCGCATGGCGCGCGCCGGTCGCATGCTCGACTGGGCAGGCGAGAGCCAGTACTACGTCGAGCCCAAGCGCCTCGCCCGACTCGGCTACCTCGCCGCGCGCAAGGAGCCGGGGAAGACACGCGAGCGGACGGTCTACTCCCTCACCGAAAAGGGACTCGACGCGCTTCGGGAGCACGGGAAGACGCCGGCCGTCTTCACGCCCCTGAAGAGCGACATGCTTCTCCGCCTGCTTCTCGCCGACCTGGTCGGCGAGGAACCGACGCGCCAGGCGGTCAGCGCGCTGCGCGACGAGATCGGGGAGCTGTCGGCGCAACTCGAGGCCGCGGAGCGCAGCGCCGTTCGCCTGCCGCACCGTGAGAAGTATCTCCTGCTCGTGATCGAGTTCCTTCGCGGGCTGCTCCAGCTCCACCTCGACTGGATCCAGACCGTCGAGCGAGCGCTCGGAGGCGAGTCGTCGGAGGCGGATCGGACGGACACGCAACAGACCGCGTAGCCGCGGCCGGACGCGCATAGGGTGGTCCGATGTCGGGGACCGCCTTCCTGCTCGCGTTCACGGCCGCCTGGCTGCATGCGGGCGGCAACGTCTTTCTCGGACGGCGAAGCGAGCCGGAGGCGGCGGTCGCGCTCATGCTGCTGATCGGCGTGATCGCGTTCGCCCCCGTCGCAGCGCTGACGTGGCGCGTCGACGCGGACGCGATCCCGTACATCGTGGCGTCCGCCGTCCTCGAGCTCGGGTACTTCGCGTTTCTCGCCGCCGCCTACCGCGCGGCCGACGTCGGTCTCGTGTACCCCGTCGCGCGAGGCAGCGCCCCCGTGCTCGCCCTGCTCGGGGCGGTCGTGATCATGGGGCGTTCGACGTCGGCGGGCCAGATCGCCGGCGTGGTCGCGGTCACGATCGGAATTCTCCTCGTCTGCGGGGTCGGAGTCGCGCAGGCCTCGTCCGACCGCCGTGGGGTGCTCCTCGCCCTCGCCACCGCCGTGTTCATCGCCGGCTACACGCTCGTGGACAAGGAAGGGCTCGAGCACGCGGCCGCGATCCCGTACATCGAGCTCGTGCTCATCGGCCCCGCACTGGTCTACGGAGCCGTCGTGCTGAGGACTCGCGGGTCGACCGCGATGCGCGCCGAGGCGACCCCCCGGCTCGCATTCGTCGCGCTGCTTCTCTTCGGCACCTACATCCTGGTGCTGCTCGCGCTGCGTGAGGCGCCCGCCGCGAGCGTCTCCGCCGTGCGCGAGACGAGCGTCGTGATCGCGACGGTGCTCGCGGCGCTCGCGGCACATCAGCCCCTTCGTCCCGCCCGACTCGGGGGGGCAACGCTGGTCGCGCTGGGTGTGGCGCTGGTCGCGCTCGCCGGTTCGTAGCGGGGCAAGGCGGTTCCAGGTAGAAGCCCGGCACCGGTGCCGTCTTTCAGGCGAGGACCGCGCGCTCGGCCTGATGCGCGAGGATCTTCCGCTTCACGCGCTGCAACGCGTTGTCGATCGTCTTGCAGTCGCAGCCGAGCGTCTCCGCCATCTGCTCGTACGAGTACCCGTCGAGGTAGAGCCGCAGCGCCTCGGACTCGAGGCCGGAGAGCGTCGTGCCGAGGCAGCCGACGAGCGCCTGCAGCTCCTCCGTCGAGATCACGCGCACCGACGGGTCGTCGGTCGACGGCCCGGGAAGCGCGTCGCCGAGCGTGCACTCGCCCTCGACGTCCTGTCCGGCCGGCGTATGGCTGAAGGAGACGTACGTGTTGAGCGGGGCGTGCTTGTAGCGGGTAGCCGACTTGATCGCAGTGATGATCTGCCGCGTGACGCACAGCTCGGCAAAGGAGCGGAACGACGTCTCCTTGTCGGTGCGGAAGTCGCGGGCCGCCTTGAACAGCCCGATCATCCCCTCCTGCACGAGGTCGTCCGCGTCGCCGCCGGCGAGGAAGTACGAGCTCGCCTTGAGGCGGACGAAGCCGTAGTAGCGGCGCATGAGCTCGTCCTGCGCGGCCTTGCTGCCGTTCCTCACCTTGAGCACGAGCTGGAGATCCTCGAGCTCCCGTTGCAGCTTCTGCGGGGTCTTGGGCGCTGCACCTGTCCGGGCTGCCATGGTCTCTCCCTCGTCTCCGTCGAGTGGAATCGGACGACCTCGAGGCGAAGTCTCACCCTGAAGTCGAGGGAGAACCTAGCAGGATTGCGCGCGCGTTACAACCCTGTTGCGCAAGTTCCATTGTAATAGGAACACGCGTTCGTATGATGGGCTCGAGGCCGTCAGGAAGGGAGTCCGCGGCGTAGCCGCTCGAGCCGCGACCGCGTCTCCTCGTCGAGCCTGTCCCCGAGCCGGCTCGAGGAGGCCTCCTTGTGCACGACGGTCGCGAGCTCGGCGAGGAACGAACGGGACGCCCGATGGCGCACCTCCTGCCCGCTCGTGCCACGGATCGCGGCGTCGCTCGTCACCAGGAGAACCGCTTCCCGATCGCGATTCTCGGCCGCGAGCCGCTCCAGCACCGCGTCAGCGTGCGCCGCGAAGCGCACCGCGAGTGGCCCCACCTGGCGCTCTGCACCGACGCCGTCGAACACGACGACGCCGCGCGCACCGCGGACGGCGACGAAGGACGCCAGCAGGTCGGTCAGCTCGTCCCTGTCGCGAAACGCCCCCGCGTGGAACAGGTTCGAGCCGTCGAACAGGTACAACGTCGGCTCCAATCTCACCCTCCAGTCGAGGTCGAGACAAGCCGTTGGCGACGCGCCTCGAACATCGCAACCGCCGCCGCGACGCTCACGTTGAGCGATTCGACTCCCTGCCCGAGCGGAATCGCCACCGTGGCGTCGCACGTTCGGCGCACGAGGGGGCGTACACCCTTGCCCTCGGCGCCGAAGACGAGCGCGACACCCCCGGTGAGATCGAGCTCCCACAACCCCGTCTCGCCGTCGGCGGCGGCTGCGTAGGCCCACAGCCGGTCGCCCTTCACCTCGGCGAGGTACCGGGCGAGATTCGGCACGACCGCGACCGGCACGTGCTCGACGGCGCCGGCCGACGAGCGGCTCACCGCGGCGGTGACCACGGCCGCCCCGTGCGCAGGCAGAACGACGCCTGTCGCGCCGGCGCCCGCGGCGCTCCGGACGACCGCCCCGAGGTTCCGCGGGTCGGTCACCTGGTCGAGGCAGCAGAGGAGCGGAGCGGGGCCGCTCGCGAGATCCCATGCGTCCGCGTATGCGTACGGCTCGCACCAGGCCACGACGCCCTGGTGGTCGTTCGAGCCGGCCGCCTCGGTCAGCTCGCGCTCGCGCTTGACGCGCGGACGTGGCCCTTCGCCCAGCCAGTCGAGGTTCGCCGCCGCGCGCTCGGTCGCCCACACCTCGAGCACCTCACGCGGTCCGCGGAGCGCCTCGCGCACCGGGTTCCGCCCGTAGACGAGGTCGCGGGTCACGCGGCGCGACGCACGAGCTGGAAGTACGGCGCGCCGCTCGTGTCGCGCACCTCCCACCCCGCCGCCTCGATCTCGGCACGAAGCCGATCCGCCTCGGCGAAGTCCTGCGCCTCCCTCGCCCGCACGCGTCGCCCGGCGAGCTCCAGGACCGCGTCGGGAGCGACGTCTGCGGCGGCGAGACTCGCCAGGCCGAAGACGTCGAGGGCCCGGCGAAGCTCGTCGAGCGCTCCGACACGCGCCCATTCGTGCATGAGCGCGAGCGCAGCGGGCGTGTTGAAATCGTCTTCGAGGACGTCGACGAGCGCCTGCCAGTCCGCGTCCGTCCGGGTCTCGCCGCGGAGGGCATTGCGGAAGGTCTCGCCTTGCGCACGCGCGGCCGTCATCGTCTCCTCCGAGAAGTCGATCGGCTTGCGCCAGTGGGCGGTGAGGAAGAAGACGAGCGCCGTCTCCGCGCCCCACTCGTCGATCACCTCGCGGATCGTCGCGACGTTGCCGAGCGACTTCGACATCTTCTCGCCCGTGAAGCGCAGCATCCCGTTGTGCATCCAGATCCGCGCGAACGGATGTCCGACGGCGAGCGACTGGGCGCGCTCGTTCTCGTGGTGCGGGAAGACGAGGTCCAGCCCGCCCCCGTGGATCCAGAACTGTGGGCCGAGCTCCTTCGCCGCCATCGCCGAGCACTCGATGTGCCAGCCGGGCCGCCCCACGCCCCACGGCGCCTTCCAGGACGTGTCCTCGCCCTCCTTCGTCGCCTTCCAGAGAGCGAAGTCGCGCGGGTCCTCCTTCGCAGGATTCGGCTCCTGCTCCTCGACCTGGTCGGGGCGCTGACCCGACAGCGCGCCGTAGCTCTCGAAGCCGCCGACGCGGTAGTAGACGTCGCCGTCGACCGCGTAGGCGTGGCCGGACGCGACCAGCTGCCCGATCAGCTCGATGATCTCCGGCATCGTCTCGGTCGCGAGCGGCTGCGAGTCCGGCAGGCCGAGGCCGAAGGCGGCGGTGTCCTCGAGGTACCAGCGAGTCGCCTCGACCGCGAGCTCGGCGCTGTGCCCCGGGGCCGCCTCGTAGATCCTGTCGTTGACGTCGGTGATGTTGTGCACCATCCGCACGTCGTGCCCGCGGGCTCGAAGCCAGCGGGCGAGCCACATGAAGACGACGAACGGCCGGGCGTTGCCGATGTGCGCCCGCTGGTAGACCGTCGGGCCGCACACGTACATCCCGATCGGCTCGGGTGACGGCGGCAGCTCGACGAGTCTGCCGGTCAGCGTGTCCTGCAGGCGCATCCCGCGATCGTAGACGGCATGCGGCGCCGCCTCAGCGCGACGACCGTGCTCGCCGCGCGCGCTCGACGGCCTCGTCTCGTGGCAGGGCGGCCAGCACCGCCCACAGCTCCGGCCCACGCTCGGCACCCGTGAGCGCCAGGCGCAGCGCCCGGAGGTCGCCTCCGACCGCCTTCAACTCGCGGACGATCGACCGTGCCCCCGCCTCGTCGAGCACGTCGGTCGCGGCCCGAAGCTCGAGGAACCGCTCGAGGGTCGGTTCCGCCTCCGGCGGAAGCGAGACGTGCTGCGGTGCGGCGAGCTGCCGTCCGATGTCCGCCGCCTCGACGAGCGTGCGCGCGCCCCGCAACGCGCGCGCGTACTCCACCGGAGCCCCCGCCTCCGCAGCGAGCACGTCGTCCGGCATCGCCGCGATCGCATCGATCGCGAGACGCCCCACGCGCCCGCGATCGAACCGGACGTCGTGCGCGGGCAGGTCGAGCTCGTCGAGGTACGCGCGCAACGCCGAGGACGGGATCCCCTCGGCCCTCAGGTCGCCGACCGCGACCGCGCCGTGACGCTTCGAGAGCTTCTTGCCGTCGTCGCCGACGAGGAGTCCGTGGTGGATCACCTCGGGCAGCTCGCCGCCGATCGCACGCGCGACGAGGCGCTGGGTGGCCTCGTTCGGACGATGGTCGGAGCCGCGGATCACGTGGGTGATCCCGAGCGCGAGATCGTCGGCTACGGATGCCAGCTGGTACGTCGCCGAGCCGTCTGCGCGCAGCAGGGTCGTCACGCCGAGGCGAACCGAGCCGTCCGCGTCGCGGATCGCCCCGTTCTCGAGTGCCCTTGCGGCCGCGTCGGCGTACGCGTCGGCCCGCTCGCTCTCCCGCACCGGCCCCTCGTCCCAGCCGACTCCGAGCCAGCCGAGGTCTTCGAGGATCGCAGCCTCGCCGCCTTCGACCGTGCGGGCCGGGTCGGTGTCGTCGATACGCAGCACGAGCACGCCGCCGCGCTCGTCCGCGAACCGCCGGTTCGCGACGGCAGTCAACGCGTTGCCGACGTGCAGCGACCCCGTCGGGCTGGGAGCGAACCGAACCCGAACGGTCACGCGTCGATCGCGACGTGACCGGGCTCCGCGGCCACGCGGTCGAGCCACGCGCGGGTCGCGGGAAAGCGCTCGAGCGAGAAGCCGCCCTCGTGGGCGACGTGGGTGTAGGCGTACAGCGCGATGTCCGCGAGGGTGAGCGTGTCCCCGACGAGGTATCCGTCCGCCGTCGCGAGGTGGCCCTCGATCGAGTCGAGGGCGCGATAGCCCTGCACGGTCTTTGCCTCGATCGTCTCGCGTTGCGCGTCTGCCCGACCCGAGTACGCGACGAGGAAGCGGACGACGGCGAGCGCCGGCTCGTGGCTGTACTGCTCGAAGAACATCCACTGGAGCACCTTCGCGCGCTCGAAGGCGTCGCCCGGGACGAAGCGCGTCCCGTCGCCGAAGTACCACAGGATCGCGCCGGACTCCGCGAGCGGCCTCCCGTCGTCGAGCACGAGCGTCGGCACGCGCAGATCCGGATTCAGGCCGCCGAGGACCTCGGGCCGATCGGAGCGATCGACGACGTCGAGGTCGCGCCGCTCGTACGGGATCCCGAGGTGAGCGAGGAGCAGCCGAACCTTGTAGCAGTTGCCCGAGATCGGCGAGTTGTAGAGCAGCATCGCCACGATCCTCGCAGAACGACCCCGCCGACCGAGGCGCCCTAGGCCCGTGCCTGGCCGAGCGCGTTCGCGCACTCGTCGTCCGGCTGCGGCCCGATCTCCGGGATGACGGCGACGAGCAGCTCTCTGAGCATCCCGCTGCTCTCCGCGAGCGAGCCGGCGACCTTCCGGGTCGTTCTCGCGCCGACCCCCGCGATCCCCACGTCGTGGTCGGTGACGAGCGAGATGTTCGCGTAGCAGAGCTCGAGCTCCCGTGCGAGGTGCGACTCGGGGTAGGAGACCATGTTGACCAGGTCCCAGCCCATCGCCCGGTAGGAAACCGACTCGGCCGTGGTCGAGAAGCGCGGGCCCTGGATGACCACCGCGGTCCCTCCTCCGAGCACGGGGAAGCCGAGGTCGCGGCCGACGCGGACGATGACTTCACCCAGGTCGTCGCAGAACGGCCGTGCCGAGCTGACGAGCACCGCGCCGGGCCCGTCGTAGTACGTGTCCTCGCGGCCCCAGGTCCGGTCGACGAACTGGTCGCACACGACCATGTCGCCGATGTCGAAGTCGAAGGACAGCGCGCCGGAGACGACCGGGGCGAGCACCCGGCGCACGCCGAGCTCGCGCAGCGCCCAGACGTTTGCGCGGCTGGGAAGCCTCGGAGGCGAGATCCCTCCTTCCTCGCCCCGCCGGGAGAGGTAGGCCACCCGCTTCCCGCCTACATCGCCGACGCAGATCGGCGCCGAAGGGAAGCCGTACGGCGTGTCGACGACGAGTTCCTCGCCGTCGTCCAACGGCGAGGTCTCGGGCATGCTTCCGATCACTCCGATCTCGGCTTCCGCCACCGCAGTCCTCCTTACCCCCCGGCGTCCAGCGTACGACGTGTGCGCGGACCGGACAACCGGGGACCGCAGTCCCGCGCGAGCCGTGCGAGACCGACCTGCGCCCGCGGAGGCCGCGTCGAACGAAGCTCCTGCCGGCGTTGCCCGCTCAGTGCGGCCCTAGAAGTCCGTCGAGGAGCGAAAGCACTCCGTCGAGCAGGCCTCCGCCGCTTCCGCCGCCGCCGG
>DASXAW010000079.1:0-11911 GCA_036406535.1 Gaiella sp.
GCGCCGTTCTTGTTGCCCGCGGCGCGAACGGTCCCGGACAGCGGACGCCCGCCCTCGATCACGAACGACTGCATGCGGGGCGCTATCGTACCCGGCTCCGTGGAGGTGACCCGCGACAGGGCCTGGGAGACGCTGACGCGCTACACGACGAGCGAGTCGCTCCTCCGGCACGCGCTGGCGGTCGAGGCCTCCGTTCGCGGGTACGCGCAGCGCTCCGGCGAGGACGAGGAGCTGTGGAGCGCCGTCGCCCTCCTTCACGACTTCGACTACGAGATCCACCCCACGCTCGACAAGCACCCGCAGGACGGCGCGCCGATCCTCCGCGAGGAGGGCTACCCGGAGGTCGTGATCAGGGCGGTGTTGTCGCATGCCGAGCACCTCGAGCTGCCGCGCGAGACCCAGCTCGAGAAGACGCTCTTCGCCTGCGACGAGCTCTCGGGGTTCGTGCACGCGTGCGGGCTCGTGCGGCCGACGGGGCTCGACGGCCTCGAGCCGAAATCCGTCCGGAAGAAGCTCAAGCAGCCGTCGTTTGCAGCCGGGGTGCATCGGGACGAGGTCTACGAGGGCGCGGAGCTGCTCGGCCTGGAGCTCGACGAGCACATCGCGAACGTGATCGCAGCGCTGCAGCCGATCGCGGGCGAGCTCGGCCTGCGTACCGCCGCCGACGCCGCCTGAGCCTCAGCGGCCGAGGCCGGCCGCGAGTCGTTCGAGGTCCTCGTCGCTCGTCCACCAGCCGCACGAGGCGCGGACGAGCCCCCGGCCGGGGATCTCGCGGACGTCGACCCCGCCCTCGTGCAGGCGCGCGACGATCGCGGGCGCCTCGCCCGGCTCGACGCGGAAGGAGACGAGCGTCGACGCCGACTTCGGTTCGACGGCGTCGACCAACGGCGCGAGGAGCCGCCTGCACGTCGCCGCCGCGGCCGCCGCGCGCTCCGCCCACCAGTCCGGCCGCAGGGCGAGCGCGGCGAGCATCGCGCGCACGGCGCCGTTCGACCACCAGCCCGAGTCGAAGCGCCGCGCGCCGGGATGCGCATCGAAGCTCCCGTCGGGCTCGTACGCACGCTGCGCGAAGTGGCCGGGCGAGACGAGGGCGAGCCGCTCGGGGTCGTCCACCACGAGCGCGCCGGTCGAGTCGGGCCCGCACAGCCACTTCTGGCCCGAGATCGTGAGGAAGTCGAGGCCGCCGACGTCGTCCGGGATCGCGCCCACCGACTGGGCGCCGTCCGCGAGGACCGGGACGCCGCACCGCTCGCGCAACTCGCGGAGCGGCAGCACGGCGCCGGTCGTCCAGAGGACGCGCGATGTCGCGATGAGGCGCGTGCGGGGCGTGACGGCCGCGGCAATGTGCTCGGGATCGGGCGGCACGACGACGACCCGGGCGGGCGCCGCGCCGAGCGGTCCCAGCAATCCGAAGTGCTCGTCCGTCGTCGTGACGACCTCGTCCTCCGGCCCGAGGCCGAGCCCACGGAGCACGATCCCGCAGCCCTCCGTCGTCGACGTCGTCAGGGCGATCGACTCCGACGCCGCGCCGACGAGCTGCGCGAAGGCCGAGCGCAGCTGGTCGCGAAGGGCGATCGTCTCCTCGAAGTACGCCTTGCCCGTGCGGCCGAGCTCGAGGTCCCGCTCGATTCCCGCCTCGAGCGCCTCCGCAACCGGTCGCGCGAGCGGCCCGAACGTCCCCGCGTTGAGGTACGCGACCGACTGCAGCACGGGAAAGAGGGCGCGCGCCTCCTCGAACGTCACTCCTCGACCTCGATGGTCGCCTCGACGACGGGGTGGTCGGAGAGCACGACGCCATTCTGCCGCCGCCGGTCCTGCGGCCAGGGGGCAACCGACAGGACGGCGGCGCCGCGCACGAGGACGTGGTCGATGCCTCCGCCCGGCGGGGAGTACGCCTCGAGCGACGGATCGCCGACGTTGAAGTCTCCGGCGAGGACGACGACGTCGCCGGCGGTCGCTGCGTGCTCGACGAACGACGCGGCGCGCGCGGCCTCGCCGCGGGGAACCTCCGGCCGCACGAAGTCGTTCGAGGCGTGGAGGTTCGCGATCGCGACCCCGGGCGCACCCGCGATGCGGACGGCGTGGACGACGCGTCGCTCGCCGCGGCCCTCGCTGATCCGCTCGTGCCCGAGGTCGGTCGCGGCGTGCCTGGGCGCGACGAGGATGGCGTTGGCCTGGCCGGAGAGCCCCGACCGGAAGAACCCCTGGTGCGCGCGCGTGACCCAGGTCGAGAACGGCCCCGGCCAGAGGGGCGGTCGCGCCACGGCCTCGAAATGGTGCATCCCGGACCAGCTCGCGATCCGCGCGACCGCCCAGACGGGCAGCTCCTGGAGGCACACCACGTCCGGCCCGTCGAGCGTGACGAGCTCGATCATCCGCCGCAGGTAGCCGGCGCGCCGCGGTGGATCGGCGTTGCCGTGGAAGACGTTCCACGTCCGGACGACGAGCTGCACGGGCCGAGGCTACGGGTACCGTCGGGCCGCTGCACCCCGAGCTTCCCATGCGCGTCGTCCTCGCCGATCCACCCGCCTTCACTCCGCCGTACGACCACGAGCTGGCGTCTGCGCTCGCGCGCGCCGGAGCGGACGTCGAGCTGCTGACGTCGCGGTTCCGCTTCGGCGAGCGTCCTGACCCGGACGGATACCGGCTCGCCGAGACGCTCTATCCGCGCTCGAGCCGGGCCCGTCGCGACGCGCTCAGGCTGCCGCTCAAGCTCCTCGAGCACCCGTTCGCCATGCGCACTGTCGTGTCGCGTCCCGCCGACATCGTCCACTTCCAGTGGCTGGCGGTGCCGGAGCTCGACCGGGTGCTCCTCCGCTCGGGCCGACCGCTCGTCTTCACGGCCCACGACCTGTTGCCGCGCCGCACCGCGCACCGCACGGGGCTGTGGCGCTCGCTGTTCGCTCGTTTCGACCGTGTCGTCGTCCACTCGCACCGTGGGCGGGACGCGCTCACCGCGTTCGGCGTCGCGGAGGAGCGGCTCGCGGTCATCCCCCATCCGGTGTTCCGGAGCGACCCGCCGCGCGCAGACGACGGGCGGACGGTGCTCGCGCTCGGCGTGATCCGTGGCTACAAGGGGCTTCCGGACGCCGTCGAGGCGGTGCTCACCGTCCCGGACGCGCGGCTCCTCGTCGCCGGCGACCCGCGGATCGCTCTCGACGCGCTCCGCGCCACAGCGGGCGCCCGGGCGGAATGGCGTCTCGGCTACCTCGGCCGGCCGGAGCTGGAGCGTGCCTTGTCGGAGGCGACCGTCGCGGTCTTCCCGTACGCGGAGGAGCTCGACCAGTCCGGCGCGCTGCTCCAGGCACTCGGCGCGGGCGTGCCCGCCGTCGTCTACGAGGTCGGCGGGCTCGGCGAGGTGGTGCGCCGGTTCGAGGCCGGGCGGGTCGTCCCGTCGGGAGACGTCGCGGGCCTCGCCACCGCGCTCCGAGAGCTGCTCGACGACTCGGCGGCGCTCGCGGCCGCCCGCGCGGGCGCCGCCCGCGCCCGCGACGAGCTCACCTGGGACGCCGCGGCCGCGGCGCACCTGTCGCTCTACGAGGAGCTCGTGTGAGGCTCCGGCGGGGACCGTTCGACGACCTCGTCGAGCGCCAGCTCGCGCTCTTCGCGAGCGACGAGAGCGCCCTGCTCACGGAGGCCGGTGAGGCCGAGGAAGCATGGATCCACTCGGGCCGCGAGAACGCCGAGGAGGCATACGGCGACTTCCAGCTCGTCGTCGACGCGATCGCCGACGGCCTGCTCGAGCTCCGCGATGCGTACGCGCGGACGCTGGAGGACGACAAGGCCGACGCGTACCGGCGCGCGTTCGCCGCAGGCGTGAAGCGCCGGTTCGGCCGTTACGCGTCGCTCGTCTCGGACGTCGAGTCGGACTGACCGTCGTCGAGCCCCTCGCGCGCCGGGCGGGGCCGCAACGAGCGCGCGAGCTTCAGGTGCGTCGCCGCCTCGTCGAGCCGGCCCTGGTTGCGCAGCGCCCGCCCGAGCGCGTAGTGCGCGTAGTCGTCGGCCGGCGAGATGTCGAGCACCTTGCGGAACTCGGCCTCCGCCTCGGCCCAGCGCATGATCCGGAAGTACGCGATCCCGAGCGCCTCTCGGATCGACGCCTTCTCGGGCTCGAGCCGCTTCGCCTTCTCGAGCGCAACGGTCGCCTGGGCGGGCATTCCGTCGCGGAGGTGGCTACGGCCCTGCTGGTAGAGGTCGTACGCCGCGCTCATCTCCTCACCTTGCCGACGGTGTCAAGCGCGGCCTGAAGGAGCGCAGCGAGAGGGTGCTGCGGAGCCGCCGTGCGGGCCGCTCGGTGGACCGTGCGAAGCCGAGGACGCGCCGAAGCTCGTCGCGCGCGCGGCGCGCGGCGCCGTCGGCCCGCTCCGCAGGCCCGTACCGCGCCTCGGCGATGGCCGAGCCGAGCGAGCCGCACGGGGTCGCGAGCGCCTGTTCTGCGGTGCGTTGCAGGATCGCCACCGTTGCATGCGGGTCGACGCCGACGCCGCGATCGACGAGCGCGTCCACGAGTTCCGCCCGGACGCCCGACGCGAGGCGCCGTGGGTCGCGCCGACGGAGCCGCGACGTACGCCGGAGAAGCTTCGCGGCGACGACCAGGCCCGCGGCCGCGAGCGGGATCGCCGGAATGGCCACGATCCACCAGGCGACGCCCTGCTGCTCCGGCGCCGCCGCGGCGACGGGCGTCTGCTCGGGCGGCGCGGCGTCGTGGAAGACCTGGTCGAAGTCGAGGAAGCGCCCGGTCCCGAGCGCGGCGACCGCATCGGCCGAGTCCGACGCAAGCGTGTACACGGCGGAGAGCGTTCCGCGACCGGGCGTCGGATCGAAGGTCAGCCATCCGTAGCCGGCGAACCACGCCTCCACCCACGCGTGCGCCTGGTAGTCGGTCACGGTCCAGACCCCGCCCTTCCACGTTCCCGCCGTGAAGCCGACCGCAACGCGCGACGGGATGCCCAGCATCCGCAGCATCAGTGTCATCGCGCCGGCGAAGTGCTGGCAGTAGCCGGTGCGCGTCCGCTCGACGAAGTCCACCAGCGGCGGCTGCCCGGAACTCCGCGGCGGCTGCTCGTCGTACGTGAACCTTCCCTCCGCGCGGAACCAGCGCTCGAGCAACAGCGTCGCCTCGTACGGAGAGCGAGCCCGCTCGGTGAGCTGCGAGGCGTCGCGCCAGAGCGGCCGGTACGCCCAGAGCGGGAGATACCGGACGTCCTTGAAGAACCCTGCGATCTGCCGATCGCGCCCAGCCACCCCGAACCCCGGGAACGAGGCGCGCCCCACCTCGAGGTAGCGCTCCGTCCCCACGGGATAGCGCGGGGGCGACGACGCCAGCGCGCGCGGCCCGGGCTCCGGCGCGTAGCTCCAGACCGAGTACGTCGTGCCCGAGTGGACCGGCGACGACGCCCGGATCACGCCGCCGCTCAGGAACGACACGCGACCGAGCGCGCGGCCGTCGATCTGTGCGGGGGTGCCGGCCGACACGACGTGGTCGTCGCCGTAGCCGTCGATCGTGACCTGCTGGTGCAGCCACGAGCCGGGCTTCGCGTCGCGCGTCGGTACGAGCGGATCCGCGGGAAGCGACCCGTGTGCGGTCCCGAGGTCGACGGGATAGAGATCCTCGATCCAGCGGTCGCCGACGAACGTGTCGAGCGTGGACGCCCGCCAGTACTGCGCGCGCTTCGGCGCCCGGACCCGGAAGACGACGGTCGGTCGCGAGGGAAACGAGATGCCGCCGTAGTTCGCGTCCCACACGAAGCGGAAGTCGCCGGTGCCGCCGCCGCGCGCGAACGGGTCCCACCCTCGCCAGTCGACGTGCGTCGCGCCCGGCGCGACGCCGCCGGTTGCTGCAACCGAGGCGGCGACGACCACGACTGCCGCGAGCCCGAGGCCGGGCACCGCGCGACCGAGCGCACGGGTTCTCATGACGACGGACGCCCAGAGGACGCTCGCGAGGGCGAGCGCGCCGAGACGGAACGCGTAGGCGTCCTCGAGGAGCGTCGCGGGGAACCCGACCCCGATCGCGACCGCCGCCACGACGATCGTCGGCCGACGCGCGGACACCCCGAGCGCCGCGGCGAGCGCGAGCCCGAACGCCGTGCATGCCACGAGGCCATGGAGGGCAGGGAACGCGAGCGGATCGAAGGGCGCACGCACGGCCGGAGCGTCGTGGAGCGCCTTCCAGCCGGTCGTCAACGCGCGGTGGGGCCACGTGTCGAAGGCGACCATCGCGCCCGCGACGACCGCCGCGGCGACGAGGCCCGTCCGGCGTCCATGCCCGGCGGGGACCGCCGCCACGAGCGCGAGCACTGCGAGCGCCGCGAACGCGCCCCAGGAGACCGGGCGCTCGAGCAGCGCCCACGCGACCGCGATCGTCGCGACGGCGGGCGCCGCCGCGACCAGGGGCCGTACGCCGAGCCCCCTAGCCAACGGCCCGCTCCTCGAGCCCGGCGAGGCATTCCTCGAGGTCGACGCCGTGGCGCAGGACGGCGACGGGCGCGCCGACCGCCGCCAGCCGCAGCAGCGCGGGCGTCGACCCGGATGGCGGACGGCCGGAGTACGTCGGCGCGTCGACGGCGACGAGCGCCGGGATCCGACCTCCGGCGGCGCGCGCGACGAGGGCGTCCGCGACGTGCTCGGGCCGTGCGGTGACGACGACGAGCTCGGCGACGGTCGCGAGGATGCCGCGCGGCGCGACCAAGGAGGCGAGCGGCGTGCCGTCCACGCCCTCGACAGCCGCGAGCGCGTCGAGGGCACGCTCCCACTCGGCGCCGAGCGTCCTGACGCGATGGACGTCCGGTGCAGGCGTCCCGATCACGAGCATCGCACCGCGCGCGCGTGCGGCGTGCGCGCGGACGAGCCCCGCCGCGGCGCGAACCGCGTCGTCGAGGCTCGAGTCGCCCGGCAGGCCCGCGACCGCGGAGCGCTCGACGTCGAGCAGCACGGCGACGCTGTCGCGGGGCGCATCCTCGAGCTCCCGCACCATCAGCTGCCCGCGACGGGCCGAGGTCGGCCAGTGGACGGCCCGCAATGGCTCGCCTTCGACGTACTCGCGTACGCCGTGTGGCTCGAGGCCGCTGGGGCGCCGCACGGGCTGGCGGCGCCCGCCGTCCCCACGGCTCCCTGCGTCGCTGAAGAGCAGCCCGAGTTGCGGGACGCGCGGCCGCACGAGGATCGTGCCGGCGGCGGGGATCGCGAGCTCGATGCGGCTCAGACCGAGCGGGTCGTCGACGAGCAGCCGACCCGGCCCGAGGAGGTAACGCCCCCTGGGCGCGCGGTCGAGCACCACCGCCGCTCGTGAGCCCCGTCCCAGCGCGACGCGCTGCTCGCCGAGCGGGCCGACACGATCACGAAGCTCGATCCGGGAGGCGAGCCACGGTCGTCCCCGCAGCGCGAGCTCGAGCCGGAGCGGCTCGCCCTCCACGGTCGGCGCGGTCGCGGGCAGCCGCTCGACCGAGAGTGCGCGCCCGACGAGTCGTGTCCAGACCCGCGCGAGGACGGCCGCGAGGCCGAGCCCGACGCCGAGGATCGCGAGCGCGGTCGCGCCGACAGCCCAGGCGGCGACGAGCACACCGATCGCGAGCGCACCCACGCCGCCGACGACCTTCCCGCCGCCGGTGCGCGGGGCGTCGCTCACACCGGGGCCGGTGTCGCGGAGAGGGCCTCGGAGACGACCTCGGCCGCCGTCACGCCCGTCGCGCGCGCCTCCGGCGCGAGGATCAGCCGGTGCGCGAGAACGGGCTGCGCGAGCGCCTGCACGTCTTCGGGCACGACGTAGTCGCGGCCCGCGGTCAGCGCACGCGCCTTCGCGAGGCGGAGCAGCGCGATTCCCGACCGGGGGCTGCCACCCAGCGCGAGCCGGCGGCTCTCGCGCGTGTGGCGCAGGAGCGCGACGACGTACCGGTTCACGGGCTCCTCCACGTGGACGCGGCGAATCGACTCGATCGCGTCGAGGAGCTCCGCATGCGCCGCGACGGGCTGGAGATGATCGAGCGGCGGCTCCGTCGTCTGCTCGGCGAGCATGCGTGCCTCGTCGGCGTCCGGCGGGTAGCCGATCGCCATCCGCACCGCGAACCGGTCGAGCTGCGCCTCGGGAAGCGGGTACGTGCCCTCGTACTCGACGGGGTTCTGCGTTGCGATCACGAGGAACGGCCGGTCGAGCGCGTGCGTCTCGCCGTCGACCGTGACCTGCGTCTCCTGCATCGCCTCGAGCAGGGCCGACTGCGTCTTCGGCGACGCGCGGTTGATCTCGTCGACGAGGAGGACGTTCGCGAAGACAGGCCCGGGACGGAACTGGAACGAGCCGCTCGGGCGATCGAAGACGTTGACGCCGGTGACGTCCGCGGGCAGGAGGTCGGGCGTGAACTGCACACGCTGGAACCGGAGCTCCAGCGACCGCGCGAGCGCCTTGGCGAGAACCGTCTTGCCCACGCCCGGGACGTCCTCGACGAGGACGTGACCCTCCGAGAGGAGGCACAGGAGCGGCAGCCGCAGCGTCTCCGGGCTCGCGTGGATCGCGGACGAGAGGTTGCCGACCACCCGGTCGGCGAGCGCCGCCGCGTCGTCGGGTCCGGGAGTCCGGAGGGGCGCCGCCCGCTCGCTCACGAGCGCTCCTCGAGGAGCCGCTCGACCTCGTCGAGGATCGCGCGAGCAATTTCGGCCTTCGGCGCCTTCGGCACGGCGCGCTCGCTGCCGTGGGAGACCAGGACGACCTCGTTGTCCTGAGACTCGAAGCCGACGTCGTCCCTCCCCACGTCGTTGTAGACGACCAGATCCACGTTCTTGTCGGTCAGCATCCCCCGCTTGCGCTCGAGGCCGTCCTCCCCGCTCTCCGCGCCGAAGGCGACGAGTACCTGACCCGGGCGCCGCGCTGCACCGAGCGCGCGAGCGACGTCGGGGGTCGGGACGAGCTCCACGTGCCACGGCTCGCCGTCCTTCGGCCGCTTGTCCGCCAGCGCTTCGGCGGGGCGGTAGTCGGAGACGGCGGCGGCCATCAGCACGACGTCTGCCTCGCTCCGGGCAAGCGCCTCGCGCCGTAGGTCGGCCGCCGTCGGCGTGGGCACGAGCTCGACGCCGGCGGGAGCGGGCACCTGGAGGTTCGCGGCGAGGATCGTCACCCGCGCACCCCGTTCGCGGGCGGCCGCGGCGAGCGCGACGCCCATGCGCCCCGAGGAGCGGTTGCCGACGAAGCGCACCTGGTCGAGCGGCTCTCGTGTCCCGCCCGCGGTCACGAGCACGTGCCGCGCCGCGAGCGGGGAGGCAGAGCTCGGGCTGGGATCCGACCCTCCGAGGACGCTCTCGATGCGGGCTGCGATCTCCTCCGGCTCGCTCATCCGGCCCGTCCCCACCAGGCCCTCGGCGAGCGCGCCTTCCGCGGGCCCGACGACCTCCGCGCCCCGCTCGACGAGCAGCGCGAGGTTCGCCTGCGTCGCCGGGTGCTCCCACATCGCCGTGTTCATCGCGGGAGCGAGGACCAGTGGACCTCGGTGGGCGAGCGCGGTCTCCGTGAGCAGATCGTCGGCGTGGCCGTGCGCGAGCCGCGCCAGCGTGTTCGCGGTCAGCGGAGCGACGACGAGCAGATCGGGGTTCGCCAGGTGTGGATACGGGTCGCCGGGCGGCTCCTTGCGCGCGAGCGCCCAGAAGGTCCGGGCGGCGACGAACCGTTCCGCAGCGTCCGTCGTGATCGGCGTGACGTCGTGCCCTGCGCGGACGAGAAGCCGCACGAGCTCGCACGCCTTGTAGGCGGCGATGCCGCCCGTGACCCCCACGAAGATGCGCGCCACGGGCACATTGTGCCCGCGCGCGGGAGTTGTCTACTGCGCGGCCTGCGCGCTGTAGGAGAACGTCAGCTTGCCGCGCGCGATCTCTTCCATCGCCATCGTGAGGTAGTTCTTCGAACGCGACTCCACGAGCGGGGGCGGCGCGTCCTCGAGCCCCATGCCCTCGCCGAGCTGGTGGTGGTAGTTGTTGATCTGCCGCGCGCGCTTCGCCGACACGATCACGAGCGCATACCGCGACGTCGCGTCGCCGTCGGTCTGCGTGTGGGAGAGGAGCTCGTCGATGCGCGGCTCGATCATCGACGGAGCATGGTACCTGCGAGGACCAACTCTCGTTCGACGATGGCGGAGAGCACCTCGCTCGCGCGGACGACGTCGTCGTTCCGCACCATGTACCGGAACTTGTGCGCCTGCTCGAGCTGGTGGCGTGCGAGCGCGATCCGGTCGTCGATCTCTCCCGTCGACTCCGTCGCGCGCTCGCGGAGACGCCGCTCGAGCTCTCCCACGTCCGCCGCGATGAAGATCGTGCACGCGGCCGCGGTCTCCTCCTGCACCCGGAGCGCGCCCTCGAGCTCGAGCTCGAGCACGCAGATCCGGCCGTGCGAGGCAATCCGGTCGATCTCAGAGCGCAACGTGCCGTACCGCTTGCGCGAGACGTACTCCACCCACTCGAGGAAGCCGCCCTCGTCGACCCGGCGCGTGAACTCCTCCTCGGTGAGGAACCAGTACTCGCGGCCGTCGACCTCACCCGGACGCTGTTGGCGCGTCGTGGCGGAGACCGCCACCTCGAGCTCCGGGATCCGCTCGACCAGCGTCCGGATCAAGGTTCCCTTGCCCGCGCCGGACGGGCCCGTGACGACGAACACCGGGCTCGACTCGCTCATGCCGCTCGCCGGCCTCGCCCGTGCCGGCGGGCGGGCCTCACCTGTGGTTGAACAGGTTGACGAGCTCCGCGCGCTGGCGCTCGGAGAGCCCGCCGACGGTCTTCGACTGGCTGATCCGGCACTGGTTCAGAAGCCGCGCGGCCTTCACGCGGCCGAACTTCGGGACGGCCATCAGCATGTCGAAGACCTTCGCGGTCGAGACGTACTCGGGAGGGTCGAGGAGGATCGACTCGATCTGGACACGGCCGTCCTTCAGATCCCTCTTGAGCTGTGCACGCCGGACGCGGATGTCGTTCGCACGTTGGAGGGCTTCCATCCGCTGATCGAGTGAGCGGGCCGGTGCCTGGGCGTGCGTCTTCGACGTGACCATTGAGCGGACGAGTCTAGCAAGCTGCGAGCGCGAATCAAGCAGTACCGTTAAAGCCGATTTGCAGGTATTTTTCCGATCCGACAACAGCAGCCGAACGTGCGTCCAGCGGGTTGTCGAACCCTCGGGCGGCAGCCTCGGCCTGCAGCTCGCCGCGTACGCGGGCCGGTGCGAAGGGGTCCGAGAAGAGGATCGTGCCGAGCGCGACGGCGCTCGCGCCCGCCGCGACGAGCTCCAGCGCGTGGAGGCCCGTCGAGACCCCGCCCATGCCCACGATCGGTACGTCGACGACGCTCGCGCAGGCGTAGACGCACGCCAGTGCGATCGGCCGCAGCGCCTCGCCCGAGTAGCCCCCGAGGGCGCGTGCGAGACGCGGCCGGAGCGTCACGTGGTCGAGCGCGAGACCGCGGATCGTGTTCACGAGGGAAAGCCCGTCCGCCCCCGCGTCGACGACGGCGCGCGCACCCGAGGCGACGTCCCACTGCGCGGGGGAAAGCTTCGCATAGAGCGGCTTTTTCGTCGCCGCTCGCGCGGCGGCGACGAGCTCGCCCGACGTCTCGGGCGCCTCCTCCACGTTGGGGCACGAGAGGTTCAGCTCGATCGCGGAGACCGCCTCCTCGTCGTCGAGGAGCTCACAGCAGCGCGCGAAGTCGGAGGCGGCGAACCCGCCGACCGAGACCCACAGGTCGACTCCCAGCGCGCGAAGCCGCGGCAGATGGCTCGCGACGAACGCGTCGATCCCGGGCCCCTGCAGGCCGATCGAGTTGAGCATCCCGTGCTCGGTCTCCGCGATCCGTGCGGGCGGGTTCCCCTCGCGCGGCTCGGGCGTGATCGTCTTCGTCACGAACGCGTCGAGCGAGCGCGCCACGTCCGGCGCGGCGAGGGCGTCGAGG
>DASXAW010000080.1:0-7298 GCA_036406535.1 Gaiella sp.
TGGTCGGCGGCGCGAAGCGCGAGTCCCCTACGCGTGGCTATGGCGATTCCCCGTAGGTCCCGGGGACACGCCCCTACCCGTCGGTACCTCCGCTGCCGGTACTGCACGAATCTGACACCCGACCACCTCCTTTCCGCGGTACGCGCACCATAGCAACGCCGGTGGACGGGCCACCAGTGCGGCTGTCCACACCTCGCGCGACCGGACGGGGGAGGGTCAGGGCTGGAGGACGGTCGAGACCTCGAGGCCGTTGCCGATCGGGATGGTCACCGAGACGAGCGTCGGGTCGGCCTGCCGCGCCTTCGCGTACTCCCTGACGACGGCGCTCGTCTCCACGTTGTCGGCGACGACCACGGCGCCGGGGTCGACCTTCGTCCGGGCCTGCGCGAAGTACCACTCGTAGTCGTCCTTCCAGGCGTCGATGAAGACGACGTCGAAGCTGCCGCCGACCGCGGGTAGCGTCTCGCGCGCGTTGCCCTCGACGAGCTCCGCCCACTCCTCGAGTCCGGCATCGGCGATGTTGCGCCGCCAGGCCTCGATCTTCGCGGGATCCTGCTCGAGGGAGACGACGCGGCCGCCGAGGATCCTGGCCGCCGCGGCGAGCCAGATCGCCGAATAGCCGCGCGAGCCGCCGATCTCGAGCACCTCGCAGCCGGCGTTCGGCGCGACGAGGGCGAAGAGGAGGCGACCGGAATCTGCCCCGACGGCGAGCGAGCGCTGCACCGGCGGCAGGCCCGCCTCTTCGTCGGCGCTGTCCTCCTCCTCGAGGCGCGCGAGCACGGCGCGGACGCGGTCGTCGAGCACGGTCCGAGCGTACCGGCCGGAAGCCTCTCAGTCGCCGACGTCGATCACGATCATCCCGTCCTCGCGGACGCGAACGGGATACGTGTCGACCGGGAGGTACGCGGGCAGGGACAGCGGGACGCCGGTACGGAGGTCGAAGCGCGAGCCGTGCCTCGGGCATTCGACCTCACACGTCTCCGCATCCCACACGCCCTCGCAGAGCGGCCCGTCGTCGTGGGAGCACCGGTCCTCGATCGCGTACAGCGCCCCGGCGCAGCGGTACAACCCGATCGTCGCGCCGTTCCCCGGGATCAGGCGCATCGACCCGTCCGGAAGCTCCTCGAGCGGCAGCGCCTCGATCTCCATCACTGCCCGTCGGCCTCGGCTCAGGAGAGCGTGATGTCCCCGGACGATGTGCCCCACTCCTCGGGGAGCGGAGTGCCTTTCGCGCGATGGAGCGCCACCTTCAGGACGCCGAGCCCGAGCAGCGCGCATTTGAGCCTGACCGGCGTCAGCGGGATCCCGATCTCGTCGAGAAGCTCGTCCTTCGGCATCGTCGCGACCTCGGCCGCGGTGCGGCCCTTCACGAGGTCGGTGAGCATCGACGTCGCCGCCTGGCTGATCGCGCAACCGCGGCCCTCGAAGCCGACGTCCTCGATCACGTCGCCGTCGCCGAACCGGAGCGAGACCGTCACCTCGTCCCCACAGAGCGGGTTCTGGCCCTCCGCGACCGCGTCCGGCTCGTCGAGCAGCCCGTGGTTCCGGGGCGCCTTGTAGTGGTCGAGGATGACCTCGCGGTACAGCTGCTCGAACTCGCTCACGCAGACCTCAGCCCAGCGACGCCTTCACCTTGTGGAGCCCCGCGACGAGCCGCTCGACCTCCTCGGGGATCGAGTAGAGGTAGAAGCTCGCCCGCGTCGTCGCCGCGACGCCGAGGCGCGTCATCAACGGCTGCGTGCAGTGGTGCCCGGCACGGACCGCGACGCCCTCCCAGTCGAGGATCTGGGCGACGTCGTGGGGGTGGATCCCCTCCACGTCGAACGAGACGATGCCCGCGCGGCGCTCCGGAGGCGGCCCGAAGACCCGAATCCAGGGCAGCTCCTCGAGCGCGGTCATGGTCTGCTCGACGAGCGCGCGCTCGTGGCGCTCGATCGCCTCGAGTCCGACCTCCGAGATGTACTCGACCGCGGCGCCGAAGCCGACCGCCTCGGCGATCGCCGGCGTCCCCGCCTCGAACTTGTACGGAAGCTCGTTGAACGTCGTCCGTTCGAGCCCGACCGAGCGGATCATCTCGCCGCCCAGGTTGAACGGGCTCATCGCCTCGAGCAGCTCACGCCTGCCCCAGAGCGCGCCGATCCCGCTCGGGCCGCAGAGCTTGTGCGACGAGACCGCGACGAAGTCGGCGCCGAGCGCCTGGACGTCGACGACACGGTGCGGCGCAGCCTGCGCGGCGTCGACGACCATGATCCCTCCCTGCCCGTGCGCCCACTCCGCGAGCGCATGAACGGGGTTGATCGTGCCGAGGGTGTTCGAGACGAGGTTGTTGGCGACGACCTTGACGTTCCCCTCGCGCGCGAGCCCGTCGAGCGCGTCGAGCTGCAGCTCGCCCTGGTCGTCGATCGGGATGTGCCGGAAGCCCGCACCGGTGCGGTGGGCGATGTACTGCCAGGGGACGAAGTTCGAGTGGTGCTCGAGCTCGGTGATCACGACGAGGTCGCCTGGTCCGAGGTTGTCGAGGCCCCAGGCGTACGCGACGAGGTTGATCGCCTCGGTCGCGCTGCGGGTGAACACGACCTCCTTCTCGGACGGTGCGTTGAGGAACGTCGCGACCGTCCGGCGCGCCGACTCGAAACCTTCCGTGGCCCGCTCGGCGAGCCGGTAGACGCCGCGGTGGACGTTCGCGTACTCGTGCTCGTAGAACATCCGCATCCGGTCGAGCACCTGACGGGGCTTCTGCGTCGACGCGGCGGAGTCGAGAAACGCGACGGGCTTGCCCTCGACGAGCTCCTCGAAGACCGGGAAGTCCGCGCGCAGGCGGTGCGCGTCGAGCACGGGTGCGGTCGTCGATGCCATCTCGGCCATCGTAGCCGTGTGCCTCCGGGCGTCAGCCGCGGAGGCCGTCAGCTCGGCTTCGCGTGGCCATTCGTCTGCGCGAGCTCGGCGATCTCGCGCTGGCGCTCGACCGACGCGGCCGCCGACTCGAGGATCTCGCACAGCCGGGCGAGGCGCTGCCGCTCGCTCGTCTCCTCGAGCAGCTCGAGCTTGAGGTCGGGCGCGAGCTCGAAGCGGGCCGCGATCGCGAAGGAGGGGTGCTCGCCCTCCACGTCCGGCGGCTCGACCTCGGCCCCGGTCAGCTCGACGAGCCGCGAGAAGACCGCCGTCGCGCGCTCCACCTCCTCGGAGCTCGGTGGGTCCGCGAGGTCGCCGAGCGGCTCGATCGTCCCCGTGTGAAAGCTCCGCCCCTCGGTGAGCTCGACCAGCCGAAAGCGATCGCCGCCCTCGACGACGACGTTGAGCCTGCCGTCGTCGAACCGGTCGGTCACCTCGACGACGGAGGCGAGCGTCCCGACGCGTCGGAGCCCGTCGTCGTCCGCGAAGACGAGGCCGAACGGCTCGTCCTGGTCGAGGCACTCGGCGATCAGCTCGCGGTAGCGCGGCTCGAAGATGTGCAGCGGGACCTGCTCGGTCGGCAGCAGGACGAGGCCGAGGGGGAAGAGGCCGATCTCGTCCATCTCGCCAAGCGTACGCCCCGGCGGGCGGTGCTAGAGGAGCAGGATCGCGATCGCGACGAGCAGGCCGCCGATGGCGAAGAGTCGCATGCCCTGACGGTAGGCGACTCACGTCAGGAGACCCTGAGCGGTTCGTCAGGAAAGCGTCAGGAGCGCACGAGCTCGAACTCCGCCGTCTCCCAGACGGCTCCGCGCGAGGTGCGTGTCCGACGCAGCCCCTTGCGAGCCGCCTGGCGGTCGAGCTCGTCGGGCGGGTGGACGAACGAGCGGAATCGCCTGCGCACCAGGCGGAAGAAGACGTTCTCGAGCCGCGAGAACGCCCGGTTGAGGGCTCGATCGCGCGGATAGCTCGCAAGGAGCGTCCGCTGCGCCTTGCCGGCGGCGATCCCGAGCAGCGCGGGACCCTCGCGCGAGCAGCACACGACACGGCGCAGGACGACGATGTCCGCCGGTGCGATGCGGCTCGCATCCTCGAGCAGGTCGGCGAGCACGAACTCCGATCGGTCTGCGATTCCCACCGCCTCCGCGAGTTCCGCCGCCGGGCCCGCGTACGCGCCGACGACTTCGACGACCGTGCCGCCGGCAGCGCCGCGCCGGACGAGCTCACCCTGGATCTGACCGATGCCGCCGCCGACGTCGACGACCGTCGCGCCCTCGAGCCCGCGGTCCTCCGCCCACGAGACGATCTGCCGGGCGTCGTCGCCGCCCAGCCCGTTGCGCAGATACCGCCGAAGCTCGCGGCGGGCGCCCCTCTCGCCGAAGATGTCGAGCGACTCGCCTGCACAACAGGAGCAGGGCACGCTCCCATCGTGCCAGGTGTCGGCGTCAGGCCTCGGGGATGCGCGCCTCGAGCGCCGCGCCGAGCGCCTCGCGCACGGGCTCGAGCTCGATGCGGTCGAGCACGTCCTGGAAGAAGCCGCGCACGATCAGGCGTTCGGCCTCCGCGCGCGGCAGGCCGCGGGCCATCAGGTAGAAGAGCTGCTCGCGGTCGACCTGCGACAGCGTCGCGCCGTGCGTGCAGCGCACGTCGTTCGCGAGGATCTCGAGCCCCGGGATCGAGTTCGCGGTCGCGGTCTTCGAGAGCAGGAGGTTGCGGTTCTCCTGGTACGCGTTCGTCTTCTGCGCGCCCTCCTCGACCCGGATCATCCCGCGCCAGACCGTCGCCGCGGAGTCGCGCAAAGCGCCCTTGAAGGCGAAGTCGCTGGTGGTGTCCGGCGCGGCGTGGAGCTGGTACGTGTCGTAGTCGAGGTGCTGCGTGCGGTCGGCGAAGTACGCGCCGGTCACGCGGGAGGTGGCGCCGCGGCCCGCGAGGTCGTTCTGGATCCAGACCTTGCCCTTGGCGGAGCCGAAGCCGCCCTCGACCCAGTCGAGCTCGGCGTCGCGACCGACGCTCGCATGGAACGACGCGAAGAGCCACGCCTTCCGCGAGAGCCGCTGGACGTCGACGATCTCCGCCTTCGCTCCGTCGCGGACGAGCACCTCGACGACGCCGTTGACGTAGGTCTCGAGGTCGTCCTCGGCCGAGGTCAGCTCCTGCACGAGCGTGAAGCGCGAGCCCGGCTCTGCGACGACGAGGACGCGCCAGAAGAGCGAGCCGCCGGGCGCAGACGTCGCGACGCGCAGGTACAGCGGCTTCTCGAGCACCACCCCCTCGTCCACGTGGACGAGGAGCCCGTTCTGCCACACGGCCGCGTTGTGGGCGCGGAGCTTGTCGTCGGGCTGGACGAGCGTGCCGAGCGATGGATGGTCGTCGGTGAGCGGCTCGAAGCGCACTCCGTCCGGCATCCGATCGAAGTCGGACAGCCGGATCCCCGCCTCGTCGACGGTCGCCGCGGCGGCGACGTCCAGCTCGAGGAGCGACGCGACCTCGGTCGCGGCGCTCGCCTCGGCGCTCCACGCATCCGGGTCGAAGCCTCGGAGGTCGGTGAACCGCCAGTGCTCGTCCTTCGTCGTCGGGAGCGGCAGCGCGTTGTAGCGCTCGAGCAGCTCAGTTCTCACGAGGCGCGTACCGGCTGTGGAGCATCAGGTCGTTGCCGTCCGGGTCGCGGAAGAACGCCATCTTGCAGACGCCCGTGTCGAACGTCTCGCCGATGAACTCGACGCCCTTCGCCTCGAGCTCTGCCCGAGCCGACTCGATGTCGGCGACGTGGAAGGCGATGTGGCCGTTCCGCTGGGGCGCGAAGGTCCCGCCCATCCGGTCGGGCTCCCAGATCCCGAAGCACTGGTCGCCCGCCCAGAACTCCGCCTGCGCCTTGTCGTCCGCGCGGAGACCGAGGGTCTCGACGTAGAACGAACGCGTGCGCTCCCAGTCCGTCGACGGGACAGCGACGAAGTCGGCCTTCTCGATGCGCATCGGAGACGCCCCGCCGGCGCTAGCCGACGGACCCTTCCATCTGCAGCTGGATCAGGCGGTTCATCTCGACCGCGTACTCGAGCGGGAGCTCCTTCGTGATCGGCTCGACGAAGCCGGAGACGATCATCGCGCTCGCCTCCGCCTCGGAGAGGCCGCGGCTCATCAGGTAGAAGAGCTGCTCCTCGCCGATCTTCGAGACCGTCGCCTCGTGGCCGAGGTCGACGTCGTTCTCCTTGACGTCGATGTACGGGTACGTGTCGGAGCGCGACTCCTCGTCGAGGATCAGCGCGTCGCAGACGACCTTCGACTTCGAGCCGGTCGCGCCCTTCGCGACCTCGAGCAGGCCGCGATAGCCGCCGCGCCCGCCGTTCTTCGAGATCGACTTCGACGTGATCACGCTCGAGGTGTTCTTCGCGACGTGGATCACCTTGCCGCCCGCGTCCTGGTGCTGGCCCTTGCCTGCGAAGGCGATCGAGAGCACCTCGCCGTGCGCGCGCTCGCCCATCAGCCAGATGGCGGGGTACTTCATCGTCACCTTCGAGCCGAGGTTCCCGTCGACCCACTCCATCGTCGCGTCCTCGTACGCGATGGCACGCTTCGTGACGAGGTTGTAGACGTTGTTCGACCAGTTCTGGATGGTCGTGTAGCGGCAGCGGCCGCCCTTCTTCACGATGATCTCGACGACCGCGGAGTGGAGCGAGTCGGACGAGTAGATCGGCGCAGTACAGCCCTCGACGTAGTGCACGTAGGCGCCCTCGTCGACGATGATCAGCGTCCGCTCGAACTGACCCATGTTCTCGGCGTTGATGCGGAAGTAGGCCTGGAGCGGCATCTCGATCGAGACGCCCGGGGGGACGTAGATGAACGAGCCGCCCGACCAGACGGCCGAGTTGAGCGCCGCGAACTTGTTGTCGTTCTGCGGGATCACCGTCGAGAAGTACTGCTTCACGAGCTCCTCGTGCTCGCGGAGCCCGGAGTCCATGTCGAGGAAGACGACCCCCTTCTTCGTCAGGTCCTCCTGGAGCTTGTGATAGACGACCTCGGACTCGTACTGGGCGCCGACGCCTGCGAGGTACTTCTTCTCGGCCTCGGGGATCCCGAGCCGGTCCCATGTGTCGAGGATCTCCGCGGGGAGGTCCTCCCACTTCTCCGCCTGCTTCTCGGTCGGCTTGACGTAGTAGTGGATGTTCTCGAAGTCGATCCCCGAGAGGTCGGCGCCCCACGACGGCATCGGCCGCGCGAGGAAGTAGTCGAGCGACTTGTGGCGGAACTTCCGCATCCAGTCGGGCTCCGACTTGTGGTCGGAGATCACGTCGATCAGCTCGTGCGAGAGCCCCTTCTCCGACTTGTAGATCGGCTTGTCCTCGACGTGCCAGCCGTAGCCGTACTCCGAGCGGATGTCGCGGATGATCTCGGTCTCGCTCTGGCTCATG
>DASXAW010000081.1:0-2791 GCA_036406535.1 Gaiella sp.
ATCGGCGCCTCCGGGCGCGGCGTGGACTTCTTCAAGTCGTACATCTCGAACCCCGCCCAGTACGGCAACAACGTGATGACCTCCTACAGCTACCTCGGCGACGAGAACCTCACGAAGATCGCGACGTTCCTCGACGCGAGCAGGGGCGGCAAGTAGCCGCGACGGGCCGGCGCGTCCGGACTCGACCTGCCGGGTTACGCTCTCCCGGCGATGAGAGTCTTCCTCGGGATCACCGGCGCCTCCGGCGCACCGTACGCGAAGGGCATCCTCGACGGCCTGGTCGCGGCCGGCGCCGAGGTCGGGGTCTGCGCCTCGTCCGCCGGGATCGAGGTGCTCGCGACCGAGCTGTACCGCGACGCGGCGCTTCCGCGCGACGACGTGCTCGCCCGGTTCACGGACGGCGCCGCGGGCGTCACGATCCACGCGCCGGACGACTGGAAGAGCCCCTTCGCGAGCGGCTCCTCGCGTACGGACGCGTACGTCGTCTGCCCGTGCTCGATGTCCACCGTCGGGACGCTCGCCGCCGGGGCGATGACGAACCTCGTCCACCGCGCGGCGTCGGTGGCGCTCAAGGAGCGCCGCCGACTCGTGCTCGTGCCGCGCGAGACGCCGCTCTCCTCGATCCACCTCCGCGGCCTCGCGACGCTGAACGACGCGGGCGCGGTGATCCTCTTCGCGGCCCCGGGCTTCTACCACGGCGCCGACACGGTGCAGGATCTGGTCGACTTCGTGGTCTCCCGCTGCCTCGACCAGCTCGGCGTCGAGAACGCGCTCGTCAGGCGCTGGGGGGAGTGAGTTCGTAACACTGTGTCACAAGCTCTCCGATCCCCACGCGTGCCCACGTGACTCACCAGACCGGCTCCCTCGCCCCCGACGACGTCCGGGGCATGTTCGACCGGATCGCGCCGGTCTACGACGTGATGAACCGCGTGATGACCGCCGGGCTCGACCGCTCGTGGCGGCGGCTCACGGTGGAGGCGGTCGTCCAGCCGGGCGATCGGGTGCTCGACGCGTGCTGCGGCACCGGTGACCTCGCGGTGGCGGCGGAGCGGGAGGGCGGCGTGGTGACGGGCCTCGACTTCTCAGTGCGCATGCTCGAGCGGGCACGGCGGAAGTCGGCCTCGATCCTCTGGGTCGAGGGCGACCTCCTCGCGCTCCCGTTCGACGACGGCTCGTTCGATTCGGCGACCGTCGGGTTCGGCGTGCGGAACGTCACCGACCTCGACGCGGCGCTCGCCGAGCTGCACCGCGTGCTGCGACCGGGCGGGCGCCTCGCGATTCTCGAGATCACGCGCCCGCGCGGGATCCTCAGGCCCTTCTTCTCCCTCTGGTTCGACCGGGTCGTGCCGCTCCTCGGCAGAGTGCTGCCGGGCGGAAAGGCGTACACGTACCTGCCGGCCAGCGTCCGCCGGTTCCCGGGTGCAGAGGAGCTCGCCTCGGTGCTCGAGAGGCACGGCTTCGAGCGGGTGCGGTTCCGGCTCCTCGGCGGCTCGATCGTCGCCTTGCATTCCGGGGTCAGGACATGAGCGCGCTCTCGACGATGAGCGCCGTCGAGGGCCTCGCCGGCTACCTCGAGGCGGTGGAGGAGCGGCTCGCCGCTGTCGTCGAGGGGCATCCCGGGACCGTCGCGGCCGTCGGGTCGGACGCGCTCGCCGCCGGCGGCAAGCGCATGCGGCCCGCCCTGACGTTCCTCTCCTCGCCGCCGGGCTCACCGCCGCCGGTGACCGAGGGGACTGCGATCGAGCTCGTGCACCTGGCCTCTCTCGTGCACGACGACCTCGTCGACGAGGCGCGCCTGCGGCGCGGACGGGCGGCCACCTGGACGGCGCACGGCGAGTTCGCGGCCAAGGTGACCGGAGACCACCTGTTCGCGCGCGCGTTCGTGACCTTGGCGGCGACCGGCTCGCGCGACAGGGTCGCAGCGCTCGCGGAGGCATCTCTGGCGCTCGCCCGCGGCGAGGCGCTCCAACGGCTCCAGCGACGCGATCCGGACACGAGCGTCGAGGCGTATCTCCAGCGCTGCGCGCTGAAGACGGGCTCGCTGTTCGCGGCGGCGTGCGTGCTCGGCGGCGGGAGCGCCGAGTTCGGTCGCCTGCTCGGGATCGCCTTCCAGATCGTCGACGACGTGCTCGACTGCTCGGGCGAGACGATCGAGACCGGCAAGATCCCGGGCACCGACCTGCGTGACGGGACGCCGACGCTGCCGCTGCTCCTAGCCGCGCGCGAGGACCCGGTCGTGCGTCGTGCGCTCGAGGGCGGCTCGCTCGAAGGCGCGCTCGTGCGGGTCGCCGCCGGCGGAGCGCTCGAGCGGTCCCGCGAGACGGCGCTCGACTACGCTAGAAGGGCACGAGCGAGCCTGAACGGCGCGGTCCGCCGGGAGGAGCTCGAGGCGCTCGTGGACGCAGTCGTCGACCGCGACCGCTGACCGACATGGCACTCCTCGACACGACATCGCCGCTCGCGCCGCTCCGGGAGAAGGTGGAGGCCGGTGAGCGCCTCGACCTCGAGGACGGCCTGGCGATCCTCGAGTCGGACGACCTCCTCACGCTCGGCGAGCTCGCCGACACGGCGCGGAGGCTGCGCGGCGGCACGGACGAGGTCTACTTCGTCCAGAACCTGTATCTCAACCAGACGAACGTCTGCCGCGTGAAATGCAAGTTCTGCGCCTTCGCCGCGACGCGCAAGCAGGAGCACGCCTACACGATCACGGCGGACGAGCTCGTCGCGGACGCCGTGCAGCAGCACGGGGCGAGCGGGTTCACCGAGATCCACATGGTCAACGGCGAGAACC
>DASXAW010000082.1:0-14684 GCA_036406535.1 Gaiella sp.
CAGCGCGGTGTCGAGCCCGAACGCCACGAGCGCGGCGATTGCGAGGCACGCGATCGGCATGAGGCGCTCCGGGACGCGCGTCGAGTCGAGACCGGGGACGGCGCGCCACACCGTCTCGTACCCGGGCAGGTTCCCGCCGAGCGCGAGCAGGCACGGCACGACGACGGCGAGGCCGAGGAGGACCGCGAGGCCACGCCGTCGCCGGAGCGCGACGAGCCCCGCGATTGCGAGGAGAGGCGTCAGCCAGCCGACGAAGACGAGCTCCTCGCTGCCGCTCCCGATCGCGCGCGTCACGAAGTCGGACAGCTCGGCCGAGTAGCGCTCGACCTGGGCGAACGAGCGGCCGGCGCCGATCGAGCCCGCCGCGGACCATTGCTCGACCACCAGACCGGCGAGGGCCGCGGCGAGCGCCCCCGCGCCCGCCTTCCACCGGTCGACCCGCGGGACACGCGCCCACGCGTAGCCGAGTGCAAGGGGGATCGCGCCGAGCGCGAGGTGGAGCTGGCCCGAGACCGGGATCGCCGCCAGCGCGAGCGCGGCGACGACGTACCGGCGCCGCTCGAGCGCGAGGAGCACGGTCGGCAGGAGGAACGCGATCAGCCCGAGCAGGTGTCCCGCGGACTGGCCGACGCGGTACGGCATCAAGCAGAAGACCGCGCCGCCGACGAGCGCGGCGGCGCGTGAGACGTCGAGCGCCCGGAGCCACCAGCACGCGACGGCGCCGGCCAGCACGAACGTGAGCAGGACGACGAGGTCGTAGGCCCAGACGTCTCCTAGAGCAGCGCGGAGCGCCCAGTACGGCAGGCCGAGCAGCCAGCCCTGGAGGCTCGGCGGCGCCTCCGCTTCGGGGCGGAACGAGTACGGGTCCGCGAGCGGCGAGGCGCCGCCGGCGAGCTGGTGCCCGACGAGCCAGAGGCTCCAGCCCAGCTGCAGGTGGTCGCCCGCGGCCGCCTCGCCGTGTCCCGCCGTGGGTCGGGCCAGGTAGTGGCCGTCGACGTGCCGGATCGCGGGCCAGGTCGCCCACAGCGCGCACGTCGCATAGAGGGCGACGGCGAGAGCCGCGAAGCCTGTTCGCCCCCAGGACGACCGTGCAGACTTCGTCCCGGTGGGCACCGGTCGGAATCTACAAAGGCGCCGCGCGTGAGCGGGCTCGGGGCCTTTCTCGCAGTCTCGGCGCTCGTGATCGTCACGCCCGGGCAGGACACCGCGCTGACGATCCGCAACGCGCTCGCGGGCGGGCGCCGCGCCGGGATCGCGACGGCGCTCGGCGTGTCGTCGGGACAGGCGGTCTGGGCGGTCGCGACGAGCGCGGGGCTCGCGGCACTCCTCGTCGCCTCGGAGCCCGTGTTCCGTGCGCTCCAGCTCGTCGGCGCCGCGTACCTCGTCTACCTCGGCGGCCACGCCCTGCTTCGCGCTTTCGCGCGCGAACAGGCAACGGCGCCGCGCCGGACGGGACCCCTCGGGCGCGGCACGGCGTTCCGGCAGGGCGTCCTCTCCAACCTCGCCAACCCGAAGATGGCCGTGTTCTTCACGAGCCTCCTGCCGCCGTTCGCGGCATTCGGCGGTGAGCCGTCGTTCGGGCCGATGCTGGGTCTCGGGCTCGTGTTCTGCGCGATGACGCTCGCGTGGCTCGGCGCATACGCGCTCGCCGTCGACCGCGCCTCGCGGGTGCTCCGCCGTCCCGCGGTCCGGCGCACGGTCGACGCGGTCACCGGCCTCGTGCTGGTAGCCCTCGGCCTGCGCGTCGCGACCGAGCCGCGCTGAGCCCGGCGGGAACCTGGTCGGCAGGCACGGTGTACCAACGGTCGTCCAACGAGGAGGTCCCATGAGAACCCGATTCCTCGCCTGCGCCGTCCTCGTGGGGTCGACGGTCGTCGGCGTCGCAGCGCTCACGGCATCGGCCGCAGGCCCCGCGCCGCAGGTGCTCCAGGGCGAGCCGGGGATCCCGGTCGCCGGCGGAGCGCACGTCGTCGCCGTCGCCGGGCCCAACGCCTCGAGCACGCGCGTCTGGCTCGTGAACGACCGCAGCGGCAAGACGATCCGCAAGAGCGTCGTCGCCGGGAAACTCGGCGTCCCGGCGGTCACGTTCAACGGCGTCGCCGAGGGCACGTGGGCCGAGGGGCGTCGGCTCGTGCTCTCCTCGTCGGTCTACGACGACCAGACCCGGACGCGGTTCGTCGTGATCGACACGCACACGCTCCGCGCGCTGAAGACGATCACACTGCGTGGCGCATTCGCGTTCGACGCGCTGTCTTCGGACGGCCGCCGCCTCTACCTGCTGCAGTTCCCGCAGGGCGTCGACGGCGGCATCCACTACGTCGTGCGGTCGCTGAACATGCGCACCGGGCGGCTCGAGCCGGGCGCGATCGTCGACAGGACCGAGCCCGACGAGCAGATGAGCGGGATCGCGATGTACCGCGCGTGGAGCCCCGACCGGACGTGGGCGTACACGCTCTACAACGGCGGCGCCTCTCACGCGTTCGTCCACGCGCTCAACACGCGGACGCGCACCGCGCGCTGCATCGACCTTCCCTGGAAGGGAGAGGCGCAGACGATCCTCGAGCAGGCGCAGCTGACCGTGAAGCCCGGCGCCCTCTCACTCGTCGGCGCCGACGGGCATCAGCTCGCGAGAGTCGACACGAAGACCTTCGCCGTCACCCTGGCGTAGCCGACACAGGCGCTAGCCCGCGGGCGTGGGAGTGCCCGCGGGCAGCGCCTCGGTCGCGTCCGCGATCCCGCGCACGACCTCGACGATGTCGCGGTTCGCGTTGAAGACGCGGAGCTGGGCCTCGGCCGAGTTGCCACGGCCGAGGATGGCCTCGATCCCCTCGAGCTCGCGCTCCGAGCCGAGCTCGCGGGCGTGGGGCTCGAGCTCACGGAGCGTCCGGCGCACGAGCTTCTTCACCGGGATCCGGATCCGGCGGCCGGTCGCGAGGTCCATGACCGGCGCGTCGAGCCCGTAGCGGGCGGCGAGCCACTTGTTCTCGCTCGTGAGGATCCGGTGGTGGCTCGGGATCTCTTCGCCTGCGTCGTAGCGCTCCGAGAGGAGCTTCACGACCGCCTGGCAATACGCGGCGATCGCGACCGCGTCCTCGACCCGCGTGACGGCGTCGCAGATCCGCACCTCGATCGTGCCCCACTTGGGATGCGGGCGAATGTCCCACCAGATGTGCGTGTAGTCCGCGATGCAGCCGGTCCGCTCGAGCTGGCCGACGACGGACGCGTAGTCGGCGTAGTCGCGGAAGCGGGGCGGCGGGCCCGAGCGGGGAAACGCGGAGAAGACGATCTGCCTGCTCGACGCGAGCCCGGTCGCCTCTCCGCGCCAGAACGGCGAGCTCGCCGAGAGCGCGAGGAGCGGCGCCAGGTGCGGCAGGAGGCCGTTCACGATCTGGATCGCCTTGTCGGGGTCGTCCACGGCGACGTGGACGTGCATGCCGAAGATCAGCTCCCGCCGGGCGACGTACTGCAGCTGGTCGATGAGCGCGTGGTAGCGGTCCTTCGCGGTGATCCGCTGACGCTCGAAGAGGCTGAACGGATGCGTGCCGGCCGAGCCGACGCGCAGGCCGTGGTCACGCCCGACGTCCCGCACGTAGCTCCGGAGCATGGAGAGTTCCCTCATCACGTCTCCTGCCGTCGCGCAGACGGGGGTCGCGATCTCGAGCACCGACTGCATCAGCTCGGCGTTGATCCGCTCGCCGAGGGCGTCGCCCTCGACCGCGTCGAGCACCGTCTCGATGTGCTGCACGAGGTCGAAGCTCTCCGGGTCGAGGAGCATGTACTCCTCCTCGACCCCGAGCGTGTACGGCGCGCCCGTGCCGAAGCGGTGCTCGACGACGCTCGCGGCGGCGACGCCCTCGAGCCCCGTGATCGAGGACGGCACGACCTGCTTCACGGCAGGACCGCCTCCGCCTCGATCTCGACCTTCCAGGTGTCGTCGAGCAGACGTGAGACGACGCAGGTGGCGGCCGGCCGGGTCTCGCGGAAGGTCTCTCCGTGGGCGCGCGCGACCGCGTCCCAGTGCACGGGGTCGGTGACGTAGATGTTCGTGCGCACGACGTGCTCGAGGCCCGAGCCGGCGCGCTCCAGCGCCTCGCCGATGATCCTCAGGCAGAGGGCGGCCTGCTCGTAGGCGTCGTCCGGAGGCGGTGAGCCGTCCGGCGGGATCGGCGCGGTGCCCGCCACGTGCACGCGGTCTCCCGCGACGACGGCCCGCGAGAAGCCCGCGACGCCCTCGTACGGCGAGTGCCCACTCACGAGCCGTCGATCCATGGGGGCCTAGTATCGCCCGGAGTGGACGCCCTGCACCAGATCGACGCCTGGGACGTCCCGTTCGCCGCCGCCGGGGTCACGAGGGCGGCGGGCGACGTGGCGACGCGCGGGGACACGGCTCACCCGGTGCGCCTCGCATCCGTGTCGAAGCCCGTCAGCGCGCTCGCCGCGCTCGTCGCCGCCGAGGAGGGGGTGCTCGACCTCGACGAGCCGGCCGGGCCGCCGGGCGCGACCGTGCGGCACCTCCTCGCGCACACGTCCGGCCTGCCGTTCGAGGGAAACGCGCCGATCGCCCCGCCGGGTCGGCGCCGGATCTACTCCAACGAGGGCTTCCGGGTGCTCGGCGACCACCTCGCGGAACGCGCGGAGATGCCGTTCGCCGAGTACGTGCGCGCGGCGGTCGTCGAGCCGCTCGGCCTCGCGCTCGCCCCCGACGGCCATCCCGGGTCCGGGATGCACGCGGCCCTGGCGGACGTGCTCGCGGTCGCGCGCGAGCTGCTCGCTCCGCGGCTCGTGGCCGACGAGACGCATGCCGAGATGGTCCGCGTGCAGTTCCCGGGCCTCGACGGCGTCCTGCCGGACTACGGCCGCTTCAGCCCTCTCGACTGGGGCCTGGGCGTCGAGCTGAAGGGCGAGAAGTCGCCGCACTGGTCGGGCTCGCGCACGTCCCCCGCGACCTTCGGCCACTTCGGCGGCAGCGGGACGTTCCTGTGGGTCGACCCGGAGCGCGGGCTCGCGTGCGCCGTTCTGACGGGGCGCGAGTTCGGCGACTGGGCGAAGGACGCATGGCCGCGACTCTCCGATGCGGTGATGGAAGAGGTCGCATGAGCACAGCCGAGCCGATCATCCGGCTCTCCGGCGTGACGAAGCGCTTCGGCCGGACGGTCGCCGTCGACGATGTCACGATCGACGTCCCGCGCGGCCGCTGCCTCGGCTGGCTCGGGCCGAACGGCTCGGGCAAGACGACGCTGATCCGTTGCATGCTCGGCCTCGCGCGCGTCACCGCGGGGATGATCCAGGTGCGCGGCCGCGAGGTGCCGAAGGACGTCCGCCATGCGCTCGCGGGCGTCGGGGCGATCGTCGAGGAGCCACGCTTCTACCCGTACCTCACCGGCCGGCGGAACCTCGAGGTGGCCGCCGGGTTCGTCGGTCGTGAGGCGTTCGGCCGGATCGATGCGGCGCTCGAGCGCGTCGACCTGAGCCGGTCAGCCGGGGTCCCGGTGAAGAAGTACTCGCTGGGCATGCGCCAGCGGCTCGGCGTCGCGCGGAGCCTGCTCACCGATCCCGAGCTCCTGATCCTCGACGAGCCGTCGAACGGTCTCGACCCGGCCGGGATGGTGGAGTTCAGGCAGATGATCCGCTCGTTCGTCGAGGAGGACGGGCGGACGGTGTTCATCTCCTCGCACCTGCTGGACGAGGTCGAGAAGATCGCGGACGACATCGCGATCGTCCAGTCGGGTTCGCTCGTCGTCCACGGCACCGTGGCGGAGCTCGTCGCGGGGGGCGCGACGACCGTTCGAGTGCGGGTCGACGATGCCGACCGTGCTCGTGCCGTCCTCGGCACGCTCCGGTTCGTCGCCGGCGTCGCGGCATCCGAGCCGCGCACGCTCGACGTGACGCTCGAGCGGGTCGACGACGAGAGCTCGATCGCGCTCACCCGGGCGCTCGTCGAGGCGGGGATCGGCGTCGCGGAGGTCGTCCAGCGACGGGAGTCGCTCGAGGAGCGCTTCCTCGAGATCACCGGTCGGCACGGCGACGACGCGGACGACGGGGGGCAGGCATGACGCGGGCGCTCTTCCGGACGATCGTCGGGCGCAGGGGAAGCTTCCTCGGCACGGTCGGAGTGACGCTCGCCGCAGTCGTGGTCGTCGCGGTCGTGCTGCTCATCGTCCACACGCTGCGGCCTGGGCGCAATCCGTCGATCGGCGGTCAGCCGATGCTCGACGGGGTGTCGGGCGCCGTCTTCCTGCTCGGCGGCGTCGGCGCGATCGTGATCGGGGCGCTCGCCGGCTCGTACGACGTCGCCCAGGGAACGATGCGGTACCTCGTGCTCACCGGCGTGCGCAGGCTGGCCATGTACGCGGCCCGGACCCTCGCGCTCGTCGCCGCGGTCCTGCTGGCGCTCGTGCCCGCGCTCGTCATAGGCATCGCGCTCGTCTACATCCTGCCGAGCAAGGGGGAGGCGACCGTGAAGCCGAGCGAGCTCGGCGACGTCGTCTGGACGTGCCTCCTCTGGCCGACGGTGTTCGCGGTGATCGCGATGGGGATCGGCTCGCTTCTCCGCTCGAACGGCGCCGCAGTCGCGATCTCGCTGTTCTTCGCCTTCGCCGCCGCGCCGCTTCTCGGGCTCGTGAGCGCGGCAAGCGAGACGCTCGGCGACCTCATGCTGCTGCCGGCTCTCGATCGCGTCACCGGCGCGGACGAAGGCGCGCCCCTCGCAGCGGCTGCCCTGGCCGTCGTCGTGTGGGTCGCCGCGTTCTGGTCGGCGGGCGCGGTGCGTGTAGCGCGCGACGAGTACTGAGGCCTAGGCCTCGTCCGCGAAGAGCGGGCGGAGTAGCTCGTCGAACGTCTCGCGGTCGCAGCTCGCGACGACCGACGGAGTCATGGTCGTCACCGTCGCCGTGCGCGGGATCCCCATCGCGAGCGCGACCTCGCCGAACGTCTCGCCCGGCCGGAGCACTCCGCGCGCGCCCCGGTCGGACTGCGTGACGGCGGCAAGCCCCGAGAGGAGCACGTAGAAGCGGTCGCCGCCGTCCCCTTCCGAGACGATGGTGCGTCCGGCGGGCACCTCCTCGCGGTGCATCCGCTCGGCGAGTCGGGTGAGCGTCTGACCGGGAAGAGACGCGAGCAGACCGACGCGCGAGAGCTCGGTCACCGAGGCCGGGACGTGCCGCGGGCTCACGCGGATACGGTAGCGGTGCGATGGCGCTCCTCCATGGCTGGACCTTCTGCCCGCGCTGCGCCACGAGGCTCGAGCACGAGGACACGCAGCTCCACTGTCCGGGGTGCGGCTCGACGTACTACGCGAACTCGGCGCCGTGCGTGAGCGCGCTCGTCGAGGATGCCGAGGGCCGCCTTCTCCTCGCACGCCGCGCAGTGGAGCCGTACCTCGGGCTCTGGGACTGTCCCGGCGGCTTCCTGGAGGAGGGGGAGCACCCGCTCGACGGCCTGCGCCGCGAGCTGCTCGAGGAGACCGGTCTCGTCGCCGGCCCGATGCGGTTCGTCGGCGTCTGGATGGACGTCTACGGCGAGACGCCGGATGCGGTGGCGACGCTGAACCTGTACTGGGCCGTCGAGGTCGACGAGGGGGAGCCCGTGGCGGCGGACGACGTTGCGGAGCTGCGCTGGTTCGCGGCGGGCGAGCTGCCCGGCGCCGACGAGCTCGCCTTCAAGACGGTCGGTGACGCGCTCGCCGCTTGGCGCGCAGAGCGCGAGCCGCGCGCCTACTGACCCGCCCCGACACCGGGCCCGGCTGTACCGGGCCCGATGCGAGGGGAGGGAGTGCGGGGAAGAGGGTCAGGCGGCGACGAGGCCGAGCGAGCGCTCGATCGCGCCCTTCGGCTGCGCGCCGATCACGGCCGCGGAGGGCTCCCCGTCGCGGAACAGGATCAGCGTGGGGATCGAGGCGACGCCGTAGCGCTGCTGGAGCTCGTGCTCCTGGTCGATGTTGACCTTGACGAGCTTCAGCTCGTCCTCACGCTCGGCCGCGATGCGGTCGAGAACGGGAGCGACGGCGTGGCACGGGCCGCACCATTCCGCCCAGAAGTCCACGAGGACGGGCTTGTCGCTCTGGAGGACCTCCGCGTCGAAGGTCGAGGTCGTTACTTCGAGGGCCATTGCTTCCTTCCGTTTTCGGTGGTGTCGAAGTGTCTCAGTTTCCTCAACGACGGACGCCCAAAACTCCTTCCCTAGAATCGCGCCATGTTCGCAGCCCTCCCGGACAAGCCGGATCACGACGCCCTGGAGCGCGAGATCCTGGCTCTCTGGGAGCGCGAATCGACGTTCGAACGGCTCCGTGAGCGGAACGCAGAGGGCCCGCGGTTCAGCTTCGTCGACGGGCCCGTCACGGCGAACAGGATGGTCCTCGGCGTCCACACCGCCTGGGGGCGGACGCTGAAGGACGTCTTCCAGCGCTACAAGGCGCTTTGCGGCTACCACCAGCGCTACCAGAACGGCTTCGACTGCCAGGGGCTCTGGATCGAGGTAGGAGTCGAGCGCGAGCTCGGTCTCAACTCGAAGCGCGAGATCGAGGAGTACGGCCTCGCCGAGTTCGCCCGGCGGTGCCGGGACGTGGTCGTCCGCTCGTCGCGCGCGCTCACCGAGGGGTCCACGCGGCTCGGTCAGTGGATGGACTGGGGAGCCGACTACTTCACGTTCAGCGACACGAACATCGAGTACATCTGGCGGTTCCTGCGGCTCGTCCACGAACGCGGCTGGCTCTATCTCGGACACCGTTCGACCGAGTGGTGCCCCCGCTGCGGTACCTCGCTGTCGCAGCACGAGCTCACCCAGGCGGGCGTCTACCAGGAGCGGAGCGACCCGTCGCTCTTCGTCCGATTCCCGCTGCTCGAGCGACCGAACGAGGCGCTCGTCGTCTGGACGACGACCCCCTGGACGCTGCCCGCGAACGTCGCGGCGGCGGTGAAGCCCGACGCCGAGTACGGGCGCCGCGAGAACGGCGAGTGGGTCGCCGTCGCCAGGTATCCGGACGAGCGGTTCGCCACGCGCGCACCCGGCGAGGAGCTCGTCGGCCTTCGCTACCGCGGTCCCTTCGACGACCTCGGCCCCGGCGGCGAGGTCGAGCACCGCGTCATTCCCTGGGACGAGGTCTCGCTCGAGGAGGGAACGGGCATCGTCCACATCGCGCCCGGCGCGGGCCAGGAGGACTTCGAGCTCGGGCAGCTCCACGACCTGCCGGTGCTGTCGCCCGTCGACGAGGCGGGCCGCTTCTACGACGCGTACGGGTGGCTGCACGGGATGTCGACGAGCGAGGCCGCCGACCAGATCGTGGGTCGCCTGGCAGAGCAGGGGTTCCTGCTCGAGGCCGGCACGGTCCTCCACCGATACCCCCACTGCTGGCGCTGCGACACCCCGCTGATCTGGCGCGTCACCGACGACTGGCTGATCGCCGTGGGCGACCTCCGGCAGCCGCTGCTCGACGCGAACGGGACGGTCGAGTGGACGCCCGCCTACATGGGCAAGCGCATGGACGACTGGCTGCGCAACATGGGCGACTGGAACATCTCGCGCCGTCGCTACTACGGGCTACCGCTCCCGTTCTACCCGTGCGAGTGCGGGCACCTGAACGTGGTCGGCTCGAAGGCGGAGCTGTTGGAGCGCGCGACCGCGCCGGTCGAGGGTCTCGAGGAGCTGCGTCGGCCGTGGATCGACGCGATCCGCATCCGCTGCGAGGAATGCGGTGTCGAGGTCGAGCGGATCCCGGAAGTGGGGGACGTGTGGCTCGACGCGGGCATCGTCCCGTTCTCGACGCTCGGCTGGGAGAGCCCGGCGTACGTGCCCGAGGGCTACGCGACCGGCGCCGCCCGCGGCCTGACCCGGGCCGACCTCCCAGACCACGCCTACTGGGAGCAGTGGTTCCCCGCGGACTGGGTCTCGGAGATGCGCGAGCAGATCCGCCTCTGGTTCTACTCGCAGCTCTTCATGTCGGTCGTCCTCACCGGGCGAGCGCCGTTTCGCAAGGTGCTCGGCTACGAGAAGATGCTCGACGAGAAGGGGCGTGAGATGCACAGCTCGTGGGGCAACACGATCGACGCCCCCGACGCGTTCGCACGGATGGGCGCGGACGTCATGCGGTGGCAGTTCTGCGCGCAGCCGCCGGACCGAAACCTCCTGTTCGGCTTCGGCCCCGCCCACGAGATCCAGCGGAAGCTCCTCACGCTCTGGAACTCCGCGACCTTCCTCGTCCAGTACGCGAACGTCGAGGGGTTCGTGCCACGGCTCGCGGACCTCGAGCGCGGGCCCGACGCCGAGCTCCAGCCACTCGACCACTGGCTCGTCGCGCGCACGAGCCAGCTCCTCCGCGACGCGACGTCCGGCTACGAGCGATGGCTGACCGTCGACGTCATCCGCGCCTTCGAGGCGTACGTCGACGACCTCTCCAACTGGTACATCCGCCGCTCGCGGCGACGGTTCTGGGAAGGGGACGAGATCGCGCTGCGGACGCTCTGGCACGCGCTCGCGCAGGCGCTCCGCGTGATCGCCCCCGTGATGCCGTTTCTCTCAGAGCACCTGTGGCAGGTGCTCGTCCGCGACGCGTGCGCGGACGCCCCGCCGAGCGTCCACCTGGCCGGCTGGCCCGAGGACAGCGAGCCCGACGAGACCCTGCTCGCCGAGGTCGGCGACGTGCGACGTATCGTCGCGCTCGGGCACCAGGCGCGGCAGGCTGCGGGCTTCAAGGTGCAGCAGCCCCTTCGCACCCTGGTGGTCGAAGGCGCGGGACGGGCGAAGGCCCAGGCCGCGGAGATCCGCGACGAGCTGCGCGTAAAGGACGTCCGCTTCGGAACGGTCGAGGCAGAGCTCGTCGTGAAGCCGAACCTCCCCGTGCTCGGCCCCAAGCTGGGGCGCGAGCTCGGAGCGGTGCGGGATGCCCTTCGCGCCGGTGCGTTCGAGGAGCTCGGCGAGGGGCGCTTTCGTGCGGCCGGTCACGAGCTCGGGCCCGACGAGGTGCTCGTCGAGCGGGCGGGGAAGGAAGGCTGGGCCGTGGCGGCCGAGGACGGCGTCACCGTCGCACTCGACACGCACGTCGACGAGGAGCTCGACCGCGAGCGGCGCGTCTACGAGCTGATCCGGCACGTCAACGCGCTTCGCAAGCAGTCGGGGCTGGAGCTGTCGGACCGGATCTCGCTGAGGATCCCGTCCCGCGACGCCGACCTCCTCGTGCACGGCGACTGGATCCGCTCGGAGACGCTGGCGACGTCGCTCGAGGCCGGCGCCGACGACGTGACGACGATCGCGAAGGCCTGAGACAGGCTCTCCGCCCAGGGCGTCATCCCGCTCCGCCGGTGGCATACGATCCCGGCGTGACCGTGGTTGGGGCGGACGCTGCGCCAGCCGCGCCGAGCCGGTGGGGCGTGCTGGCCACCGTGTGCCTGGCGCTCGGGGTCATCGCGGTCAACACCACGGCCATCAACACCGCGCTTCCTGCGATCGGCGAAGAGCTCGACGCGTCGGCGAGCTCCCTGACCTGGGCGGTGAACGCGTACCTGCTCGCGGTTGCCGCGCTGGTCACGGTGGGCGGTCAGCTCGGCGACGTCTTCGGCGAGCAGCGCGCCTTCGCGGCGGGCGTGCTCGTGTTTGCCGCCGGCTCGATCTGCGTCGCGGCCGCCCCGGACATCTGGGTGGTCGTCGTCGGTCGGACGCTGCAGGGAACCGGGGCGGCTCTCTTGATGCCGGGCACCATCGCGATCATCAGCGAGGCCTTCGCCCCCGCGGAGCGGGGCACGGCAATCGGCATCTGGGGCGCGATCGGAGGCATCTCGTTCGCCGTCGGCCCGCTCTACGGGGGCTTCTTCACCGACGTGCTCGACTGGCGGCTGATGTTCTGGGCGGACCTGCTGTTCCTCGGCGTCGCGCTCGTGCTCTCGCGGATGATGCTGCGCGGGCTGGCGCCGGGGCGGGGCGGTCGGATCGACGTCCCCGGCGCCGTCCTGCTGACCACCGGGCTCTTCCTGGTCGTGCTGGCGATAGAGCGGGCCACCGACTGGGGGTGGGCCTCTCCGACCTTCCTCGTGGTCTTCGCCGCAGGGGTCCTGCTCCTCGCCGTCTTCGTGGTCGTCGAGCTGCGCCGTGCTCGTCCAATAGTCCACCTCCGCCTGCTGCGCATCCGGGGATTCCTCGGCGGCAACCTGGCGACGTTCGGCAACGCCGTCGGGCTCATCGGCCTCCTCTACTTCTTCAACCTCTACGTGCAGGCGCCGGAGACGTTCGACTACTCCGCCCTCCGCACGAGCGTCGTGCTGCTGCCGTATGGCATCACGATGTTCTTCTTCTCGATCATCGGCGGTCGGCTCGCCGATCGCATCGGCTATCGCTGGCCCGTCGCCGTCTCGCTGCTCGTCGCGGCGGCGGGCTTCGCCGTGTTCTCCGGATTCGACGCCTCGACCAGCGAGTCCGACCTCTGGCTGCCGATGGTGCTCACCGGGGTCGGCGTCGGCGCCACATTCTCGACGACCTCGGCGGCGGGCATGGTGGCCGTGCCAGACGACATGGCCGGCGAGGCGGCCGGCGTGATCAACATGTTCCGGTACGCCGGCGCGGTCTTCGTCGTGACTGTCGGCTCCGTGCTCTACGGCGACCCCACGACACGAGACGCCACGGTCGACGGCTTCGACGACGCCAGCCTCCTCATGGCGGTGTCCATGTGCCTCGCGGGCGTGGTCAGCGCCGTCCTGCTTCAGAGCCGACGACTCGCCGGCGGCTGAGCGTCGCTCGCCTCAGTCCGGCCGCGCGGCGGCGAGCTCGAGCTCGCGGCGGAGCTCGACGGGCAGCCGGAACGTCACGTCCTCGTCGACCATCCGGAACGGCTGGACGTCCTCGACGCCGCGGGCGCGGAACCAGTCGCACACCCGGCTCACGAGGTGCTCCGGCGCCGAGGCGCCCGACGTGATGCCGACCGTCTCCGCGCCGGCGAGCCAGGCTTCGTCGATCTCGCTCTCGTCGTCGATCAGCTGGGCGGGCACGCCGGCCGCACGGGCGACGTCGACCAGCCGGTTCGAGTTCGACGAGTTGCGCGAGCCGATCACGAGCAGGGCGTCGATGTGCGCGAGGAGGTCCTTCACCGCCCACTGGCGGTTGGACGTCGCGTAGCAGATGTCCTCCCGCCGCGGCCCGACGACGTGCGGGAAGCGCCGGCGGAGCGTCGCGATGATCTCCGCGGTCTCGTCGACCGAGAGCGTCGTCTGCGTGACGTACGCGAGCCTTGCGCCGGCCGGGAGCTCAAGCGCCTCGGCCTCGGCGACGTCCTGCACGAGGATCGTCGAGTCGGGCGCCTCGCCCATCGTCCCGACGACCTCCTCGTGCCCGGCGTGCCCGATCAGCAGCACCGTGTAGCCGTCGGCCGCGTAGCGCTTCGCCTGGACGTGGACCTTCGTCACGAGCGGGCAGGTCGCGTCGATCACGTCGTGGTCGAGCGCGACGGAGTTCGCGCGTACCGAGGGGGCGACGCCGTGCGCGGAGTAGACGACCGTCGCGCCGCGCGGCGCGTCGCGCTCGTCGTCGACGAAGACGGCTCCCCGCGCCTCGAGCTCCCGCACCACGTGGAGGTTGTGGACGATCTGCTTCCGGACGTAGACCGGCGCGCCGTAGTGCTCGAGCGCGCGCTCGACGGTCTCGACGGCGCGTTCGACCCCCGCGCAGTAGCCGCGCGGGGAGGCCAAGAGGACACGCCTGACGTTCACGCCGCCAAAGGGTACTGCCCGCTCTCTCAACGGGAGGTCTGCGCGAGCACGATCCCCGTCAGGACCACGGCGCCGCCGGCGAGCTGCGCCGCGGAGAGCGTCTCCTTGAGCCAGACCCAGGCGACGATCGACGCCAGCACGACCTCGACCATCGCGACGATCGAGACGCGCGTCGCCGGGAGGTGGTGCAACGCACCGAGCGAGAGCGCGAACGGAAGGATCGTCCCGAGCACGATCATCCAGAGCGAGAGCAGCCAGACCGGCGCGGTCGTCGACTCGAGGGCGCCCTGGAGGGAGACCGATTCCCAGAGCTCCTCGAACGGGAATCCCCACCACGGCTGCACGACGGCCCAGAAAGCCGCCGCCACGCCCAGCGAGATGCACGTGAGCGAGAGCGCATCCCGGCGGCCCGTCGCGTGCTCGCCGGCGAGGAAGTACGTCGCGAGCGCCCCCGACGCGAGGAGCCCGGCGGCGACCCCGACGGTGTCGAGCCGCGCGTCTTCCCAGACCTCCGCCACGAGCGTGAGGCCGGCGAGCGCGAGTGCGAGCGCCGCCCAGACCCGGCGGCGGACGTGCTCGTGCCACATCACCCGCGCCCAGAGCGCGACGAGGACGGGCGCGGTGAACTCGAGCAGGAGGCCGATCCCGATCGGGAGGCGCTCGATCGCCACGAAGTAGAGCCAGGTGACGAGCGCGAAGCCGACGATGCCGTAGAAGACGAGGAGGCCGATCTCGGCCCGTCGGATCCGGAGGCGGCGAGGCGACGTCAGCGCGATGAACGCTGCGAGACCGAGGAACGCACCCGTCGTGCGCAGCTCCGTGAGCCGCAGGCTCGTCATGTCGGCGGAGGTGAGGATGACCTTCGAGACCGTCCCGTTGATCGCGAACAGCCCCGCGGCCGCGGTCGCCATCGCGTAGCCGAGCCGTGGATGTCGCGTCGCCGCGAAGGGCTCGTCGTGGAGGACGATCTCCGTCACCGCGCGAGGCTATCCGCGGCGC